>CADCWP010000157.1 GCA_902806425.1 uncultured Truepera sp.
CCCGTCCGCACCAATATGGAGGAAGACGCCCGCCGTGCCGACTGCCGATTCACCCTGAGTGACGTAGGTGAAGGTGTCATGGTTGAAGTGCGTCATGGCGAATGTCATATCCTTGGGACCCTGGACGATGGCTAGGCCACTATCGCTCTCGACGACCTCAACGTTGCCGTAGAGCGGGTTGCTGTAGGTGCCGAGGTAAGCCTCGTCCGGCAGCGCAGGCGTACTTGGCGTCGGCTTGGTGGCGTACTGAGGCGTGAGGTCTTGGGCTTGAGCTATCCGTGCGACGGCATCTTTGTAGATGTTGGGCCAGTCTTGCGTGAGCTCGCCGTACAGGGCGCGGTCGATAAACGTTGTGGCGATACCCTCGGGCGCGCCCATCGGCGAGCCGTTGGACAGGACCACGATGCCCAGTTCTTCGGCAGGCACCAGGCTCACGTTCGTGCCTGCGCCCATGTAGAACCCGCCGGAATGACCCAGGCGCAGCCGCCCCTGGGCGTCGTAGCGGACGTTCCAGCCCAGGCCGTAGAACCCGGGAAGGCTGTCGAACGGGCTGAAGCCAGTGAGCATGTGCGGCTGGTGGGTTTCGGCGAGCGCGTCCTCGGCGACGAGCTGTTTACCCTCAAACGTTCCGTTCCCGAGCTGAAGGCGCATCCATTTCGCCATGTCAGTCACCGACGAGCTCACGCCGCCCGCGGGCGACTGGGCGTCGGGCTCGCGCTGCCTCTCGTGCACCCAGTTGCCGTCCCTTAGCACATGCCCCAGAGCCTTATTCGGTCGCGCCATGAAGTCCGCGAAACGCGAACTCGTCGAGTCCATCTCGAGCGGTTGATAGAGCCGCTCGGTAGAGAGTTCCGCCCAGGTCTTACCCGTCGCTCTAGCTGCTGCCACAGCCGCGGCGGTTACCCCGAAGTTGGTATAGACGTAGGCGGAGCGGAAGCTGGAGACTGGAGGCTGGTGGCGCAGACGGTGCAAGACCTGCTGGCGGGTGAAGCCTATATCGCCAAGCAGGTCGCCTGCGTACTCGGGCAGGCCGCTCCTGTGCGAATACATGTCGCGGATGGTGACCTCACGCGTCACCCAAGGGTCGTACATCGCGAACTCGGGGTCTAGGTCGCTAAGGCGCGAGTCCCAGGAAACGAGGCCTTCGCCGACGAGGCTGGCGACGACGGTGGAGCCGACGGACTTGGAGATGGAGGCGAGCTGGAACACGGTGTCGGCGTCCACGGGCTCGTCCGTCCGTGTGTCCCTGACGCCGAAGCCCTCGGCGTAAACGAGCTTGTCCTGGAACACCACGGCGACGGCGAGTCCGGGCACCGCCCCCTTCTCGACCTCCGCCCGGGCGAGCTTCTCGGTGGCGGCCACCGCCTCCTGTACACGCTCGAGCGTGACACCGGGACTACCTTGTGCCTGCGCTGCGAGCAGCGTCCAACTTAAAAGAATGCTCAACCAAACGATCTTCATCGTTCGTCCCTTCGCAAAAACCGGTGCTACGTTCGAAAGCACCGTCCGAGGCTAAAGGTAGGCTTCCGGTTAGAGCTGGCAACTTTAGACAGCAAACACCTCGTCGAGCCAATCGAACGCCCGCTGGTGGTAGAGCGAGCGGGCCATGATCTCACAGTGGTCGCCTGCTCCTTCTTCAGCGGTGAAGCGTATGAGCGTCTTAGGGGAGCGGAGCGCCTCATAGAAGGTGCTCGCAAATGCGGCGATGGGGTCGTTCTCGGCTTGGGTGATCAGCGTCGGACAGGCGATGTTTTCGACAACCGTAGAAAGTTTGAACGGCGCGGCCACCCGGATGTACTCTCTGAGTGAACTCACGCCGTGAACCCAGAAGGCTCGCTGAACGATGCTCCAGCGCAGGCTCGGGTTCGCCATGATCCGGTCCAGATAAGGCTGCAGGTCTGCGTCGGTCAGCGTGTCCGGATGGTCGAGTTTGGCCGCCGGGAGCGTCCTGAAGAACCCCTTGAGGGCATCCAGCATGTCCCACTGCCCGGGGTCAGCGATGAGCGCCTTGATCCGGGGTTCGCCCGAGGCCGCCCGAGACGCGAGGTAGCCGCCGAGGCTCCAGCCCACGAGCGCAAGCCGATCAGGATCGACGTCGGGCCGCGAGAGCGCGTAGTCCACCACGGGCGTGACGACGTTCTCCCAGTCCGGTCGCAGATGCAGCCCCTGCTTGATGAGTGCCCGCCCCTGGCCCGGCCCGTCGAACAGCAGACAGTTGTAGCCCCGCCTCAGCGCCGCCGCCGCGTGGGCGAAGTACCCCTCTTGGATGGTGGAGTCGTAACCGTTGGTGCCGATGACGGTGGGCCGGGGCTCGTCCGCGTCGTCCACCCGGCAGAAGTAGCCCGGCAGGGTCGTGCCCTCGAAAGGGATCTCGACGGGCTCGATCACTGGCGTGAAGAGGGAGGCAGCCTTCAGAAACGCGTCGGTCTCGCGGTCGAAAGCGGTGACGAGGCGGGGGTCCACCGGCACGCCGTAGAGGAAGGTGTAGGACGTGCGGTAGTAGTTCGCGGCGCGCAAGAAGGCTTCGCGGGCGCTGACGCTGTGCCCCTTGTCGGCGCTCTCAGCCGCGAGCGCGTAAACGCGATCTGCCGCCCTAGTCCATTCGCGGTGCCAGCTCTCGGCGTCGCCCGGCACGATCCGGCTGGCGGTGGTGAGGCACTCCCCGATGTCCGCCCCGCCGTAAAGTGTCTGGCCCAACGTTCGGTTCGCCTGCCGTTCGTACAGCGAGTCGTCGAACATAAGTCTCCTTATTTCACGCTGCCCCTCTGTATGAACGTCATCCATTTTCGCCTCCAACAGTGTCCGCTATGAGATGCCGTGCCGGGCCGTTTCTGAATCTTTATGGACCTTATAGCTGGCAGTCCCCCTTAGTCGCCTGTACACGCGCAAACGTCCCGTACGCCTCCGTCCAAAAGCTCGCAGCCTGCCCTGATGGGTCCAGGGTGAAGGTGAGCGGGTCCGGTAGCGTCGTCTCGCCGGGCCATTTGAGATCGAAGGTGTCATAGCTGTCGTGCCTTAGGCTGCCCTCATAGCATGCTGGTCCGGCTTTCATCACGAGCCCCTTGTCGTTTTGCAGTACAGTGAAGCGTCCGTAAAGGTGGTTTTCGGTACACGTACAGCTGGCATGGAACCGAGTAGGGCAGAACCCACCCTATTTGGCGGACGGTGCTTACCTTAGTGCCTCATTCAACGGCTTTCACGACCTATACTGTTCTCAGCATCATTCCTGACCTCATCGACGACCCGGCGGATCGAATTGGTCACCAGTCTCGGGTTGTCGAGCTGGATGTAGTGGGTGCTCTTGGTGTTCGTGATGTGCTCGGCGCTGGGGAACATCTTGGCCAACTTGTCTTGCGCCGCGAGCTGCGCCGCCCACAGGGCGTCGGCAAACTCCTGGTCCACTCCGGCGGGGAGTTGCCCCGCAGCCTCAGCCTCAGCCAGCACTTCCGGTGTCAGTTGTGGTCGGTCGGCGGTGAGCACGATCATCGGGACCGGTGGCACGGGAGGTGACTCGCGCAGCTGCTGGAAGGTCGCTTGAAGGTCGAGCACTTCAGCGTCGGTGTCGGGCGATGGAGTGTTGAGCTCTTCTAACAGGGCTAGTTGCGTCGGGGTCAGCCTGTTCTGCACGTCTTCAGAAGTAGCGTCGACAAGCACGAGTCCAGCCACGTCGGCGGGATGGGCACTGGCGTAGAGCCTGATGATCGGGCCGCCGTAGGAGTGTCCGACGAGTACGTATGGACCCGGTTCCCCGGACGCCGTCAACAAGGCGTCGAGGTCCGCTGCTGCGGCCTTCGCTGAGGTCGGCTGCGGCACTGGGGTGGAACGGCCCGGGCCGCCGGTTGCAGTCGAGGTCGACGGACGGTCGTACGCGCAGACCCGGGTGAAGGTGGCGACCCCGGCGAAGACGGTCGGTCGCTCGTCCTCGGGGTCCGACGTCAGGCTCCATACGTCGGCGGCGTTGCCGAAGCCCGAGACGAGCACGACCGTGGGGCCGCCCGTGCCGCGGCATTCCATATATATCTTGCGACTCCCGCTAATGTCGATCAAGCCGACGAAATCACCTTCGCTCTCCTCGACCGCAGCAGCCTGCTTCGTCTTGCTAGACGCGGACACTGGAGAGGTTGTGGACCCGCGGGCCTGCCATCCTGCTGCAACGACGAACGCGAGAGAGATAGTGGTGATGCATATCAAGCGCACTGAGACCTTTCCCTTTCTTACACCGCAGCCTGCTCTTGATTCGTCCTGTGGTACTCAGGGGCAAAGTTAGCGAGCATGTCGCTTGGCAGCTATTTCATGGTGTGTCTAGCCTTTTCTCAAAGCCCACTCGCCTTTAGAGCCGCCGGGGCAATCGGTGGGCGTGATTTTAGCGACCAACTTGTCCGCTGTGACAGTGCCAAGCAGCGTGTAAACGCATTCATCACCAACCTTTAGCTGTGCGTGGAGTACCCCGTTCTCGACCGTTCCCGTTATGAAGCCACGACCACTTGAGACACAGTTACGTAAGCTCGAGGTGCTAGAGCAGCCAACCGCATATTCGCCCTGAAGGTTATGGCCGAACAATTGGTACTCGAGCCTCATTTTGGCAACCCCCCTTGGCCAAAGGGTTGTACCTATCCAGGCGTAAGAAATGCCCTCTCCTTTGGTCACTTCCTGCGCCGACGCAGGCGGGAAGCTCAAACAGCC
>CADCWP010000158.1 GCA_902806425.1 uncultured Truepera sp.
GAGCTATGAGAAGGCGCGGCTTAAGCTTGAGCCTTAATCTTTTGTGTAGCGCGCCTCGTGGACCGAGCACAAGCTACCCCCGTTAATAACTATTCCGGCTCACATCGTAGGTTCGTTAGGTGAGAAAGAGATTAGGGACATTAAGGATCGCCTTTACAATTCAAGAAACCTCTCGCGCAACTCTGGGGTCGGCACGCGGCACGCGTCGGTGCGGCCAAACCACTTGTAGCGGTGCCTAGCTATCCAGGCGTAGATATGGTTTCGGAGCGGCCTGGGAACTACAATGAGGGCGTAAAGAAGCGGCCAAGCGCCGCTTAAACGACGCGCAATGCGGAGCGCTGCGTCGGACTGCGTGTAGTAGCCGCTCGCCTCAAGCAGGACAATACTGTCGGGCAAATTCTCTCTTACAACACCTTGTAGTAGAAGATGTTCAGCTGATGACTCGAGAGGCGAGAAACGAAAATACCCTCTGGGATCATGGTCTATAACGAAGGTGACCGAAGCGTTGCAGAGGTTGCAAACACCGTCGAACAAGACTACGGCGTGACCATCTAGAAGATGACCATCTAAAAGAGAAGCGTTCATAACTAGGCTATCATACCGGAGTTAATCCGATTTATCGGAGGGGTTAGGACTTGACGGTCAAGCCGCCTGGGGGGTCTTTCAAATCTTAGACAACGCCGTAGTAACTAAAAAACCGCCGAATCTTGGGGTCTTTTAAATAGGGGTGAAACACCTGACCCACCGGCGACGGGTTGTGGTTGCCCTCGACCAGCCAAAAGGTATCTTGGGCGATGATCACGTCCCAACCGACGTAGCGGAAAAAAGGAAAGGTCTCGACCAGCTCCAGCAGCCCCTGTTGCAACGCCCCCCAGCGCGGTACGGCCTGACCCTCGATAGGGACGCCCGTATCGGGATGCTGCGCGCACCAGGAGAGCGCGCCACCGGTCTCATGCGGAAACTTGATGGCGCGACCCATGACGCCGGTGTGGGGATCGATATGGGTCATCAGCCCACCTTTGGAGACGTTGTCGACCGGCCCCGTCGTTTTGGAGCCGAAACGGTGAAACGCCACCCCTATAAAGGGCCGGTGATCGTCGCCCGGGTCCTGCATGGTGACGACCCGGACGCTGTTGGCCGAACCCGGAAAGATGGCGTGGGCGTAACCGTCTTGCGCGATGCGCTCGGTGACCAGATAGCCGCTCAGCCGAGCCGTGCGCTCTCCTAACGCGGCCTCCGTGCTCAGCTGCCCGTTGACGCGAAGCTCGCCCTGGGACTTTGTAACACTAAAAATACCCTCCCCTTGCCAACCGTCAGAAGGTTTCATGACAAAGCCGCCGTGCGCTTCTAAAGTCTGCGGCAGCGTCTTCTCGCCCAGCAGGTAGACCTGACCACGGTCGATGAGTGCGAACACCTCCGGCACTCGGAAGACGCCGCTCAGGAACCGCGAAAAGAGCAGTTTGTCACGAAGGATGTTTTGGCAAAAGGGACCGTTGATATCCGTCGCTGCGCGAAAAACCGTGTCGGGCAGGTAATCCTTGGGGTCATTGTGCTCAAAATCGTAAAAGATGTACATCGAGCTGCGAAATCCGTGCCTGAGCGCCCTCAGCCGCTGCGCCGGGGGCATTGAAAGGGGCGTCTTTTGCTGATACCTGATCACCCGCGCCAACCGCTTATAGGGACTACGCACAAGTCTGACAGCTCGAGTTTTGAGTCGGTTTTCGGCAGGGGGGGCGGTGGATTTCGCCATAACAGCTCTATGGTAGCAGCTCAATTTCAAAGGGTGCGGTGAGCCGTACAGTTTAGAAGATGTGGGTATTTGGTATCACAAGCTAGTGCAGTCAACAATGACCTAATCTAAACAACACGATTATGGCTTGCCACATCGGCCCGTTTGCTCACGTTACGTTCTTTACGCCCATGCTAGGCTCTTAAGAAATCATGCCTTCACGTTACGACCTAAAGCGCCCCTTAAGACACCTTAAAAAGCATTGGCGGTTGCAGCGCGACGCGCCCCTCGCTGCCTCCTGGTCACGCCGGATAGACATGTGGCGGCGCGGCGTAAGCTACTACAGCTACGCTCTCCACCCGCAAGGCGGCGACTACTTGGGTGAAGTCGCCCGTCTCGACGCCTTTTTTATCAACCGTCCGGCTACCCGGGACATACTTAACGACAAGTACCGGTTCAGCCTTGAACTCAGCGACCGCTTTCCCGTCCCGCCGGTTCTAGGCATCCTCAAAAACGGCGCGCTCGAGCTGAGCGGCCCCCTCGAGCCTTGGTGGGCGCGGGGCGACCTTATCGCCAAACCCCTGCACGGTTCTCGGGGCGCGGGCGTGGTGCGGCTCAAGCAGGGCGATCCCTTGCCGGTTTCCTCAGTTCCGTTTCTCTTGACCCCTTTTGTTCAACAGGCGTCGTACGCCGTGCGGATTGCGCCGTTTAGTGGCAACACCATTCGAGTCCTAACCCTGCGTGACGAGGGGGGACCCTTTATAGCGCGCGCGGTGCACCGCTTTGGCACTCTCCAAACTGCCCCTACAGATAACTGGTCGCAGGGCAGCCTGTGCGCGCAGGTGGACCTTAAGACGGGCGTGTTGAGTAGGGCTGTAAAGCACCCGAGGCGCACGAACGGCGTGCTTGATTGGGTTTCGCGTCACCCGGATACGGACGCACCCATCGAAGGAACCGTCGTACCTCGGTGGTCGCAGGTCCAGGCTGAGCTGTTACGCACCCTTAAGGACTTGCCCGAGTTTTTGTACGTGGGTTGGGACGTGATGGTCACTGAAGAAGGGTTCTGGGTGCTCGAGGGAAACGTAAACACCGAGTTCAACGCGTTACAGGTACACGGGCCGCTTCTAGCTGATGACCGGGTGAAAGCGTTCTACAAGAGCCACAAAATCGTCTAGGATAATGCCTGTACAGCTAGCCCATCCAGTGACGCTAGTGGGTCTTTACTTCACCAAAGTATGCGTTTAGCGGAGTATTTGCGCCAGATTACCGCGCCCAAGTACGCTCTTCTCAGCCAAACACGGTATAAGCTGCACGTACACACCCCTGAGGGAGCACACTGTTGAACCGTACCTCTAATCGTTTAAGCATGACGCGGCCTCTGTGGCTTCTCAAAAAACACTTGGAGTGGCAGCGCGAAACGCCGCTCTCGACGCCGCTTAAAAAGCGCGTGGAGATGTGGCGCGCCGGTTACAGCCCGGAAGCGTACGCGCTCTACGACCTTTCCCCGGCGCACGCGGCTGAGTACTTGCCGGACAAGGCGCGGCTCAAAAGCTTCTCGTCGGACACGGCGACCTCGACCTTTTTTATCAACGGCCCGTTTGCCCGCAACGTTCTCGACGACAAACTGCTGTTTACCGAGCTTTTAGCCTCCACGCTCTCCATTCCCCGCATTCTGGCGTTTATCGAGCGGGGGAGCCTGTTCGTACCCGGCCAAGGCGGTCCCCAAGACGTTCTCGGCCTCGCCGAGGCGTTCGGCAGCGTTATCCTCAAACCCTCAGACGGATCGCGCGGCAGGGGAATCTACCGGCTCGACCGGGAACCCCCGACGCTTAATGGGCGCGCCGTCACCCCTGATGAGGTGCTGAGCCTCACCGGAAAACTCGACAACTACCTCGTAACCGAGACCGTCCGGCAAGCCGCCTACGCGAAGACGATCTGCCCCGTCACCACCAACACCGTGCGCGTCATTACCTTTATGGAACCCGGTACGAGCGAGCCGTTTATCGCCCGCGCGGTGCACCGTTTCGGTACCTTTGAAACGCAGCCAACCGATAACTGGTCGCGCGGTGGGCTCTGCGCGGCCGTAGACCTCCGGACGGGTGCTCTCGGCCCCGGTGTCAAGCACGCCAAGAGAACCCAGGGAAAGCTCGAGTGGCAGGGTCACCATCCCGACACCGGCGAGGCCATCGAAGGGGTTCGTATTCCACACTGGCGGGATATATGTGACGCGCTTCTAGAAACTGTTCGCAAAGTTCCTTTTCTTACCTACGTCGGCTGGGACGTCGCGGTGACGGACGACGGATTCTTCGTCATCGAAGGCAATAAAAATACGGACGTAGACCTTTTGCAAGTTCACGGCGGGTTGCTTAAAGACCCGAAAGTACGGGGTTTTTACGAGCATCACGGGGTTATCTAGTGCCATAGTTTTCCATACGCCTTGACCGCCTAGTAGTCTGCTTTGAGATTTCTAAGCAGGCCCCACCGCTGGAGCGCACCGACTCGAGCCTGTAGAAACAAGAAGGAAACCTTTTAGGCTGTCTTTTAATGAGTTCATCATCAGCACGTAGTCAGAAAAGACAGGTCACGCAGGCGGACATGGCGCGGCTGGCGCAGGTTTCGCGCTCCATCGTTTCGTACGTCGTCAACATCGGGCCGCGGTCGGTGTCACAAGAAACAAGGGATAGGGTTCTGGACGTCATCCAGCAACTCGACTACCGCCCTAACAAACATGCCCAGATGCTGATGCAGGAGAAGCTGGGACTCCGTCGCTGCCGCCTTGAACCTTCGTTGCCGACGCTTGCCAATAGAGGTCTTAATACCGCGCTTGCGAAGGTCACAGGCAGCTCGGTAGCGTCAAACGCTCTGTCAAACATTGGGACACATGTCTTAGGGGATCCTCTGCCTAGACGAGGCCGCGTCTGCCCTCAGCTTCGAGCAGGCTCAGCAA
>CADCWP010000159.1 GCA_902806425.1 uncultured Truepera sp.
CTGCTCGCCGATGAGGTCGAGGCCGTGGGCCGCCGCGCAGCCCTCGTCATAGTTCCGTTTCTTGTCCATAACACCAGCTTAGCAGACTTTAGTACGAAATACATAGTTGAAGGTTGCAATTTAGGAGTAGATAGGGTAAACTGATCTCACCTCAAAAAGGTGCATATCAGAAGGACTCTGGAGGAGCCTATGCAAGCAGCCGTTCGCACCGTCCCCACCCACAAAGCCGCGTCCTGGGCAGGCCATCTCGTGAGCGCTCCGGCGGTGCTCTTTCTCCTCATCGACGGCGCGATGAAGCTTGCCGCGCCTGCGCCCGTGGTCGAAGCCAGCGCCGCCCTTGGCCTCGGAGAGAGCGTCCTCTCCAGCCTCGGCGTGCTGCTGCTCGCTTGCCTTTTTGTCTACTTGGTGCCGCGCACCGCCGCCCTCGGCGCGGTTCTGCTGACAGGCTACCTCGGCGGGGCGATAGCGACGCACGTAGGGGTGCGGCTCGAGCCCTTTTCCCTACTCTTCCCGCTCGTCCTCGGGGCGCTCCTCTGGGGTGGCCTTTACCTGCGCGACGCGCGGTTACGCGCCCTGCTCTCAGCTAGCAGCTGACCTATACGCAACGACCCATAGCGCACCAATAAGACCCGAACCTAGAGGAGAAGAATATGCGAAACTTGATCGTTTGTAACATCATGTCCCTGGACGGCTACTATACGGGGCTAAGCAACAACGTCATGGTCCTGCCGATGGATAAAAGCTTCGACGCCTACAACCTTGAGCGTTTAAAAGCGGCTGATACCGTGCTGCTTGGAGGCACCTCGTACCGCATGTTCGGTAGCTTCTGGCCAGGTGTGGCGGGCAATCCTGATGCCTCGCCGACCAATCGGGAGTTCTCGAAGCTTTACAACAACCTCGTCAAAGTCGTCGTTTCAGATCAGATGACGCCGGAGGACGTGGCAGAAGCATGGCGCGATACCACCCGAATTGTCCGCCGCAGAAACGCCCATGAGGAAATTGCCGCGCTCAAGCTTGAGCGCGGCAGAGACATCGTAATGTTCGGCAGTCACACTCTTTGGAACGACCTGCTGATGCATGGTTTGGTGGATCAACTCCATCTAATGATCGGTCCAGTTGTTTTGGGTGCCGGTACGCCCATTTTTGACGGTCAGCCGTCAGTTTCCCTTCAGCTCGGAGACACGCGCACTTGGAACGATTCAGGGAACGTTTTGGTGCGGTACGACGTCCGCCGTCAGGAGACATAAGCAAAGCCGCTTTTGAAGGCGTTCAGCAGTTCGACGGCGACGTAACCCGACCAGATGGCCGCAGTACGTCCGCACGTGTTGCACGTCAGCCTAGTCAACACCTTGCCCGAACGATGAAGGAGAACACCTGTAAGAAAAGTTGTCCTAGGCATACTCGAGTTTTTTAGGGGGCATAGTGAACCGAGCGAACGCATTTATCGCGCTAGTCCTTATCGGTCTTTTTTCAGCTTCTACACCTGCCCTCACAGAAAGCAAAGAAAAGGAGGATGCCATGCAGACAGTCATTTCAAAAGACGGCACCGCCATCGCCTTCGAGTGCTCAGGTCAGGGTCCGGCACTCATTCTTGTGGATGGATCCCTTATCTACCGCGCTTTCGACCAGGAGGGAGCCAAACTCGCTCGGCTGCTCTCAGATGACTTCACCGTCTATCGCTACGACCGTCGGGGGCGGGGTGAGAGCGGCGATACGGAACCTTACGCTGTGGCTCGAGAGGTCGAGGACATCGAAGCACTCATTAGCGAAGCCGGGGGCTCAGCGGTTCTCTGCGGTTTATCCTCTGGTGCGGTGCTGGCGATGGAGGCGGCACTTACGTTTCCGGACAAGGCCACGAAACTGGCGATGTACGAGCCGCCCCTGAGTGACGACGTGGCGGCCCGCCAAGCCTGGAAGGACTACACCGCGAACCTTAGGCAGGCGCTCGAGGCGGGCCGCGATGGGGACGCCGTCGCGCTCTTCATGATGCTTACAGGTGCACGCGAGGACCAGGTCGAGGGAATGCGCGGCACGCCGATGTGGGCGACCTTCGAGGCCGTCGCCCCGACGCTCGCTTACGACCATATCGCTATCCTCAGGGAAGAGGCGTCGGTACCCACGGTGCGCGCCGCTCGCGTTGCCGTCCCGACGCTGCTGATGAGTGGCAGCGCAAGTTTCCCCTTTATGCCCATCACTGCCACCGCCCTTGCAGAGGCCATTCCCAACGCGCAGCACCACGTTTTGGAGGGCCAGACGCACGAGGTCGAGGCGGAGGCGCTAGCACCTGTGCTTGTCGAGTTCTTTAGGAATTAGCACAGGTATAAACGGCTGATTCTTTCCAGCAGGCTCGAGCCCTGACCTATTAGCGTGGTTTATGCAGGGACGCTTGAATGCAGCCTCCTAGCCTCCCTGCGCACTATGCTCGAGCCCTCAAACCGGTGCAATTGACAACGGCTTTAGCGCAGCATTTGAAACGCCTGCGCTAAGCGTCTTGTAACGAACGGTGATCATGGTAAGGGGCGTAGAGATCATTTCGGAAACGAGATGTGTCATCAAACGACTGTTATTTGACACCCCACTAAAGCCTGATGAGGGTGCGTGCAGGACGCGGTTCTCAAGGGCCGAAAAGATACTCGTTTTTTGATACTGCCTCGGCTAAGGTGGCGTATGGACTTTTCCGGCAAACGCATATTGGTAACGGGCGGCGCAAGAGGCATCGGGCGGGCGGTAGCTCAGGCCTTTGCCTCTCGAGGTGCCCACGTTGCCCTTAGCTACCGTTCAAACCACGAAGCCGCTCAAAAAACGCTCGCTACACTCGTTGACGGGCCGCACGTTGCCATCCCTGGTGACGTTGCCGACCCAGAGGTCGCCGCTCAAGTCGTGGAGCGTGCTCACCACGATTTAGGTGGCCTTGACATCGTCGTAAACAACGCCGGGGTGGGAGGACATCACCCACTTGAGGCCGTTGCTTACGAGGACTGGCAAGCAGCGTGGCAGCGCATCCTTGCAGTTAATCTGCTAGCTCCCGCCAACATCTGCTACTGCGCGGCGCGCTACATGATGGAACACGGTGGCGGGCGCATCGTCAACGTCTCGTCACGGGGTGCGTTCCGGGGGGAGCCGGAACAACCCGCTTACGGCGCAAGCAAGGCGGGACTGAATGCGATGAGTCAGTCGCTGGCACAGAAGCTGGCACCATACAACATCTTTGTCGGAGTAGTTGCGCCAGGGTTTGTCGAGACTGACATGGCGGCAGCGCGGCTTGCGGGACCGGAGGGCGAGGCGATTCGGCAGCAGAGTCCCTTAGGACGGGTTGCACGACCGGAGGATGTGGCCCACGCGGTGCTGTTTCTCGCCTCGCCAGGTGCCGAGTTCTCGACCGGAACCATCATCGACGTGAACGGGGCGTCCTACCTGCGCTCTTGAATCTCCTCACTACGCGCGGCTGGGCCACCGCAAAACGAGCGATAAGGGCAACTATCGTGCTGTAACCTTGAAGCTTTCGCTAGCGCACAGCACCGTGAGGCAGCACGGCGTGCACACCACACACACCGTTTACCACCTGAGTAATACGCAAATCGACCACTACGCTGGCGAGCGCAAGGGCTTCTTTCCGGTTTACGTCCAGGAGTTTGCCCATCAGCACGAGCATGTCCGCGAGCGCAAGTCGCATCGCCTCGTTCAGGTCCTCATGAAAGCCGAAGGTGAGCCACGCGGTTGGCGTTTTGGCTCGCGGCGTGGTGAGCCTCGGGTCGTCACGCAGACCGAAAGTCAGGTCTGCCCGCACCATCGGGCATTCGATAGCGCTTCCCCCCACCTCGCCGTCCCCCTGCGCGGCGTGCCCGTCGCCCGCGGAGAAGAGGGCACCGGGAACTGGAATCGGGAGGTAGAGTGTGCTTCCCGAGGTCAGTTCCTTGCAGTCGATGTTGCCACCCCAGGCACGCGGCGGGGCGGTGGGGTGGACGCCGGGCTCGGCGGGCGGCATACCCATCACGCCCAGGAACGGGGACAGGGCGACGCTGTGGCCGGTGCTGCTGCGGCCCATCATCGCTTCGGTGTCGAGCGTCCAGGTCAGACGGTTCCGGCCACCTTCGACGACCCCTAGGTAAGTGTTGAGCTCCTCCGGCCATTCTCCCCCTGCTGAGTTCCAACCCCAAGGACCCGGCACAAGAGTCCCGACGTGGACCTCGAGAGCCATGCCGGGTTCGGCACCACGGATTTCGACAGGACCTGACAGGGCGTGGCCGTCATCCAGACCTGGTGTGTACGGCTCAAAGAGCTGACGTGACGCGTGTGCGTCGCTGAACGGCTCAAGCCCCCAACCGGCGTCGAGGGTGCGAAATCGTACCGTGTCACCCGGCTCGACGCTCAGGGCGGCGGGCAGGTCTCTAGAGAAGTGGCCGTGCAGCGTGCGCCGCTCGGGCTCGAGTACGTGTAGTGCCATTGCAGCCTCCTTAATGTAAAGGTCGTGTATCCACAGCTAGATCCCGCACAGGACGAAGTGCTCGTGGTCGGGGTCGGACTGGGGCTTGGATGAGTCGCCGTACCCGCGCAGATCCGTGGAGATCACCGTGAAGTCTTCCGCAAGACGCGGGGCGATCAGTTGCCACATGGCGAGGGTCT
>CADCWP010000160.1 GCA_902806425.1 uncultured Truepera sp.
GCTTGACCTGTAGGCGGTCAGGGCGGTCTTAAACTCGGGGGGAATCTGAGTGGTGTCTGGCTTGTTCTGCTTCAACGCGGTTTACAGCGGCGTTTCTTGCGCGGCGGGTGGTAACGAATTAAGACCTCAGGAGGCGCGCTTAGTCCTCGCAGCGCTACGACGAATCGCATGGGGATACAGACGGGCTCGGCCTGCCTCGCCTAGTACCAGGATCGGTGAAATTTCTGCACCTCGATCACCACGCCGCCCGGCGATTGAAGGTAAAAGGTCCAGCGGCCATGATCTTCTCTCGGTGCGGTTGGTGCAAACCCATCGACCACGAGTTGTCGATAGATCGTGTTGACCTGCTCCTCGGTTTCTTGCGTGAACCCAATGTGGAACATTCCGGGGTAGGAAACGTCACTACCCTTGAACATCGAGATGAAGGCGTCGTTGTCGTCGCGCATGAACGCCATGTTGGCGTTGTCCATGGCCGTGCGGTGGAGCCCGAAGTACTTTTCAAACAGGGCCACTGTGGCGGGTACATCCGTTACGGTGAGGTTGATATGGTTGAGTTTCATAGTGTTCTCCTCGGAGGATCTATTTTGGATTTATGGAGGGGACCATCGGCTACCCCTTACCTTGGCCTAGAAAACGTGTGGCGAGTTGCTCCCGAGCGGGGGTCCAGCGAAGTTCGGGATAGCGGTCGGTGTCGAGCGGCGTCAGCTGGCCGTGCCCGCTGAACATGTCGCGCATATACTGCATTCCCTGCCACGCCGGAAACGCCTCGCGGGATCCCGGTGCGACGCGTTTTGCAACGCGGATTAAAACGCCGAGCGAGCCCACGCTGCCTGCGCGCAAGGTACGGTAGCGTTCGCCGGTCACGTCGCTCATCGCCGCGGCGAGGCCCTTCGCGCTCAGAGTCGCGCTAGAGATGCGGAGGATACGGGGGGTCGTGTCGTCTAACGCAGCCGCGGCGGTGTAGGCGGCCACGTCGTCTTTAGTAGTAAAGTCAAGAGGCTGCTCAGCGTCTTTCCAATAGAGCACCCGGCGTAGGCGCGGCTGGATGATGGGCATTTCGGCTCCGAGCATGTCCATGAACGCGCCGTTAAGGACCGAGGTCACACGGATCGGTGCGCCGTCGGCACGCGCCATGAATTCCCGCCTGAGGTCTAAGTTGCGGTTGCCACCCGGCTTGGTCTTGGTGAAGTCGAGCGAGTAGTCCGACGAGATGAAGCGGGGCACGCCCGCCTTGACGGCACCATCAAGCAGCACGCCCTGCCGCCCAAGGATCACGCCACGCAGGCCGTTGAGCGCCGAAACGACGCACGTCGCGCCCTCGATGGCCGCCGCTACGGAATTTACGTCGCCCACGTCGGCTGGGGCGAGCGTCACGCCGAGAGCGGTGAGTCGCTCGTTGTCCTCCGCGGACGCGTCGGCTCGGACTAGAGCGCGGACTGTCGCGCCACGCATCAACAGCGCTTTGGCGATACGGGTGCCGAGGTCGCCTGCTGTTCCTGCGAGCACGATCACTGGTTGGGTCATATGCGGTTCCTCTCGTACTTGGGATTGGCCGGACAGGTTAAGGGCTGTTACTCGGCTTGTGTAGGTGAACTAGGGTTGGACACGTCGTCAACGCCATAGCGCTGGAGCTAACCGGGTGTCGATCCCCTTAAGGGAGCAGAGTGTCCTGCTCCCTTAAGTCAAGGTCAGGAAGGAGGTTTCGGTTGCTAGGCGCTACTTGCCACGCTTCAGAGTCACGATCTCTCTAGTCGATGCGAATACTCTCCGACACAGTCCAGCAGTGGCTGTGCGTCCACACTTCAACGTCGCCAAGAGTGTCAATCCAGTCGGGAATCGTAGCTTCCGCACAGGTCTGTGCCACTTCGTCTAGATAGACGCGGAAGACTTCCCAGGGATGCTCGAACCCGACCTCCTGCGCGATGGCTGCGTAGTCGACACTCTGGAGGGCCGCTAGCACGTTGCTCTGAATATCTTGCATGTAGTCGCGCTGCGTCTCGACGTCCGCCCGCGTCCCCGTACGGTTTAGATGCCCGCCGATGAACACGTCGAAGTCGTAGGTGAGAGCTTGCTCATGTGCCTGGAAGTAGCCGATCACGTTTTCGGAAACCGCTAGCTCCGCGTACGGCGTCCACCCCGGAAAGATGATGTCGACCAGCATAAGTGTTTTTTGGGCCGGGGCGTAGATGAAGATGTTGCCGGGTTCGTGGTTGACCCCTTTGTAGGAAAGCTCGAGAAGCTGACTGCCTACCCGCAGGGCGTAATCGTCTTCAAAAGTAACCGTGGGCAGCGGGACGGCTCCGCCCCCCGCGAACGCGCCGTAAGGCACACTTCTGCCGGGGTCTAACGCCTCCTCGAGCTGCGTTTTCGTCTCTTTCTGCGCGATGTACACCGCGTCTTCGGGGTACAAGCCTGCCGCCCCGATGTGATCGGCATGGCTGTGGCTATAGATGACGTGCGTGATCGGCTCTTGGGTCACCTCAGCGATAGCCTTGAGGATGTTTTCGCCAATCGTGGGTGGGGCGTCCACAACGATGACACCCTGGCCGGTAACTAAAAACATCATGCCAAACAGACCGTCGGTGACCCAGTAGAGGCCGCCGCTCACCTCCTCGACCAAGTAGCCTTTGGCGGGGTCGATGGGGGGGCCGCCAGCGTTTTCTGGCGGTGGTGCGAGCATACCCTCAGACATCGCGTCGGTCCCTTGAGCCGAAGCGGTCAGGGTGCTAAACGTCAGGGTAAGGATGAACAGGGCAAAAAGGTAAGTTGCTTTCATTGAAGCTCCTTAAGGCGGCACGAGCCCGCTGAGTCTAGAAATACTGGGCCGATTGTTCGCAGGTCGAGGTTGGATGTCAGCCATAGCTCCGATGAGGTCCTTTGCGGTGCGACCTGCACCTGGGGAGCCGGGCGCGACGGGTTTAGGCGTAAGTTGGGAGGTTGCGTGTGGCGAACTGCACGAAGCCCTCGAGCTTCAGGTCCGGATAGCGATCATTCTGGAGTTCACTGAGGGCGGTCTGACCGTTGAGCATATACAACAAGTAGGCGAGCATCACCGCCCCGTACGGATTCGACATGTCCTTGTGCGCCGCGACCAGCGCCGCGCGCAAATCGGCTTCGGAACCGAGCGAACGGCGCTCGAGGGTGCGACCGGTGTGCGCCTCGATGATTTCGGCGGCACCCTGGAACGAAATGCGGTCGCCCGCAAAGGCGAACTTACCGCTGCCGACATTTTGGTCGAGCGCGACCCGCGCCGTCATCCGGGCGGTGTCTTCGACGGTGGTCGCTTCAATCGGCTGGGTGCCGTCACCCCAGAAGGTGACCGTGCCCGCGTCCAAGTCGATAGCTCCCCTACCGGGGAGAAACAGGTCCATGAACGCGCCCTGGAGCACGTTCACCTGCTCGAGGCCGAGTGCGGCAATCCGCTCGTCGGCGTCCCGGCGCAGGTCGAACATCATGTGTTCGCCAGGTGTCGCGTTGAATAGATCGAGCGCGTAGTCGGACGGCAGAATGCGGCGCACGTCGCTCTGCTTGCCCGCCTCGGCGAGTGCAACTTGGCCGTCGATGATGACGTCCGGGCCGCCTTGGACGGCGGACACGATAACGTCGACACCTTGCGTCGCGCGGTCGAGTAAGTCCCGATCCGAGAGGTCGCCCTCGACGATCTCGGCTCCTCGACTAAGGAGCGGCTCGAGCTGAGCACGCTTTCCTGCATCTGCGGCATTGCGGACGAGCAAGCGGACGCGGGCGTCGGGCTGCTCCATCAGGTTGTAGGCGATGCGGTTGCCGAGCATACCGGTTGCTCCGGCTAAAAGAACGGTTTGGGTCATTTGAGATCCTTTCTGGGTAGGGTTACTCACCTTCCCATGCGCGAGACTATCACGTAAAAGATGATCTCTAGTGTGATAGAATAAAATGATGATAGACTATAAGGATGACCGACACGCCCGCAACAGTGCCACACCCCGAGCCCGACGCTTTCCCGGCCAGTTTCTTGAATAACCTGGGATTCGTCGTCAACAAGGTCGGGGAGCGGATCAATCGTCAGATAGAAGGCGTCATTGCGCCCCACGGATTCACCATCAGACAGTACGGCCTGCTCGTGCTGCTACAGGCCGAGGGACCGCAAGCACAGATCGTGCTCAGTCAGCGGGTCGGGCTCGACCGCACGAGCGTCATGAGAACCGTAGATATGCTCGAAGCGCGCGGCTTACTCCAGCGTGATCCAGACCCCGGCGACCGCCGCAAGCACCGCGTCGTCTTGACCGACGCTGGGGGCGAGTTGCTTTCGCGCACATTGCCCGAGGTCCGACAAGCTGAGCGCAACGTTGTTGCAGAACTGTCCGAGCAAGAGCAAGCTCAGCTGCTAGAACTGCTCAAGCGGCTGCTCGGTTTGGCCCAGACGTAACGTGCGCCCTCGGGCTGAAATCTGATGCACGAGCCGCCCTCTAGCCATAGTGGCTCCCAGGTTGGTTGTTCACCAGCGACCTTGTGTCCAATTTCGCGGCTTAGGACCCCGTAAGCTTCGATCGTCGTTAAAGAGGTCAGGCGTTCCCCTAGCGGTCTGCTGCGTTCCGGCGCTGAGCTTGTCGAGGCCGAC
>CADCWP010000161.1 GCA_902806425.1 uncultured Truepera sp.
GACCATAGCGCCGCCTTCCGCGGAGCCGACATACCACATCCCGTCCACCTCGTCGTGCTGCGCTAGCGTCTTGGCGAGGCTTTCGCGCGGCCCCGTGACGATGTTGACGACACCACCGGGCACGTCGGAGGTGTCCAGAGCCTGATAGAGGTCGGTAGATAGAAGCGGATAGCGCTCACTCGGCAGTGCCACCACGCGGTTGCCCATAGCGACGGCGGGCGCGACGAGCGACACAAAGCTCAGCAGCGGTGCCTCGTCCGGGCAGACGACGCCCATGACGCCGAGGGGTTCGTTCATCGCCAGGGTGACGTTGCGGGCCGGGACGCCGTGGACCTGTCCGTCGTACTTGTCAGCGTAGGCGGCGTAGTAGAAAAGCCGCTCGACGGAGGCCAGCACCTCGGCTTCGGCTTTGCGGCGGTTGACGCCGGTGAGCTGGACGAGCCGCGCTTCAAACTCGGGTGCCCTTGCCGAGAGGTTTTCAGCCAGGTAATAGAGCACCTGGGCTCGGGTGTGGGCGGTCGCTTTTGTCCAACCGGACGCCTTGAGCGCCGCTTCCACGGCGTTCCGAACATCCTTGCGGTTGCCCTCGCCGACCTCGCCTATGAGTTTGCCCCTGGCGTCAAGCACGCGGACGCTGTAGCCCGAGTCGGGGCGGGCCTGTTTGCCGCCGATGTAGAGCTTGGGGGTGCGGTCGATAGCGGGGAGGGTCGGGTTGTCACTTCCCGTTTCTATGTCACCAGAGAGTGTCGGAACACCTAGCTCACCCTCGCTGTAAAGGGGCAGCCCTTTCTCCCACGCCGGTTTGACGTACTCGTAGAGTCCTTCCCGGCCCCCCTCACGCCCGAAGCCCGATTCACGGTAGCCGCCGAAGCCCGCCGCGGCGTCGAACTGGTTTGTGCAGTTTACCCAGACCACCCCGGCTTTGATCTTGGGCGCGATGTCGAGCGCCAGGTTGACGTTCTCCGTCCACACTGAGGAGGCGAGGCCATAGGGGGTGTTGTTGGCGAGTTCGACCGCTTCGGCGGGGGTGCGGAAAGTAGAGCCGACCATGACGGGACCGAAGATTTCGACTTGCGCGATGGTTGAAGCAGGTTCGGCGTCCATGAAAAGGGTCGGCGGGTAGAAAAAGCCGTTTTGCGGCACGCTCCACGAAGGCTGGTAGCAGGTCGCGCCCTCGGCTCGGCCCTGTTCGACCAGATGGGCGATCTTCGCAAGCTGCACCTCGGCCACAATCGCGCCCATATCGACCGATTTGTCGAGCGGGTCGCCGACGCGTAAGCGTTCCATGCGGGCGCGAAGTTTGCCTACAAGCTTGTCGGCGACGCCCTCCTGTACCAAGAGGCGTGAGCCCGCACAGCAGACCTGCCCTTGGTTAAACCAAATCGCGTCCACCACACCCTCGACCACGCTGTCGAGGTCGGCGTCGTCAAAGACGATAAAGGGCGACTTGCCACCCAGCTCGAGGGACAGCTTCTTCCCGCTCCCCGCGCTCCGCTCCCGGATAATCTTGCCGACCTCGGTCGAGCCGGTAAAGGCCAGCTTGTCCACGCCGTCGTGCGCGACCAGCAGTTCCCCCGTGCGCCCGTCACCCGTGATGATGTTGAGCACACCCGGCGGCAGGCCGACCTCTTGCGTGATCTCAGCGAACAGCAGGGCGGTCAGCGGCGTGAACTCGGCGGGTTTCAAGACCACCGTATTGCCCATCGCCAGAGCCGGGGCAAGTTTCCAGGCGAGCATCAGCACCGGGAAGTTCCAGGGAATGATCTGGCCGCACACCCCGACGCTCTCATAGCCGGACAGTTCGGTACTCATGAGCTGCGCCCAGCCCGCGTGGTGGTAGAAGTGCCGGACGGCCAGCGGAATGTCCAGGTCGCGGGTCTCGCGGATGGGCTTGCCGTTGTCCAGCGTCTCGAGGACGGCGAAGAGCCTCGAGTGCTTCTGCACCTGCCGCGCCAGAGCGTAGAGATAGCGCGCCCGTGCATGACCGGGGAGCGCCGACCACGCCGGAAACGCCTTGCGCGCCGCGGCGATGGCGGCGTCCACGTCCTTTTCGCCCGCCTGAGCGACGCTCGCCAAGATTTCTTTGGTCGCCGGATTGATCGTGTCGAAGCGCTCGCCGGACTTGGCCCGTAAGAACTTCCCACCGATAAACAGCTCCGCGCGGCCCTTGTGACGCGCCAACCATTCATGGGCTGCGTCGGCGCTTTCGGGCGCGGGGCCGTAGTCCATCGTGTTGAAAACTTCTTTAACCGTCATCTGCACCACTCCTTACCTGCCGTGAAGCCCACGCGACCGGCTCAGTGAACCCGCGCGTTCTCGAGCTGCGCCTTGAAAACACCACTGAGACGCCGCACCCCTTCGTCAATCTCTTCTGCGCTGGCTACCGAATAGCTGAGCCTGAGCGTATTGAGGCTGCTCCCGTCCGTAAAAAACGTCTCCCCCGGCACGTAAGCTACGTTTTGCTGAACCGCGTCGTAAGCGATGTCGGAGGCGTTCATATCCTCCGGCAGCGTGAGCCACAAGAACATCCCGCCCGCCGGACGCGTCCAGCGCACCTCACGGGACATGTGGGCGGCCAACGCTCTCAGCATCAGGTCGCGCTGCTCCCGGTAGTAGTCGCGCACCTGAAGAACGTGCGCGTCAATAAACCTGTCTTTTGCTGCCTCAAAGGCGATCATCTGCGTGTAGGTCGCGGTGTGGAGGTCGGTGGCCTGCTTCGCGCGGGTCAGGAGCGTGACGACCTGCGGGTCGGCCAGCACCCAGGCGAGGCGAAATCCCGGCACCATAATTTTAGAGAACGTTCCAGCGTAGAGGACCACGTCCGGCGCGAGCGTGTAGAGGTTCGGCAGCTCGGCACCCTCGAAGCGGAGTTCACCGTAGGGGTTGTCCTCCAAAATCGGTACTCCGTAGCGCCGCGCCAGCTCGACCATAGCCCGCCTGCGTTCCAGCGACACCGTGACGCCCGTTGGGTTGTCGAAGTTGGGGATGACGTAGACCAGCTTGGGCTGGGTTTTGAGGGCAGCCTCGAGCGCGTCCGGCAGCATTCCCTCGTCGTCGGTCGGCACGCTCACATACTCGACCTCGTAGGCGTCAAACGCCCGCAACGCGCCCACATAGGTCGGCGCGCCCACCACAACAGTATCGCCCGGATTTAGGAAGAGTTTGGCAACAAGGTCTAACGCCTGCTGCGAACCCGAGACGATCTGCACCTCCTCTGCGGACGCCTGCAAACGCGCCGCTACCCACTCGCGTAGGGGCCGGTACCCCTCCGTGGTGCTGTACTGAAGCGCCTCCCGACCCGACTGCGTGAGGACGGTTTCGGCAGCGCGCCTTAGCTGTTCGACCGGAAACAGGTGGGGGGCGGGAAGGCCGCCCGCAAACGAGATGACTTGCCCGCCCTGGGTAAGTTTGAGAATCTCGCGGATAGCCGACGGTTTCATCCGAAGGGTCCGCGTCGCAAACCGCTCAGACCAGTTCATAGTGCGCCTCCAGCTACCGTCAGCCTAACACCAAGACCGCCACTCGGCGGCCAGCAGGCTATAAACGAGATAATCCACCAGACCGTCCTGGGTGTAGCCCATCTCCCGCAGCTTGCCCTCTTGGGTAAAGCCTAAACGTTCGGGAATGGCGCGGCTTTTCGCGTTCGTTTCGGCACAGCGTATCTCAATGCGGTTAAGGTGAAGGTCGCCAAAAAGATAGCCGCATAGGTGGCGGCAGGCTTTCGTCATGACACCGCGCCCTCTGTACTCGGCACCGAGTCAGTAACCGAGTTCGGTACAGCGGAATTGCGGCAAGATGTAGTTAAGCCCGATGGTACCGACAAGCTCACCGCCCGACCAAATCCCGAGCTGAAAACCGTTGCCTTTGGCGAGTTTTTCGAGCCCCGCTCGGATAAACGCTCTCGAGTCCTCGACTGTCTTCGTCCCCTCAACCCAGGGAAACCAATAGCCGAGGCTGTCCCGGTTCCGGTCGATCAGCCCGAAGAGCGCCTCCGCGTGACGGGGCTCGAGCAGCCGGAGCACTAAGCCTTCTTCAATGTTGGCCTCAAACATCTAGCGCCTCACCCACTCGTCCGCCAGCAGCCCGTACACCACCCAGTCCGCCCAGCCCCCCTCGAGCTTTTCCACCCGCCGTAAGGTTCCCTCCTCGGTAAAACCCAAGCGCTCCGGCACCCTCCGGCTGCGGGTATTCCGGGCGGCGCAGCGAATCTCGACGCGGCCCAGCTTCAGCTCGTCGAAGCAGTAGTCGCATAAAGCCCGCACGGTCCGCGTGGCAACCCCTCGCCCCTGGGCGCCTTCTGAAAGCCAGTAGCCGAGTTCGGTGCGCTCGGTGTCCCAGCGGATGTAGTGGAGCCCGATCATGCCGACGAGTTCGCCGTGCAAGAATATCCCGGCCTGAAAGCCGTCGTGGCGGGCGAACTGCTCGAGCCCCATCTTTATAAACGCCTCCGTCTGCTAGACCACCTGCATCCTTGGCACCCAAGGCA
>CADCWP010000162.1 GCA_902806425.1 uncultured Truepera sp.
TCACCTAAGACGGGCTCTTGAACTTTTATCAGATAAGACCGACCACGATTATAGAAACTCCATTAAAGAGAGCATCAGTGCGGTTGAGGCTTTGTGCGCCAAGCTTACCAGCGATTCTTCGGCTACGCTTGGGAAAGCCCTCAAACAGTTAGACGCTGATGGGGCTATTAAAACGCATCCCGCTCTTAATGGAGCCTTTCAAAAATTGTACGGCTATACGAGCGACGCGGGCGGCATACGCCACGCCTTACTTGAAGAGGACAACCTCGACTTTGAGGACGCAAAGTTTATGCTCGTGTCGTGTTCAGCGTTTGTAAACTATCTGCAAGCTAAAGCCGTGAAATCGAAATAAACACGCTACGAACTTGGTCTCAGGCTTTAGTAGCAAGGCGTCAACTGTCTAGCTCGGCTCTAGTGCAATTTGGAAATACAATGACGCTAATTGTAGGAGAACCATGCCCAGAGAACTTCTCGTCACCCGCCCCTTTGAAATTACCCTATCCCCCTACGACGAGCCACCCCTGAAAGCAGGCGAGGTCCGCACGGAGGCCGTCCTCAGCGCCCTCAGCCACGGCACCGAAGTGAGCCTCTACCGGGGCACCGCACCCTTTCACGAGCGCGCCTTCGACCCGGAACTTCGGCTTTTTCGTCCAGCGGAGACGGCGCAGAGCTACCCCACCCGGCTCGGCTACGAATGGGTCGGGCGTGTCACCGAGGTCGCATCGGACGTGACCGGGTTCGCGGTCGGCGACCCCGTGCATCTGCCGCTGCCGCACCGTGAGACGCACACCTTCGCCGCTGCGGAAATGGCCGCCATCGGGGTGGAGCCGCTTGTGGATTTGGAGCCGGAGCGCGCCGCCTTGTTGCAGAGCACCGGCATCGCCCTGCAAGCCGTCCACGACGCCCGCGTCAAGGTCGGTGACGTGGTCGTCATCTTTGGCTTGGGAGCCTTGGGGCTGTTGGCGGTGCAGCTCGCGCGTTTGGCTGGGGCTGCGGTGGTCGTCGCGGTGGACCCGCTTGCCGCGCGCCGCAGCTTAGCGGAAAAGACGGGCGCGACCCTCACCCTCGACCCGACGGCCGAAGATGTCGGGCTGCGTTTACGCGAGTGGGGTGGGGCAGACGTGGCGGTCGAGTTCTCCGGCGTCTACGCAGCGCTGCATGAGGCGATCCGGAGCGTGCGGGTCGCGGGGCTGGTGGTCGCCGCCGGGTTCTACCAGGGCGGCGGGGCGGCGCTGCGTTTGGGCGAGGAGTGGCACCACAACCGGGTAACGATGAGGTCGAGCCAGCGCGGGTGGGGCAATCCGCACCGTGACGCGCCCGCCTGGGACCGGGCGAGGCTGCGGCGCACTTCGGTCAGGCTGTTAGTGACCGGGGCGTTAGATGTAAGCGCTTTTGTCACCCATCGCTTCCCCTTCGCGCGCGCCGCCGACGCCTACGCGCTTGTGGATGGGCATCCGGAGGAGGTCCTAAAGGTGGTGCTCGAGTATTCCTGAGCTGTCCCCGAGCTTGCGCCGTGCGCGGCAGTTCGCTACTCTGACTGCGCGTAGAAAGGGGCTCTCTTGACCACCACAGCCACCACGACCCGGCCCGTCTCCTACCGCCGTCTGCTCTTGGGCGCGCTCACCGCAGCGGCGGCGGCCACGCTGCTCAACACCCTGCTCTATTTCGATGGCAGGATTCTGGGTGCCTTTCCGCCCACGCTGCTGGTGCAGGGCGAGCCCTTCAGCGTGGTAGCCGTAGTCTTGTTCAGCTTTTTCCCGGTGTTAGTAGCCGCTCTTGTCTTCGCCCTGCTGGCGCGCTTTGTCCCGCGGCCCAAGCGAGTCTTTTACATCGTGGCAGCGGTTGTCTTCGCGCTGATGTTTTTCACGCCTTTTACAATCCCCGCCGCGCTTACCCTGACGATTGTGGTGTTGGAGCTGATGCACGTCGTCGCGGCGGCGTCGTCGGTCTGGGCGGTGCGTCAAGCTTGATGTTCGGCAAAAAGCTCTGCTTCGGGTGCGTCTACACCGAGCGCGAGCCGCGCCGCCGCGCGCCCCAAAAGCGCCCCTATGACGTTGCCGGTGCCGCTGTAGCCGCCTATCGCCCATACCTGCGGGCGCACTTCGGCTAAAACCGGCAGGCCCGTGTCCGTGTAGCCGACAGGCGCGGCCCAGCGGTGCGTGATCGGAGCCGAAATCTTCAGGTCTCGGCGCAAAAACGCTTCGAGCCGCCCCTGCACGGGCTCGGACGGCACGCTGCTGTGCTCCCATTCCGCTTCGCCCCCCGCGTCCCGGAAGCCGCCCAGCGTCACCCGCCCATCCGGCAGCTGCTGGTAATACTCGTAGCCCCAGCGGACGTAGACAGGACGCGGCAGCGACACCTCGCGGGTCGGCGCAGTCGCCAGCATCTGCAAGCGGGCCGTGCGGACGCGCCCCGAGAGTTCGGGTAAAAGGGTCTCGAGCCGCCCGTCCACCGCGACGACGACGGCTCCGCAGCGTACCCGCCCGCTCGGTGTCGTCACTTCACCCCCGGAGAGCGTCAGCGCCGGGCTGTTCTCGAACAGCGCCGCTCCCGCCTCACGCGCTCTAAGGGCCAAGGCGCGGCAGCGGGCTAACGGGTGCAGCGTCCCGTCGTTGGGGAAGAGGAGTCCACGACCCTCGGGGCCGTCGTAGGGTTTGACCGTGAAACCGTCCTGCTTCATTGCCTTTAGCTGCGTCTGACAGTCGTCCCCTTCTTCCGCCGAGTCTGCAATTCTTAAAGACCCGACCCGCCGGACGTGCTCCGGGGCTTGTGCGGTGATGCGGTCCATCTCGTCAAGTGTAAGTTGGTACAACGCGCGCGCCCGTTCGTGTCCGAGCGTCCTCACCGCGTCGTGGTAAAACATCGCCGTCCCGGCCAGCAAAAAGCCGCCGTTGCGCCCCGCCGCGCCGCCCGCGACCCCACCGGCCTCGAGCCCCACCACCCTTACCCCGTGCGCCAACAGCTCGGAGACCGCCGTCAACCCCGACCCGCCGAGGCCGACCACGCACACATCCGCCTCGTGGTCTCCCGTCAGCGAAGGCAGGGGCGTCCAGGGGTAATCGTCCCAGACGGGAGTATTGGGAAGCTGCATGAAAACCACTTTAGCACCTGGGTTTTCTCCTTATTCTCTAGAACCCTCGGTTCAGCTTCAGAGCTGTAGCTTCAGCGTTTGGGCTCGCCTGGATGTACGGGGCGAAAGTGCCCCGGGGGGTGGCCGGTCGCCTTTTTGACGTTCCGGCTCAGGTGACTCGCCGAGTAGTAGCCGCACAGTCCGGCGATCTCCTCTAAATTCAGGCTCGAGCTGCCGATGAGTTCCAACGCGCGCCCCAGCCGGAGCCGCTGAAGATGGTTCAGTGGCGAACAGCCGCGCAGGTGGGCGAAGTGCTCGCGGAGGGTGGAGGGGGCGATCTCGAGTTCCGCGGCCACCTCTTGAACCGTCGGCGCGTCCCGAAGGCGCATTTCAAAAAGGCGCTCGGCTTCGCGCACGGTCCATTCGGCGGAGCGGCCCGGAGGCTCGTGCGCTTTACGGCGGAGGGCGATGTCGAGGTGGCGCACGAGGAGGCCGAGCAGTTCGGTGCGCTCCGGAGCAGGCGGCGCGCCCCACTCACGCGCGAGCGCGCCGAAAAGATAGCCGAGCGTGCGAGCGTGGTCGTCGTGGGTGACGTGGGGCCACACGCCGAGGGGCGCGTGACGCTCGAGGCGGACGTAAATCTGGCTATAGGCCGTATGGGCGTGGTCAGAGTGAAACGTGCGCGGCGGGATCACGAGCACCATGCCCGGACGGGTTTGGAGAACCTCAGCCTCCAAAACGCAGTCGATATGCCCGCTCCGGTAGTAGATCAGTTCCCAGGTGGTGTGCCGGTGGCGCGGGTAGTGCTGGCCTGCGGCAGCCGCGTACGTCGCTGCGACAGCTACTCTCGGGGGCGTCACCTCCGGTGTGTTCGGCGTTTTGTGCATCATCTCCGGCGACCTGTGCATTGCGACGACCCGTTCGGTTTTGCTAAACTGCCGCCAGCTTAACAGTTTAGACGGCCCAGCGAGAGCACTTTTACCACCCGCCCTCGGCAGCAGGGCGCTTTGTGCAGCTGATTGCCGGGTCGTCACGATTTAGGGAGGGCTATGGCGAAGGTTGCAATCATCGGTGCCGGAGGCTTTGTCTTTCCGCTGAGGCTGATAGGCGACATTCTCAGCTTTAGCGAGCTGCAATCCGTCGAGCTTGCGCTCATGGACGTCAACCTGGAGACCTTGGCGCGCACCGCCGACGCCGCGCGCGAGCTTGTGACGCACCACCGTTTGGAGGCGCGCGTGCTCGAGACGACGAGCCGCCGGGAGGCTTTAGACGGCGCGGACTACGTCATCGTGACCTTTCAGGTCGGGGGATTGGAGGCGTACCGCCATGACGTCGAGATTCCGCGGCGCTACGGGCTCGACCAGCCTGTCGGCGACACGCTCGGGCCGGGGGGCGTAT
>CADCWP010000163.1 GCA_902806425.1 uncultured Truepera sp.
TCATGACCGAAAATCACTAGCCCGATAGGCTCCCGTTCGACCAGATCAAGCAGTTTAATCGTACTGGCGCGGATCGCTTCGGCGTCCGGGTTGCTACTGTCGTCCTGCTCATCACGGGTAAAGCCCTCGCTGAAGGGTACAGCGTCAATCGTCAATAAAGTTGCTCCCGTTTTGGGCAGCCGCACCAGCACCGATTGATGTCCCAGCACATGCCCGCTCGTCTCAATCAGCTCGAGCCCCGGCAACAGTTCCGTGTCCCCGTCCGCCAGCTGAATGCGCGCCATTGGCTGATCCCATTGGGGTCTAATGGAGGCAAAACGTGGGTTGCTCGCCGCATCCAAATGATGCACACGCTGAACAACATAGTGCGCCTTCGTGAATGCCGCGTGTCTTCCGGCATGGTCGCCATCGTAATGCGTCGAAATGACGGTATCAATATCGTCCGGCTTTAAGCCAATGCCCGCCAACTGCTCGATAACGTCCTGCCCATTCTCGAACTCCGATTCTCCTTCAGGTATAATCTCCGGTAGACCACTGTCAATCAGAATGTTCTTGCCGTCACCCGTTTGCACCAAGTAGCACACAATAGGAATCTGATACTCCGGCACAAGCCCAACTTGCATCAGATATAAACGCTGCGGAGCATTTTGGCTCATTATGGTTTCCATAAAACGTCTTTATCCTTTCTGCTCGTTCCCAGGTCGGTAGGCGAGGTAGACGACGCCCGTGCGAACACCTTCGAGTCAGTCAGCTCGAGCGCCTTCTGTTCGCTTTCGTCCTTGAAGAGGCACTTCCCGCTTCCCAGGACCACGGGATGGACCATGAGCCCAAGCGCAACGCCTCGCCCTCAGCCGACAAACCTCTATAGGTGATAAATGCATGAACGACCGCGACATCCTGTGCCCCAACTACCCGCACATCATTCACGTTGACGCTCACCCGCTCGGTGCCCAACAAGCCAAACCAATTCGCCACCATCTCGCGCCATGCTTGGGTGCCGTTATACGACCATTCACCCCACATGTCGAAGACGCACACGTCCTGGTCGTACAGAGCTACAAAGGCGCCGACGTCTTTGTGCGAACACGGCAGCTTTGTAGGCGTCCAAGACCTGCATGACCGTCTTCTCAAGTTCGTTCACCTTACATCCCTCCTTACGCAGTGATTAAGACGACTTCAACTAGGTTCCGCTTAGGTTGGACTGCGGACACGCCGAAGCGGTCGTTCACCCACGCAAATTTGGCGCTAAAGCCATAGTCGGCTAGAGGCATCAGTTCCGCACCACCTTCGGAAAGGGCAGTGCAAAGCCGGTCAATTTCTCCGTTTCTCAACTCCTAATAGGGGCAAACAGCTTCCAGTGCCCCTCGGAGACAACTTCGACGGTTCCGTCAACCACTTTTATAGCGGTCTGATCGTCAATCGCGTACGCCGGACCCGGAATGCCAGCGGCCCATCTTTCTGCGTCGGCCATAGTGTTCTCCGGCAGGTCCGAGTGGTCCAGGTGCGGGAAGATCGAGAAGTCGACGATGCCCAGCGTGCTGTCGCTACCAATGGGCGGCGTCCAGCCGACGAACTCTTTTCCGATGCTGGGGGTCATCACCATGCTCCCGGCGCTCAACCCCACCCAGACTGTCTCGCGCAGCGACGGCAAGAGATCTGCCAGCCCGGACTGCTGCATCCAGTGGCACAGATATAGGGCATCGCCGCCCGCCACCAGCAGGACATCGGTGTCTCGGACCAAGGGGACCCAGCGTTCGTCGTCGATGCTGGGCAGCGCAGTGAGCTCCAGCACGCCCAACGACTTCCAACCCAACTCGCACATGGGCGTTTCGGGTTCTTGTCCGCTGATGAACTGCCATGCCCCCGTTCCTGGACCGACTTGGGGGTGCCCGTACATCGCAGTGGGGATGCAGAGGGCGCTGGACTCAGCAATCGGTTTGTCCAGGAGGTCGACCAGCGCGTCGCGAATACTCGTGTTCTTGATGCCAGCCGAGGTGAGAAGATACTTCATGATGCCTCTCCGTGCCGATTTCATGGGAGCCGAACGGCGCTTCTCGTCCCCCGCTCTACTCATGAAGTTCCTGGTGCAGCGTGAAGGCGTTGCCGTCGGGGTCGGCGGCGTGCGCGAAGATGCCGTAGGGAGTGGAGTCGGGCTCACCCGAAAACGTCACCCCTCGAGCCTTTAACGTCGCAACGGTGCTCGCCATGTCGTCGACGCTAAACATGAGGCCACTGCCGCCGCCGACCTTTTCCGGGGTCCAGCCGCCATAACCGTGCGTCAGAATGAGGGCGGTGTCCGATCCCTGCGGTACGACCTCGACCCAGCGGTGCCCTTCTTCGTCAAAGGGCGCGTCGGTGCGCTTCTCAAAGCCGAGCTTGTTCACGTAGAAATCAATCGCCCGGTCCAGGTCGCTTACAAAAATGTCCGCCGAGTACAGCTTGGTGATGCCTTTGCCTGTCGTGCTCACGTGTTACCTCCTAGACGTAGCCTAGCGAGTTCACGCTTGGATTGCTTCTCGAATCTTGCGCGTTTGGGTCGTCCCCGCAGCGCGGTAGTGGACGGGGGCGACGCCGACTTGCGCCTTAAAAAGCCCACTGAACGAGCCCAAGCTCTCGAAGCCCACGTCGAAGCAGGTATCGGTGACGCTGCGGCCTGTGCGCAGAAGGTACCTGGCGCGCTCCAAACGCCGCTTCGTAACGAGTTGGTGCGGCGTTTCGCCGAAGAATCTTTTAAACAGTCGCAACAGGTGGTGCGGCGAAAGCTCCGCCGCCGCAGCGATCTCCTTGAGCGTCACCCGGCCCGTGTAGCTCGCCTCGATAAAGTCGCGGGCGCGCCAGAGCCGCCGGTAGAGTTCAACACGGGTTGCAAAGCGCACCGCAGGGAGAGCGTCCAGGTCACAAGAGGCGTTGTGGTGAAGTTCCAGAAGCCGCACCAAGAGGGGATGGAAGCGCTCCTCCAGCTCATCCTGGCCGAGGTTCCGGCGCTGCGCCTCGGCCCGTAGCGCTGATAGTAACGCGCTCAGCACGGGATCGTCCGGGTAGGTACGCTCAAAGAACGCGGTGGGGGTACCGCTGAGGTCGGGCGCACCGAGCAGCTTCTCAGGGGACGTGGCGAGGCTCGTCAGGACCTCCTCGGCGAGCCCTTTGCGGAACATGACGGTGAAGACCTCGGTGCCCGCGTCTACCGCGTGCGCGTGTGACTGACCGTCGTTGAGGAGCAGGTAGCGCCCTTTTATGACCGCAAAGCGCGCGTGCCCGACCTTGTTGAGTTCGCGTCCGGCGTGTACGGTTTTAAGGCTGAGGGGGCCCAGGTGCGCGGGGTAGGCAGCCCTCTGCGTGTGCGCGTGTACCAGCATGTTGGGCCAGCCGAGGGTGGCGCAGGGTGCGTCCATATTGAGGCCCAGACGCTGCGGCTGGTCGTAGTCACGGAGGATCATGGTGGGTCCTTTCCCTAGCAAAGGTGTAGCTTCGCTGGATACGCCCCGAGCCGCTCGAGCGTTCTCTTGGAATCCCTCTAACCTACCGAGTGCAGCCCGACGCGGTTGCCCTCGGTATCCTCAAAATAGGCGAAAAAACCTCTGTTGCCCCCGATTTCGGTCTTTTCTAGCAGCACCCTGCCGCCTGCGCCTGCAACCCGGTTCAGGACGGTATTTAGGTCGTTCCCCCCATTGAGGTAGACTATGGAGCCCTGATAGCTAGGCGTGAAACCCTCACCTTGAATGAGCGTACCGCCGAGGCCCGGCACGGGAAAAAGCGCTCCCTCGATGCCGGTGCCGCTGTAGCGCTCGAGCGTCTCGCCCAAAATCTCGTTGTAAAACGCTGTGACGCGGTCTAGGTCAGTAACAGGAATATCAAACCAGTTGAGTGCGTTCTGAACAGGCTCCGTCATTTTTCTCCTCCTTAGTTAGTTTGTCCACGCATGGACCTCGAGGTTCCGATACTTGCTAACGACTTGGACCCCGACTTAGGCGTCCGGCTCCGCCCAAACCGCGAACTCGTTACCGCTCGGCTCGGTAAAATGAAACCGCCGCCCGCCGGGAAAGGCGTAGATCGGCCTGACGACCTGACCACCGGCGGTTATGACTTTGGCTAAGGTGTCCTCGAGGCGCTCGCTATAGAAGATAACGAGCGCGCTTCCGGTATTCGTACCCGCAACCATCTCCGACTTGTAGAAGCCGCCATCAAGACCTTCATCCGAGAAAGCCGTGTAGTCGGGATCGTAATCGATAAACGACCAGCCGAACGCAACCTGAAAAAACGCTTTGGTGGCCGCCAAATCCCTAGCTGGATACTCGACGTAGTTCAACTTTTCGTGTACCGGCAAAGCGAAACTCCTCACTGCTATGGGCTCATTACTGTGTGCGCACCACCATGTGGCTGGCTTCGTTTAGTACCTTAATATTTAAGGTACTCGGAGTGTAACCGAAGTCACCGCGCTTTGCAACCCTAGACCCACCCCTCGACTGCA
>CADCWP010000164.1:0-9922 GCA_902806425.1 uncultured Truepera sp.
TGGAGTGTGATCACAGCTAAATAGACGGGACGGAAGTTTAGGACAGTGCACGCATGACCATCAGGCATGCACCTACGGGTTAAGTATCTCCCGGCAAAGGTTTAGATGGTGATAGCGTCCAAGGCTTGGAGACCTGCACTGACGGCTTCGCGTAACTGGTTGACGTTGTCATAGCAACGCCTCGGCATCAGGAATCCCTTGAGCTTGCGCCAGACGCTTTCGATCAGGTTGAGCTGCGGGGAGTACACGGGCAAGTAGCGCAGAAACAGTCCTTCAGCTTCCCAGGCAGCCCGGTGCTCCTTGATCATTTCACCCTTGTGAAAAGGCGCGTTATCGAGCACGACCACCGTGAGGTGTTCTGGGTCGCACTCTTTGGCTAGCGTCTCAAGATAGGCGACCACCTGAGCTTGGTTGCAAGAGCCATCGAGTTCGCGGACCTCCAACTGCTCGCGCTCCCCAAACAATGAGAGGGTGCCAATCAAGTTGACGCGGCCTTTAGAGCCCCAACGGGTCGGCACCTTGAACTGCTTTCCAGAACCCCGGCGAAACCAGGTGTAACAGAGGCTTAGCATCAGCGAGAAGCCGCTCTGGTCGAGGTACTTCAGGGTCAGCTTCTTGTCCAACGCCCCCTTTTGAGCGTTGCAAGCGAGGCTTGGTGTTCAATCACTACTTCGGGGTCCACCTGCTTACCCGGTGCGTAGCGGGTGCGTTTCCACGAGTAGCCTAGCTCTAGTAGCTTCACCCGGATGGCTTCGCGCCCCAAGCTTACGCCGAACTCTTTCTCTATGGTCTCGCCGAGCAAGGTGCTGTTCCAGACACGATCCTCAGCGAGCTTGGCGTGCATGAACGCTTCTATCTCAGGTGTAACTTTTGGCTTCGCTCCTGTTGCCTTGCCGTCACCCAACCCTAAAACGCCGTGGTCCTCAAAGCGGTCCAGGTCGTTATGGATGCTCTGCGGGTTGCGCCCAAAGTGAGCGGCCAACCGCGCGGCACTCCAACCCGCGTTATTCAACCGGATGATGCTCGCTCGCAGCCGGACTTTGGCGTTAATGAGTGGGTTTAGCTCAAGCTCGCGCAGACTGTGGTCTTGTGCGGCAGAGAGACGAACAAAGCGTAAAGGTGTCGCCATCGCTCAGAGTTTAACAGGGAGGTACTTAAGGTGCGGCGCTTTAAGACTTAAGGTTTGAGCGCCGCTAGAACCTCTCCCCGCAGCTGCGCGTCGTCCTTAAACACGCCTCTCGTGGTGACGATGCGGGTCGAGGAGCCCTGCTTCTGCACCCCGCGCATCATCATGCACAGGTGACTCGCTTCGGTCACAACTAAGGCCCCTTTGGGCGCGAGCGTTTGAACGACCGCGTCGGCGATCTGGGTAGTGAGGCGCTCCTGCACCTGTAAGCGCCGCGCGAAGAGGTCGACGATCCGGGCAAACTTGCTCAGGCCCAGGATGGTCGCCTCCGGCACGTAGGCGATGTGCGCCCGCCCGAAAAAAGGGAGCAGATGGTGTTCGCACAGTGAGTAGAACTCGACATCTTTGACTACAATCATCTCCGCACCCTCCGCCTGAAAGAGCGCGCCGTTTACGACCCCCTCTAGGGTCAGCCCGTAGCCGCCCGTTAAAAAGCGCAGCGAGCGGTCGACGCGGGCCGGGGTCTGTATAAGCCCCTCGCGGGAAACGTCCTCGCCGAGCGCCGTTATCAGGTCGGTGATGAGCGGCTCTAAAAAGGTGTCGGTCAGCTCGTCAAATGAGGGGATAGGAGGCTGGCTCATAGGGTGTCCTTATGGCGGGTAGGCAGCGGTGCCCCCAAACGAGTGTACGGGCACACTCGAGAGGCGAAGGTAAGCCGTTTGACGGTCGCTCAGCTAGCGAGTCGCGTCGGTCCCCAAGGTGGCCTGGGTGAGGTGACGCGGTTAAAGTAGTGGGGTGCGCCCTTATCAGAGAGACAGCTACCGGAGGACCTTTCAGAGTGACGTCGTAGGGCAGCGGGACGATTGGGTCCGCCTGGGTGAAACCTACTTCTACCCGACTTCGGGCGGGCAACCGCACGATACCGGAGTTTTAGAGGGTGACGCAGGTCAGGCCGAGGTGACCGAGGTGAGGTTGGAGGACGGTGACATCTGGCACCGCCTGAAGGGACCGTCCCCAAGGGTCGGTGAAGCGGTTACCGGGACGCTCGACTGGAACCGGCGTTATCGGCACATGCAGCGGCACACCGCGCAGCACCTGCTCTCACAGGCGTTTGTACAGCTTAATCCGGCTTTCGAGACGCGCTCGGTCAGCCTGCTGGGTGCCGTCTGCACGCTCGACCTGGCGGGTGAGCCGCAGGCGGACGACGTGCGGCGCGCCGAAGTAGGGGTCAACCAGGCCGCGTACGCTAACCACGAAGTCCGCTCGTTCGAGGTTGACGAAGCCGACATCGGCCTCTACCCGCTGCGCCGCCCGCCCAAGGTCTCGGGGCGCATCCGGCTCGTACAGATGGGTGACGACACCTCCGCGTGTGGCGGGACGCACCTCAAAACGACGGCGGAAGCGCTGCCCATCAAGCTGCTCAGGATCGAGCGCGTCAAGGGCGCGCTGGCGCGAATTTCTTTTACGGCGGGGTGGGAAGCCCTGGACGACTACGGAGCGAAGCACGAGACCGTCACCGAGTTGGCGCTTGGGTTTAGCGCACAGCCCGGTGAGGTGACGGCGCGGGTAGAGGCCTTGAGGCTCGAGCTAACCGAGGCAAAACGCGCCCTCACGCTGAGCCGTCACAAGCTCGCGCAAAGGCTGGCCGAACGGTTGCATAAAGAAGCCCCAAACGGCCCCATCATCCATATTCTCCCCGAAGAAGATGCCGACCTGCTCGGCCCGCTGGCGCAAGAACTCGTCGCGTACGAGGGTGTGACGGCACTTTTAGGGGCTGTACAGGAAGACCGGGCGCAGCTGCTCTTCGCTCGGCACGAGGGCGGGTCCGCCGACATGCGGGGGGCGCTGCGGACAGCCTTGGAGCGGCTTAACGGGCGCGGCGGCGGGAGCGCGGCGCGGGCGCAGGGGGGCGGCGACGCCGAGGGTTTGGCGGCAGCTCTGGGCGCCGCCGCGAACCAACTCGGGTAAACCCGCCACAAAATTCACTCTCGCTACGCTTGGAGCTGTGGACCCTATACGCGCCTCGAGACGCATTACCGAGTTGAAGCGCCTTCTCCCACTAAGTCTCACTGCGTCATAATCGGGCTATGGAGAACCCAACAAAACTTGCTTTTATCGGTTTGGGCACGATGGGCGCGCCTATGGCGCAGCGGCTGGTGGACGCGGGCTTCGAGGTAACGGTCCACAACCGCACCCGCGAACGTGAAGAGGGTATAGCGGGCGCAGCGCGGGCTGAGAGTCCACAGAGGGCTGCTGAGGGTCAAGATGTCGTCTTTACGATGGTCAGCGACACCCCGGACCTAGAGGCGGTCATCGGGGGCGAGAACGGGGCCATGCACGGGCTATCTGCGGGCGCCGTCCTTATCGACATGAGCACGGTCAGTCCGAGTGCAACACAGGAGCTTGCGGAAAAGTTGGCGAGTAGAGGTGTCGACATGCTCGACGCGCCCGTCTCGGGCGGCAGCGAGGGAGCTAAAAACGGCACGCTCGCGGTGATGGTCGGTGGCCAGGCCGAGGTGTTGGAGCGTGTCCGGAACGTGCTTTCACCCTTAGCTAAGACAGTGACTTACGTGGGGCCGTCCGGCAGTGGGCAGCTTACGAAAGCCATCAATCAGGTCGTCATCGCCGGAACCTATGCGGCGGTTGCCGAAGGGATGGCGCTCGGATTGGCGGCGGGTCTCGAGATGGACGCGGTGGTTACGGCCATCGCGGGCGGCGCGGCGGGGTCGTGGGTTTTGGAGAACCGCAGCGGTAACATGATCCAGGGCGAGTATCCGCTCGGGTTTCGCACGCGGCTGCACCGAAAAGACTTGGGGATTGCGCTCGAGGCGGCCAGAGCGTTAGGCGTGCCTTTGCCGGTTGCGGCGCTTGTCGAGCAGCTCGAGACCGGCCTCATCAAGCGAGGTTATGGAGATGAGGATGTGTCGAACATCGCGCGGGCGGTACGTGAGAATGCGGGGTTGGATGATTGAGCTGGGCAAGCATTACCTAGAGGACGTTCGGAGCCGCTTTTTAAGCCTTAAAGGGTTGGCGGACGCCGCCCTAGGGCAAGCCGACGCGGACTTTTTTACCGTGCTCGGCCCGGAGGACAACAGCTTAGCCGTGATCGTCAAACACCTGAGCGGCAACATGATCTCGCGCTGGGGGAACCTGAAAGGAGACGGTGAAAGCGAGACCAGGGACCGGGACGCCGAATTTATTATCCATGAGGACCGGGACGAGCTGATGGCAGTATGGGAAAGGGGTTGGGAGACCTTGTTTCGCGCCCTTGACGCCCAAACCCCCGACAGCCTGACGGACACGGTGACGATTCGTGGTGAGGCGCATACCCTGCTGGCCGCCATCAACCGCCAGCTGAGTCACTACGCCTACCACGTGGGGCAGATCGTTTTCCTCGCCAAGCACTTTCAGGGTGAAGCGTGGGAGACGTTGAGCATCCCGCGTGGTGGGTCGGCAGCGTTTAACCAGGAGAAGTTGGAGCGACGTAAGCCAAAAGGTAGCGGGGCAGCCTGAACTGCCCCTTTTACTCAGTGCCGAGCCAGCGTCAGCCAAGCGGGTTCGATCTCAAACCCGAGCGCGCGGTTGACCCTCAGAATCGGCGTGTCGGTGCCCGCGCCGCCCGAGTTGATGTGGACGTGGCCCAAGTCTTTGGTGGCGGCAGCAGTGAGCGCCTTGAGCACCCGCCCGATGCCCCGGTTGCGGTGGGGGGCTGTAACGGCGGTGAGGCCGAAGTGCAGCATCGTGTCGCCCCGGTCAACGCTCGAGACTCCCACGATTTCACCTGAGTCGGTAATAGCGACCATCACCGTCTCGGGCAGGGTCGCCTCGTCCTCCACGTCGTCGAACTCGGCGGTAACGACGGGCTCGAAAAGCGGCATGTCGCGTTTGGCTTCGGCGTGTAGCGCTTGTACCTTGGCGTGCTTTCCCAGGTCGTCGAGGGTCTGGTAGGGGAGAAAGCGGACGCCGTCGGTTTCCAAGCGTCTCTGTACGTCTTGAAACTTTTCCGGCTCGAGCGTGGCGAGGTTTAGGTGCGCCCCCCACGTCCGGCCCTGAACCTCAAAGCCTTCGTCCTTGATAAATCCAGCCTGCTCTAAAAAGTCCTCGCGGATAACCGTCCAAACTTCCTGTGCGGGAGGTTTCAAATCTTTCAGCGCGTAGTACAGCATCTGCGTGTCAACGCGCTGGTTGCGGTAGTCGTGCCGGACGTAAAGGTTTACCCAGTAGCGGCCTGGGTAGGTATAACTCCACCAGTCATCGCGGCAGATACCGATGGCGATGACTTCACCGTCTAGGTCGGCAATGTAGCGCTTGATGTAGAAGTCAGACTTCGGCGTTTCGCTCCAACCGCGAAACGTTTCAGGCGGGTGATGGTGGTCGGGTTCGTTTTGGGCGTTATAAATCTCGGCGATGGCGACGTAATCGCTTGCTGTCGGTTTCTGAAAAACGAGTGACAAAGGGTGCTCCTTGCATGTGAACGGGTCGAAGTCGGTTGCTGTAGACGTGTGCAACGGTGCAAAAAAGCATAGGGTCACCCTCTTTCAGTCAGATACCTGAGTTTAGGATGCCACCGTGTTTTGTGCAAGCTGCGACCTTGACACCTCCGAAGGACGGCTCGAACATAAGCTATGACGCTCCACCCGCCCCGTGTTCCCGGCCACCCGATTTTGGGCAACCTAACTTCCTACCGCAAAAATCCACTGACCTTTGGTCGTCACGTGGCCGCACGGTACGGTGACGTGGTCGACCTGCGCGTCTTCAACCGCCGCATCTTCTTTCTGGCGCATCCCGAGTTCGTCCATCAGGTGTTGGTCCGAGACGCCGACAAGTTTCACAAGTCGCCGGTGTACCGCATATTCCTGGGACGTGCGCTCGGTGAGGGTCTGCTGACCAGCGATGGCGATTTTTGGCGGCGGCAACGCAAGCTCGCGCAACCGGCGTTTCATCATGGGCGCATCCAGAGCTACGCGCAGACGATGGTCGACTACGCGGACGCTACCGCCTCGCGCTGGGAGGGGCTCGAGACGCTTCTAATCAACAAGGAGATGGCCCAGCTGACGCTCGAGGTCGTCTGCCGGACGCTTTTCAGCACCGATATTCGCGCCCAAGCCGACCGTATCGGCTTTGCCCTAGCTGAACTTTTAGAGGCCATCACCGAAGCAACCTCGGGGGCCGTGTTCTTGCCCGAATGGCTGCCGACCCGCCTAAACCGCCGCATCCGGCGCGGCGTCGCGGAACTCGACAGCGTGATCATGCCGCTTATTCAAGAACGGCGGCGGAGCGGTGAAGACACCGGCGATCTGCTGTCGATACTGATGTTGGCTCAGGACGAAGACGGCCACGGCATGAGCGACAAACAGGTCCGCGACGAGGCCGTAACCATCGTCCTGGCCGGGCACGAAACGACCGCCAACGCGCTTACCTGGGCGTGGGTTCTGTTGGCGCAGCATCCGGAGGCCGAGGCCAAACTGCACGCGGAGCTAGACGCGGTCTTAGGGGGCGAACTGCCGACGTTGGCGCACCTTAGAGACCTCAGCTACACCGATCTGATCATCAAGGAGACGCTGCGCTTATACCCGCCCATTCCCGAGTTCGCGCGGCAGGCGCTCCAAGATGTGCAGCTCGGCGAGTACGTCCTCCCAAAAGGTACTATCGTTCTGGTCCCGGTTTTCGCCATGCACCACGACCCGCGCTGGTTCGGTGAGCCCGACGCCTTCCGTCCGGAACGGTTCGCTAAGGACGCGGGCGAGGCGCTCCCGAAACTCGCGTATCTGCCCTTCGGCGGCGGGCCGCGCGTATGTATCGGGAACAGTTTCGCGCAGATGGAGGCGGTGCTGCTCCTGGCGACGCTCGCGCAGCGTTACCGGCTGAGCGTGGAACCCGGTCAGACCATCACACCCGAAGCGACCCTGACGCTCCGGCCCAAGGACGACCTCACGGTACGCCTGCACGCTCGCTGACCCGGTTTGTATAGAACCCAAACATCTATAGCGGTTTGCATAAATACTGAGCTAAAGAAACGCAGGCATCATCTCATAATGTGCGTTCTAGACACGTGTGACGGCACTGATTCAGGCTTAAACCGGATGATACCTGCTATGGTGGCTATGTTTCTCCGCAGGTATCATCACCTGAGCTACGTCCTAGACAATGCTTCTTAAACTGAACGTGTAGCCGACCAGATGATGTCTGCTATATGTGCCGGTTTATCGGCGCGCGACCACCCAGATGCGTTCGGTCTCGTCGGTAGCGGGTCGTCCATATGGGTAGGTCAGAACCTGCACGTCGCGAAGCCCCGCCGCCGCCAGCAGCGCCCTCACCTCTCGAGCGTCATAGGGGCGCTCGAGATGTACCTCGGTAAACCCACGCGCACCCTTTTCGCAGTACGCGACCACCTGGGCGAGCCCCGTGCGTTCATCAAACGAATGCTCCCAAAGGTAGTACACGTCGTCGACCCAGCCCTCGGCGCGGTCGTCTTCCCAGAGGTTACGCAGACCCACGGTGGTGTTTACGTCGAAGATAAAGCAGCCACCGGGGTTTAGATGGTGACGGGCGCGCTCGGCGGCGCGGCGAAAGTCGTCCGGGTCTAGAAGGTTGTTGAGCGAGTCGAACACGGACACCACAAGGTCGAAACGCTGATCCAACGCGAAGGTGGTAAAATCTTCCCTTACAAACGTCGCTGTGGGCAGCTTGTGTCGGGCGACGGCTAACATCTCAGCCGACAGGTCGAGCCCGGTGACCGTAAGCCCTCTCTCTACAAACGGCTCCGACGAATTGCCGGTGCCGCAGCCCAGATCGAGAACGGTCTGCACCCCGGTTCCGGCCTCTAGCGCCAAATCCAGAATAAAGTCGGCCCACGCGTCGTACTCAACGTCGCTCATAATGGCGTCGTAGACCTCGGCCAAAAGGCTGAACGGTTCTCCCTGCACGCCTGAGTATAATCACTGACGGCAGGGCTGCTTGGCGCGCTATGCAGTACGCGGAGCCTATGAGGAGGAATGATGGAGACAACGCAGATTTCACCGCGCGACTTTCGCGCGGCGCTGGGGCGTTTTGCCTCGGGCGTGACGGTCGTAACGGTTCCCAATGAGAGCGAGCGGGCCGGGGTTAGGGGCGTTACCGCCAACGCATTTCTGTCGGTATCGCTCTCGCCGCCTTTGGTGCTCGTGTCGATAGATAAAAAAGCCCGCGCCCACGCCCCGCTGATGAGCGCCGAACGCTACGGCGTCAGCATTTTAGCCGAAGATCAAGGGCCGCTCAGCAACCACTTCGCGGGCTTTGACGACACCGTAACGCCCGTGTTTACCGAGCTGGAGGGGTTGGCGCTGATTGGGGGCGCGGTCGCGCACCTTATCTGCCGCGTCGTCGACCGGCACGAGGCGGGCGACCACACCCTGTTTATCGGCGAGGTGGGGGCGCTAAGGACGTCCGATGAGGCCCCGCTGCTATATTTCAGAGGTCAGTACGGAAAGTTTGTGTAGTGCAGCTAGCTGCGACCCCCGAGCAGGCCGCGTTACTGACCGAGCTTCTAGACGCTTGGGAGGCTCAGTTGGGACGTTTGGAAGCGCGCCCGGAGCTCGAGGGCACCGCCCCTTTAACGCAGAGCCGCCGCATCTTAGGAAATTACCGCCGCACTCTCGCCGCCGACTTGGCGCGGGGTATAGAGCGCGTGCCCGCGACCGAACTCTTCCGCGCTATCAGCACCGCGCAGGCATCGCTCAAGCAGTTAGATAGTCTGGAGTAGCGCAGTAGCCAGCTATACTTATAGAACCTTATGTCATGGGGTTGCAACGCGCGCGTTTTAGGGTACACTGTTTAGGAGCTTTGAGGGTTGTATCTCCGCACCCCGCTGCCCCCCCGGCGGAGATCCTCTCGAAGTTCTTTTTTTGCCGTTCTCAAGGTAATGTACGTACCCATCTCGAGCAAACAGAAAACCGAGCTGGAAGCTTTCAGCGCCATGAGCGAGCCATCCTCTGTTCAAACGTGCCGTCAGTAGCAGGCCCCCCTAACGCTGCGTCACGGCAGCGTTCGCATGTTGCGTCGTTACAGCTGGTAAGGTCCGGCTGTGCGCGAATCGCCACTGCCGCGCGATCTAGCGTTTCTTGCGTCATAAAGATGCGCCACGGGCTGTGACCGACCGTATAGGTGCGCTCGAGTCCCGCCAGGCCGGTGCCAGGTTCTCGAAGCCTTCCGAACATCCGCCGACCCGCACGCTCACCGTCTCCCCGCCTTTGTCACGCGCCCAGCGCCAGAAGAGGTTTCTGCCCGAGCGCCGTTCGGCCTCGTGCAAAAGCGTCATCCGGGTCAGCCCGACACCCATCAGTAGCGTGTAACCGCCGTGTTCAGCCAAGCTTCGGAACGGTGCGTAAACGTCCCCACCGGTCTGACCGTCAATCAGCGCGTGCGCAAGGGGGCCGACGGCGCTGAGCGAATCCAACGGGTGATCGCCGCGTACGCGCTCAGGCATCTTTAGGAGGGCTTTAGGAATCGCGCCCATGTCGCCCGAGACGTCGGTACTGTCCGGAGAATAGACGGTTTTGGGCTGAGCGTGCGCCGTGGTGCTCCAGGTGTAATCGGAGCCATTTTGTGGCGGCGACTGGTCAGCTGGTGGCGCGACCTCGTGTTCGTGGGTAAATGTCGGAACCATCACCGTACAGCCTTCGCCAAGAAACCCCTGGATGACGGCCTCCGCGCCGCCCTCTACGAAACCAAACGACCGTAGCGAGCTGTGCAGGCAGACGGGGCGGTTCTGCAACCCCAGACTCCGCACTGCTGCGGCGATATCTTGAGCGCGGACGC
>CADCWP010000164.1:9932-15333 GCA_902806425.1 uncultured Truepera sp.
CGCCCTTACTCACGGAGCGACCGCCCCGTGGGGTTGAAAACGTCCTTTGGGCTGCCGAGTCGGATACAGGCACTTTGGGTGACGCTACCCTTCGCTGCCTCGTCACCCCCATGACTGTTTTCTGCAAATAGATCGACCGTTTCTACTAAGCGCACAACTTCAAGATATATCCCTTAGGTCAACGCGTCTAGCTTCGCGCTGTTATTTGCGCCCGCGCTTTGACGATAAGGTGCTGCGTGTTGCCGCGCGCGGCGAGTCGGTCTCTATGACCGGGCAGTTCGTAGAGCCACGGCCGGTAAGATCACCCTAACGAGGCTTTATAACGTATCGGGTTCGTCCGCCTGTACCCCGGCGCACTGTCTCTGCACGCGCGTTTTAGGCTAGACTAGCGCGCAGGAGGTTGTGATGGGTTTTCTTTCATGGATCGTGATGGGTGCGCTTGCTGGCTGGATTGCCAGCCTTATCGCCGGAACCAACCGTCAGCAGGGGTGTCTGATCGACATCATCGTCGGTATCGTCGGGGCCTTTATCGGTGGATTTGCCTACACAAGTCTAACTGGACAGTCGTTCAACGCGGGCTTTAACCTGACTAGCTTGCTGATTTCAGTCGCTGGAGCCGTCATCTTGCTCTTCATCCTTAAGGCAATTCAGGGACGGCGCTAGTCCCTAAAGTAGAAGTAGAAAATGTGGAGGTTAACAGCCTCCACATTTTCTACTTTCTGACTAGCGGTTGTAGCGCGGGCTCCGGACGCGGTTTCCTTCCGGACGGCGGCGGGGCCGCTCGAACTGCGGGGCTGCCTCGACGTTCTGCGCTACCCCGACCTGTAGGTCCTCGATGTCGGTAGGCAGTTGCCGGGCTTCGTGAGGGCGCACGTCGGCGTAGCCACTCGAGACCCCACTCTGCACGCGCCCCAGGTCACCGACGCCGACCTGCTTGAGCAGACGCACGGTCTGCGGCACGCTCAAGGGGCGTCCACGAAGTTCTACGGTGACCCAACCCTCTTCGCCGGTCAGCAGGCTGCGGGGGGCGGGCGCGCCGCCGAGCGTCAACGCCAGAAGTCCGGCCAGAGCGTCGGCGTTGCCGGAGGCGAGCCAGGTTTCGGCGACCTGCCGCCAGGTGTCTTTGTCGGCTGCGGTCTGCGCGGCGATGCTGCGCTGCAAGCCTGCCAGTTTAGCCCCCTGTACAGCCTCGGGTTGCGGGGGGGCGGCGCGGGTGAGTTTGCGCGAGATAGCGCGCTCGAGCAGCGCCAGTTCGCGGCGTTCGCGCGGGCTAAAGAGCAGCACCACGGTCCCGGCCCGTCCGGCCCGCCCAGTGCGGCCCGAGCGGTGCTGATAGCGTTCCATCTGCTCCGGGAAACGGTAGTGAACGACCAGATCGACTTCCGGGATGTCGAGGCCGCGCGCCGCTACGTCGGTTGCCACCAGCACGGTCACCTGTCCGGCGCGGAAGCGGTCCAAGACGCGCTCGCGCTGCACCTGATTGAGGTCGCCGTGAACAGCTTCGGCGGCGTGTCCCTGCGCGCTCAAGGTCTTTGCCAGATCGTCGACTTCAGCCTTGGTGCGGGTGAAGACGATGGTGTGGCCCTGTCCGTGAACGTGCAGCACGTCGCTCAAGATACCCAAACGGGAGGTGAGCGGCGCTTCAATAGCGATCTCCTCATACGAGACGCTCTCACCCTGCACGACGTTGGCCCGGAGCGGGTCGCGGAGGTGCTGCGCGGCCAAGTTCTCAGCCCACCGGGGAAGCGTCGCAGAGAAGAGCATCGTCTGCCGCTCCGCCGGTGTGGCGGCGAGCAGGAGCTCAACGTCCTCTTCAAATCCGGCGTTAAGCATCTCGTCGGCCTCGTCTAAAACGACGACCTCGACACCCGCGAGTTGCAACAGCCCCTGTTTGTAGTAGTCAACCGCGCGTCCCGGCGTGGCGACGACGATGTCCGCGCCGCGTTTAAGGTCAGCGGCCTGTTTGCTGTAGCCGGTACCCCCGTAGACGGTGACGACCCTGAGGTCGGCAGCGATCAACTCGAGCTCGCCCGCTACTTGTAGCGCCAGCTCACGGGTCGGCGTGAGGATAAAGGCGCGTGGCGCGCGGCCACGAGCGGTTTCGGGTTCTAAGCGGTTGGCGATGGGTAATCCGAACGCGAGCGTTTTGCCGGTGCCCGTGCGGGCTAGACCCAACACGTCACCACCCGCGAGTGCGTGAGGAAGGGCGGCGCTTTGGATAGCGGTCGGCGTGGCAAAACCCTTTTGCTCGAGGGCCCGCGCCACGGACTCCCGCAGGGGAAAATCAATAAACATAGGTTCCTTTCTGGGCCTGCCTAAACCTCAAACCCATACTTAGAACCTTCAGCTTTTATTCCTGGTCCATTATCTGTGGGGGTATAAGGCGCAGCAGGTCTGTGCCTATAGATGAGTGTAGGCCAGCGTAGGGGTAAAGTCAACGTCACAGACAACAGTGCCGCCGGAGATTTTGAAGTTACCCTTCGAACGCGCCGAAAACGTCGCCCCTTTAGTCAGGGTAAGTTGCCGTATTTTGCTGCTTCAGCAACGGGAGTAGATGCCGGTTTGCCTTTTATCTGTCCTGATCGCTGTTATACGCTTTAGTTGGCCCGTGCGTCAGCCTCTATTATATATAGATATAGACGTTTCTCTACCTGTGCGCCCTAAACTGAGGACGTGTCCTCTTTTATAGAGATGCGCCCCCTGACCTCAGACGATCTACCCCACGCCGACGCGCTCTTTAACGCCGCCTATGGGCGCAGAGGCGGGCTCGGCGAGGCGGGGCGGCGCTATCTGGCTTGGCAACCGGACGGCTGGTTACTCGCTGAGCTAAGCGGTCAGCCGGTCGGGATGGTCTACGCCGTCCGCTACGACCGTTTCGCCTACGTCGGGGTGATGGCGGTACCCCCGAGCGCGCAGCGGCGGGGTGTCGGTCGGGCGCTGATGACGCGCCTTCTGACCGACTTGGAAGCGCACGCGGTCGGTACGGTAAGGCTCGACGCGACGCCGGAAGGAGCGGCGCTCTACCGTCACTTCGGGTTTGTTGAAGAAGGGACGAAGACGCTTTACCGCCGCGCTGAGGCCGTCAGAGGCGAATTGGTGGGGATGCGCCCGTTGCGGCGCGGAGACCTCCTCGCGCTCACCGCTTTTGACGCTCCTAAGTTCGGCGCGGCGCGAGACCACGTTTTGCGGACCCTTTGTGAAGCCTATCCGGAGCGCGCCTTTGTAAGCCGGAGGGCGGGGGGCGTGTCCGGCTACGTCGTGGCGTCGCCGCGCAGCATCGGTCCTTGGGTGGCTGACGACAGCCGGACAGCTGAGCAGCTGCTACTCTGCGCCCTCGCGCTACCGTTTGAAACAGAACCGTCGGTCATCGCCCCTGATGCGAACACCGCCGCGGGGACACTTTTAGCGCGCTACGGCTTCAGGGTGGTGCGCCGCACGGTCCATATGCGGCGCGGGTCGGAAACACCCATCGACTACGCCAAGCTCTACGCTCAGGTAAGTTTTGCCGTTGGTTAAGAAGCCAAAGCCGTTCAAAACGCTGTTAAACGCGTCGTCTAGATGTACTCAGGGTTGCTCCCGGTAACCATAGTGATAGAGCGTTCCAAATCCCAACCGCGCGTAGACGCGCTGCGCCCCGGTGTTGCCCGCGGAGACTTGGAGATAGGCTTGGCTGCGACCACGCTTCTGACCCCAGCGGCACAGACTCGCCACCACCGCGCTTCCCAGACCCTGCCGCCGCACCGCCGGGTGCGTGGCGATATTAAATAGGCCGAGCAGGCCGCCGTGCGACACACCGACGCCGGTAGCGGCGGGCCGACCCTCACGATCTCCCGCGAGCGCAAACACCGCCTCACCGGGAAGTTTGCCGAGCATGTCACGTAGGGCGACGGCCTGAATCCCAGTTAATCCTTCAACCTCGCAATAAAGGTTCAGCCACGCCTCGGTAGGTTTCGTGAGTAGCGTCAGGTCTGATGCCGTCGGCAGCACGTCCTTTAGGAGCGCAACCTGTACACATACCGACTCGGCAACGCGGGCGTAGCCACGAGCGGCTAAGCGCGCGTCCAGGTCCTCTGGCACTGAAGCAGGGGAGAGCTGAAACCGGGCGCGCAGGCCGTGAGACGCGTAGAAAGCTTCGGCGTAGGCGAGCTTCGTCTCTACGCCGAGGTGGTCTTCAGCGTTCGCCAGCACCGAGTTGGGGCGGCGTTTGACGCCGTGGTTGAAGCGGAGCCGCCAACCGCCCAGCCGCTCGACTACGGCAGCGGGTACCGCGTCGGCGGCGACCTCTTCGATCTCCCTGATACGTGCAAGCTTCTGAGCCGTAGACATGATGCCACCATAAACGAGGCTGCCCCCGAGGAGGCAGCCTTAACTCATCCGTGCTGGTGTTTAGAGGTTCGAGCTTCCCAGATCGTCGCTGAAGCCGCCGTAGGAACCGCTGAGCGATAAGGTGCCGCTCTCGACCGCCTGCTTGAAGTTTTGCAAATCGTCTTTAATCTGCTGCGTCGGTTCCTCACCAAAAAGTTTAGCGACGGCTGCCCCGACCGGACCGAGCGGTGGGTGATAGGTGAGCGAGACGATGATCTCGGTGCTGCTGTCACCGCGCTTGCTGAAGCGAACGGTGCCCTCGTTCGGGACCTGCGCGTCCTCGAGCGAGCGCCACGAGATCGTTTCGTTTTCGCGCTCGTCGGTGATCACCGCGTCCCACTCGGGGTTCATGTTGAGGGGCCCTTTAGCCTTCCAGTGCGAGCGTTTGCCCATCTCGGTCACCGACTCCAGGTGGCTCATGATGCGCGGCAGGTTCTCGAGCCGCCGCCAGTAGCGGTAGAGGTCCGCATCGGGTTTGTCGACCACGATGCTCTCCCTTACCTGAATGCCTTTACCCTGCTTGCGATAGGGCGCGTAGGCGTCGTACTGAGCACTACTCGAGTCTTCCTGGTTGACGCCGCGAAAGATGAGGTAGGACCCGGCGGCGACTAAAAGCGCGCCGGTCACCACGTAGGTCCAGTTGGTGTCTTCGCCGTCACCTTGGGTAGTGCTGTAGCTTTGACGGTGCTGCGGTGTATGACTCATAATCCTCCAGACGGGGCTCCGGCTTTACAGAGCCGAACAGGTGCATCGTAGACGCTAGGCAGGGGTGCTTTTTCGGATTAAAGCACAGTTCAGGCTCGGTTGCAAGGTGGCCGAGCGTAGCGCCGCTATAACAGACATCATTCGGTCGTCGGCCAAAATCACTCTGAACTGAGTTCTCCAGGACGCCTTTAGCTCTATTCTCGAACGCATCTACTCGGCGCGTAGCGCATACGGATGCGGGCCTGAAAAATCAAACCTCTGAATAGGCACTTGGTTTTTCTACATGAGAACCCGGCAAGCTTTGTAGACGGCAGAGGGGTTTTGTACCTTT
>CADCWP010000164.1:15390-28277 GCA_902806425.1 uncultured Truepera sp.
CGGTGGCGGCGCGAAGGACGCGTGAACTGCTGGACCGCCGCTTCACGATGAAACGCACCACGACTGTGGGGAACGACATCACTGAGAGCAGCACCCTCATCACCGGGAGGGTGCTGCTCTCAAGGTGCGGGACGTGTTACGACGTCCCAATGGAAACGCGCGAAAGCGTAGCCGTCACCCGGTCGCCGTAGAGGGTAAAGACTGCCTCGAGCGCGCCTTCGGTACCTGTGAAAAGGTAGGTCGAGCTGTTCCGCGTGGTTTGGGTCACGGTGCCGCTGTAACCGAGCGCGCTCAGGGCGGCCCAATAGTCGTCTGTGACTTCCGTCAGGCTCGAGTAGTCGTAGGCGGCGCTGAAGTCGGCCTTGCCCTGCCACGCCACGAGTTCGGTGTGCAGCGCGGTGGTTTGCGGCGGTGTTGCCGCCTGAACGCTGCCTATCCCTAACGCCACGGCCGTTAAAAGAACCCCGACTTTACGCATTTTCTACTCCTTCCGGCGCGCTGTCCGCGTCGCCTGTACCCCGAGTGTGGAACCTAGAGATGCGCCTTTGGTGACGGTGCTGTGTAGATTTGGTGTAGGGGCTAGAATAGGCCGGTGATCGGAATTATCGGCGCGATGCGCGAAGAGTTGGAGCTGCTGCTAGATGAATTGGTGGGAGCTGAAGAATTGCGCGTAGGGGGCTACACCCTCTTTCGTGGACACTTGGCGGGCAAACCCGTTTTGATCTCTCAGTGCGGGATCGGCAAGGTCAACGCCGCGGCTCTGGCGCAAATTTTCGTGCTCGAGGGCGTGAAACAGCTTGTCCTCACCGGCGTCGCGGGCGCGCTGGGGCCGGGTCTTGAGGTCGGTGACATCGTGGTGAGCACCGACGCGGTGCAGCACGACGTCGACGTGAGGGCGCTCGGCTACGCGCTCGGTGAGGTGCCGGGGGAACGCTTGAGCTGGCCCGCTGACGCGGCCTTGCAACGGCTGGCGCTCGAGACCGCTGGGGCGCTCGAAGGGGTCAAGGTGGTTTCCGGGCGTGTTCTTTCAGGCGATCAGTTCATCGCTAACCGAGAGCGGGCGCGGGGGCTCTATAGGACGTTCGGCGGCCTTTGCGCCGAGATGGAGGGGGCGGCGGTAGCGCAGGTGTGTAGCCGCGCCGGAGTAGGCTTCGTTATCGTCCGCTCGCTGAGCGACAGCGCCGATGGGAGCGCCGAGGTGGACTTTCGCACCTTTACGCCGCTCGCGGCGCGGCGCGCCAAGGCTGTTGTGCTAGGGATGCTGGCGCGTTTGTAAACGCCCTCGGGCGGCCCCCGTCGGGGGGCCTTCATTCGAGGTTGTGGTGAGCTGCTATAGTGCCGGTGCAGGGGAGTAGCCACCCGTAGTGCGAGCACATCATGCGGGGTTGGGCGTCGTCAACACGAAGAGCGGTTTTTAGTTAGGCTCTTCCGGCGTTCGAAAACAGCGCGAGACCTGAACCGGCCTACCCGGCTGGGGAGAGGTTGTCGCGTGGTCCTGCCAGACGTACCACTGGTTTTTTGGATCGGTTTTTTAGGGTTTGTCTTCGTCATGTTGGCGCTCGACTTAGGGGTCTTTAACCGCAAAGCGCACACCGTCAGCGTGCGTGAGGCGGGTATCTGGACTGCGGTCTGGGTGTCGCTGGCGCTTATCTTTAACCTGGGGCTCTACTACGTTGCCGGGCCGCAGGCGGGCCTCGAGTTTCTGACGGGTTACCTGATCGAGTATTCGCTCTCGGTCGACAATATCTTCGTCTTCGTGCTGGTCTTTTCGGCGTTCGCGGTTCCCTCGCAGTATCAGCACCGCGTGCTGTTCTGGGGCATCTTGGGCGCGCTGGTCATGCGTGGCGCGATGATCGCGGCGGGCGCGGTTTTGATCGAGAACTTCCACTGGATCATCTACGTCTTCGGGGCGTTTTTGGTCTTCGCCGGTATTCGGATGTTTTTTAGCAGCGAGGACGAGACGGTCGACCTAGAAAACAATCCCGTACTGCGCTTTATGCGGCGCGTCTTTCCGGTCACCGACGGCTACCGGGAGTCGCGCTTCACCGTCGTCGAGGGGGGGCGGCGGATGATCACCCCACTGCTGCTAGTTCTGATGATGATCGAGGTCACCGACCTGGTGTTCGCGCTCGACTCGATCCCGGCAATTTTTGCCATTACCGAAGAGCCCTTTATCGTCTTTACGAGCAACATTTTTGCGATTTTGGGTCTGCGCAGCCTCTACTTTTTGCTCGCGGGCATCATCCACAGGTTCGTCTATCTGCGCTACGGTCTCGCCTTTGTGCTGACCTTTGTAGGCGTCAAGATGCTCGTCGAGGCCGTAGACGTTCACATCCCGATTCTGGCGAGCTTGGGCGTCATCGTCTCGGCGCTCACCATCAGCATCGTCGCGTCGCTTCTTAGTCCCAAGTCGAAGGACCCGGAGAGGGACGCGCGGCAGGTCGAGGTCCCCGAGGTGCCCGAATCGCCCGGTGGCCCGCAGCGGCATGGTTGAGCCGGAACCGATCTACGGTAGCGACAGTATTCAGCAACGAGCAGTGAATCCACTGCTCGTTTTTTCTTTTCTGCACGGCGTCTGCTTAGAGCGTCAGCAGATACAGGAGCGCCGCCGCGTCCCACGCCTGCGGGCGGCAGGCGACCGGGTACGGCACAGGGGGGGCGGCGCTACGCCCGTACCCGGCGACGAGTTCGGGCAAGCGCCCATCACCTTGGCTGCTCGCAAGGTCGAAGAGCGCCTCACGGATGCGCGCGGCTTCGTCCCTAAAACCGTAGCGCGCCAAACCACCGGCCATGAGCGCCGTGTCGTGCGGCCAGACCGAGCCGTTGTGGTACGAGACCGGGTTGTAGCGCGCCTCGCTCGCGCCCAGGGTGCGGACGCCCCAGCCCGACCAGTTGGTTTCCGAAAAAAGGGTCTGCACGAGCTTAGGGGCCACGCCGTCCGGTACGATACCCGTCCAGAGGAGGTGTCCGGCGTTCGAGTTGTGAACCTTTAAGGGACGTTTGTCGCCGTCTAGCGCCAGCGCGTAGGTTTGCAGCTCAGGCAGCCAGAAGCGTTCGTGAAACGCCCCTTTAAGCGCCTCGGCTCGGTTTCTCCACGCGGCTGCCTCTGTTCCAGCGTCCGCTTCTTGAAGCGCCTCGTAAAAGTCGGCGGCGGCTAAGTAAGCCGCGTACGCGTAGCCCTGCACTTCGCTCCCGGCAATCGCGCCCTCGGCCAGCCGCCCGTCACGGTGGCTCATCGAGTCGAACGAGTCCTTCCAGGTTTGTATGCTAAGACCCTGCCCGACCGGCTCGCCGACGAACTCTAAAAACCCGTCTCCGTCCCTGTCGGCGGTCTCGGTCATCCAGGTTAGGGCGGCCTCCCAGTGAGGGCGCAGCGCTTTTACAAGCCCTGAGTTGCCCGTCAGCCGGTAGTGCTGATGAAACAGCGTCACAAACAGCGGCGTCGCGTCGACGGTGCCGTAGTACGGGCCGAACGGCACCCTTCCTAAGCGCGTCAGCTCACCGTAGCGCAGCTCGTGCATGATCTTGCCGGGGGCTTCGGCGGTAACAGGGTCGTGCTTTTGGCCCTGATGGGCGGCCAGATACCGCAACACGCCCTCCGCGACCTCGGGGTGATGTGGCAGCAGCATCGAAGCTGCCAAAAGTGCGTCCCGGCCGAAGGTGGCGACGTACCAAGGGATGCCCGCAGCCGGATACGGGCCGTGCTCAGTGAAGAGGAGGAGCGCCCGCAGGTCCTGCTGCGCTTGGTTCAGGACGTGTTGGTGGCGTCCGCTCAGCTCAGGAAGCGGTTCGAAACCCGTCATCCAGGCGTCGTAAGGGATTTCCGGCTGGTCTTCGCCGAGCGTCTCGAGCCTAACGGTGACGCTTAGCTCGGCTTTTTCCTTGGGAGCCAGCTCGAGCTTGAAGAGAAGCGTCCCGTCCTGCATCTCGTCGGGAGGCTGCGAGGGTTGAAAGGTACTAGCGACCTCGAGCCCGTCTTGAGCCCGGTAGCGCAGCGCGTAGAGGTCGCCTTCTCGCTGGAGCGTAACGGGTTGGCGCGCCAACTTTTGCCAGCCCCGCGCCTCGAACATGTCGACGAAGTCGCCCGCGACGGTGAGCTGAAGCGTGACCGAGCGCGGTTCCAAGCTGCTGTTCTCGAGCTCGAGGCGGTCTGTGAGGCTGTTCGCTGTAAGCGTGAGCCGCCGCCGAACGCCCACCACCTGCGACGGCCCCTCGATGCGCGCATAGTGCGTTTCTAGCATGTCGGGGCGTGGTGTGTGGACGAGGAGCGCCTCGACGCCTTTGCCGAAGTCCCAGGCGTAGCGGCTCAGGAAGCGCGTGTCACGGTTGTACAGTCCGTGCTCGCCGCTCTGGACCTGACCGGCGGCGTCGGCGACGAAAAAGGTGTAGTTCTCCTTGAGAACGACGTCCTTACTTAAATCCATTACTTGACTCCAAGGTGTTATGCAACGGGTTGATATATCTTTTCCAAATCAGTCCGGGCGTAGTAAATATAGTGTGGATGCACTAGGGCACGGTTACGTAGAGAGCTTGGCGGCTACGAAGTGTAGAAAGCCGCGTACGGAAAAGTCCCGGCTACTCCGAACAAGCCGGGACAGGCAACACGCTCCGGGTAGGGGCCGTTACTCCTTACCGCCCCCGTACGACACACCCTCTAAAAAGTAGCGCTGAAAAACGATAAACAGAATGATGATCGGCAGCGCGCTCATCACCGCGCCCGCCAAAATCAGCCCCCAGTCGCCGGTAGCGCCGTAGATGTTGCGAAACGTCAACAGGCCAATCGGTAGCGTCTTGATGTCTTCGGGGGTGGTTAGCACCACCAGCGGCCAGAAAAAATCGTTCCACGCGCCCTGAAAGGTCAGGATGGTGAGCGCGCCCAAAGCGGGCCGCGCCATCGGCATCACCACCCGAAAAAAGCGCTGCCACTGCGTCGTGCCGTCGATCATGGCCGCCTCTTCGACCTCGCGCGGGATGGTCTCGAAAAACTGCTTCATGATGAACACGGCCCCGGCCCCGACCAGACCCGAAAGGATCACGCCGCTTAAGCTGTTTAGGAGCGACGCCTGACCCCAGAGCCGGGAGAGTCCGAAGATGCCGTCGCGCAGCACCAAGTAGTTCGAGATGAAGTTCACCTGGCCCGGAATCATCTGGGCAAAAAGGATAAGGACGAAGATGATGTTTTTACCGGGAAAGTGAAGCCGCGCGAGCGCGTACCCGGCCATCGACGCGAACAGGATGGTGCTCACGACCTTGGCGAGCGCGATCACAAACGAGTTGAGCGTCCAGCTCAGGAACAAAGAGCGCCCGGTGGTGATGCTGCGCGCCTCCTTAAAGACGCGGGCGTAGTTGTTGAATGTGTAGCCGAGCGCGCCGGGGGCGAGGTTGTCGTAAGAGGCGACCCGACCCCGACGCTCGAGCCGTGAAAGCGCGAGCGTCGAGCTGACGAAGACCTGGTCGCGTTCCTCGACCTCGACATCGACGGGCAGGCGGTCAACCTTCGGCCCGTCGCCCTCGTAAAGCACCCGGAAGCCGTAGGTGACGACCTCGCCGGTGAGCGTCTCGCCGTCCTCATCGACGTACCCGCCCGGTTCACGGCCTACCTCTTGGGCGGGCGTCACCGAAGCGTAGTCGGCGGCGTACTCGATCTGTTGCACCGCGCCCAGACCGCCGCCCGGACGCCGCCGCGGCACGCTGACTGCGGGCGGCGTCGCCTCCAGGCCCTCGGGCACGAAGTAGGTCACTTCAAAGGGCACCTCAGCGCCGGGGGCGAAGCCGCCCCAGAGCGGCGCGCCCGCGCCCGCTCGGCCCAAGGAGGCTGCCGCCGACCAGTTGCGGGGTGAAAGCTGCGGAATGGCGAGCGTCGGCGGGTACTCGAGCGGGTTCTCTTTAAGCGACGAGACCGTCGCAAACAGCAGCGGCCCCAAAAAGAGGATAGAAAAGAGCAGCATCACCGTGTAGACGATGCCCGCGCGCGCCCAGCGCCGCCGCGCCTGCCAGCGTTCGATGTCCTGCGCGCCGTGGTAGTTCGTGAGCGGCCTAGCCGGTGCCTGCGCCATCAGGAGGCCTCCGAACGGATAAAGCGGCGCTGGATGAGCACGATCAGAAGCGTCAGCACCGCCAGGAACATGGCCGCCGCCGAAGCGAAACCGACTTCAGGGAGCTGCGCGCCGGGGAACATGCGCTGATAGACAAAGTAGGCCAGCGTGATGACCGAGCGGATCGGTACAGCGTTGCCGAAGATCGCCACCTGGTCGAACATCTGCAAGGTGCCGATAAGCCCGAGTGTCACGACCAAAAAGGTTACGGGCTGGACTGAGGGTACGGTGATGCTGAAAAACTGCTGCGCGGGGGTCGCGCCGTCGAGGGAGGCAGCCTCGTAGTACGATTTGGGCACGTCTTGGAGCGCGGCTAAAAACATCAGCATGAATGTCGGGATGGTCGTAAAGATATTTTGGATCATGATGGCGATAAGTGGAACCGGCGCGCGCAGGGCCATCGGGAACGCCCCGGGTACCTCCTGGCTGGTCTGCAACCAGGTAAAGTCGACCTCGGCGTCGCGGGGCAGCAAAATGCCCAGGAAGGTCAGCAGCCACGTTGCGGCGGCGGCAACCAAGAACGAAATCGCGAACAGCGCCGGGTCGAGCCAGCGGGCGGGGTAGCCCCTGGTCCGCTCGATCAGAACCTGAATAATCTGCAAGGCGATCAGAAGTAGCGCGAACACTCCAAGCTGCGGCGCGTAACTTGCTACCTGCGTGGCAAGGTAGTTAAACAGCCCTTCGCGCTGGTACATCCACAGAAAGATCAGCGTGATAACCACGCTGCTGGTGACGCTCGGCATGTAGTAGGCGGCGCGAAAAAAGTTGAGCCCACGGATGCGCTGGTTGAGAACCGCCGCCATGACAAGGGCCCCAAACGTCTGGAGCGTCGTGACGACGGCGGCAAACACGAGCGAGTTGCGGAGGGCGAACAGGAAGTTTTCCTCGCGGAACAAGTTGGCGTAATTCTGTAACCCTACCCATCTGGGCGCGTTGAAGAGGTCGTAGTCGGTAAAGCTGAAAAAGACGGCGCGGACCGTGGCGTAGAGAAAAAAGAGGGCAAGCGTGATTAAAAAGGGGGCCAGAAAGAGGTAGGCGGCGACGACCTCCTGCTGTTTGGAGCGCATAGGGACTCCTTTCGGGTCGGGCTTTAAGGTTTAGGGGCGACGCTGAGGCCGCCCCGGTGTCTACTGGGTTACTGCGCCGCCCGTTCGATGATCGCGTCGAGTTCGCTCTGGGCACCCTCGAGCGCGCCCTGCGTGTCGGCCTGCCCGGTCATGACGGCGGTCATGGCGTTGTTGAGGGGCGTCAGGTAGTCGGTGCCGACGTTGCCGAACTGAAAGCCCAAGACGTTCCCGTCGGACGCGCCCTCAAAAATCGTCAGGTTGGCCTGCGCTTCGGGGGTTTCCTCCTCGAAGTAGGGGTTGTTGCTCAGGGCCTCGCGGCTGGGGATGGCGAGACCTTGCTCGAGGATAAACTGCTGCGCCTCTTCACTGGTCAGGGCCTCTAAGACCGTGACGGCCGCCTCCTGATTGGGTGAGTCGGCGTTGACGGCCCACGCCACCGAATAGGTGAAGTTACCCCGCTCGCCGGTCGTGTCTGATTTGGGTAGTGGGGCGACGCCGAAGGCCAAGTTGGGGGCGTTGTCGCGCAAAAAGCCCAGAATCCACGCGCCTTCGATAGCGACCGCGGCCTGCTCTTGAGCCAAACAGTCGCCGGGCCAGCCCGCGCCCACGTCTGAGGGCTGCACGGCGATACCTTCGGTGACCATGCCGGTATAAAAGTCAAAGGCGGTCGTGAACGCTTCGTCGCTCAGGTTCACGCTGCCGTCCTCGTTGAAAGGCTGCCAGCCGTTCGCGTAGGCGAACGCGCCCATGCGCGCGAAGTCGGCGGGCAGACAGGCACCGGCGATCTCGTCATCGAGTTCGGACACGGCGCGAATCTTTTCGGTAAAGGTGGTGAACGTATCGTCGGCGCTCGGGTACTCGACTTCAGCCTCGTCGAACAGGTCCTGGTTGTAAAAGACCGCCAGCGTGTTGAAATCCTTGGGAATTCCGTACACCTGGCCGTCTTGGGTGTAGACCTCTAAAAGCGAGTCGATAAACGGTTCGGTGTCGACGAGATCGTTGAGGGGCAAGGCTTTGCCGGTAGCGATAAAACCGGGCGCAACCTCACCGGGCATGTAGAACACGTCTCCGGCGGTTCCCGCCGAGAGATTGTTGGTAATCACGGCGTTGTAGTCGGTCTCGATGGGCTCGTACTGAACGGTGATGCCTTCGGCCTCCAGGTCGGCCCCGATCACTTCGTCCAAAAGCCGCTGGACGATAGCCGGGTCCTGACCCCCGTAGCCCTGAATGCGGATCGTCTGGGCGAAGGTGGGGGTCGCGGCGAGGGTAAAGGTGGACGCGAGTAGGAGAGCGGTCGTGCGTTTCACAAAAAGGCTCCTTCATAGTGAGTGGGATTGGGTTGGACGGAAACGGGCTCGAGTAAGGGTGGCGGCTACGTCAAGCGGTCACCTCCTCCTGGCGGTCGTGCCGCGCACGACGAGCTGTACCGGGATGACCTCATGGCGTACCGGCGCGCCCGCGAGACCCTCTTTAAGCAGCGTGACGGCGACCTCGGCGACCTTGCCGACGTCCTGGCGTACGGTCGTAAGTCCCTCGCCAAACTCCGGCAGATCGTCGAAACCGACGACCGACACGTCTCTGGGAACGCCCAACCCGGCGTCTTCAAGGGCGGCGACCGCGCCCTGCGCCATTTCGTCGGAGGCGGCGAACACGGCGGAAAAGCGCCTCCCGTTGTCCAGCGCCCGCCGCAGCGCCCGGTACGCGCCGAGCACTGTAAAGCCGCCAGCTAGAGGTTCCGGCGCGGACAGTTCGGCGTCCGCAAGGGCGTCCCGGTAGCCGCGCAGCCGGTCGAAGGCCGCCTGCCCGCTCGGATCGCCGCTCAGATGGAGGATGTCGGTGTGGCCTAGGCGCAGGAGATGTTCGGTCGCCTGACGCCCGCCGCCGTAGTCGTCGGCACGGACCCAGCGCGCGCCGGGAGCGTGGCCCTCCAACACAAAGGGCACGCCCTGATCCTGCAAATACGGGATGCGGGCGTCGTCGTCGTGAACGCCAAAGAGCACCATGCCGTCGGTTAGGCGGGCAGGTAGCCCGTCGGGGCGGCTCGGAAGGTCTTCCAAACGGTAGCCGCCTTCCTGAAAGCCTGCGACGAGCTGCTGCATAAAAAGCATGTAAAAGGGCGAAAACCGTCCGCTGCGCGCCGACACGTGAAAGCCGATGCGTTTGGGATGACGGCCCGATAACTGCCGCGCGGCGGTGTCGGGGCGGTACTCGAGGCGCGAGACCGTCCGCAAGACCGACTCCCTGGTCGCCGCCTTGACGCCGGAACGACCGTTGAGCACCCTCGATACGGTGCCGGTCGAAACTCCGGCCTCGTCAGCGACATCTTGAATGGTCGGGCGCAGTGACGCCACGAGTGAGGCTTTCACATCGGCTCCTTATACCTTTGTAACCGCTTACAATGCGTTGTGGTAGGGCGAGTGTACTCACGAGATCGGCCTCTGTCAAGGGGCAGGACACAGGCGAAATACCGCTCCCGTAAATAAATCAACAACATTCGCAGCCGCGATCGGTCAGGTCACGTCCTGAGTATTTTTGTAAGCGTTTACAAAAACAGCCTCGCGTTAAGCTAGCGTATGGCAAAAGCTCTACTGTCGCTGGGATTTGCCCTACTGCTGCTTGGCGGAATCCTGGCGGTTTTTCCAAAAGCGTTCGCGTGGTTTGGTCACCTTCCCGGCGACGTTCGCAGCGAGAACGTATTTTTTCCGGTGACCTCGACCCTCGTTACAAGTGCTGTCCTGACGCTCGGTATAAATCTGCTAGCGTGGTTTTTGCGCTCTCGCTAGGCATGAGCGGAAGGCCGAATACCAGCTCGAGGTGCTCGTGACTAAGGTGCCCGTGTGCGGTGTGGAGCGGGCAGGCTTGATAGGATAAGAGGAGCTGAACCTGGAGCCGACCGCTTCGGGATATGACGGATACGACCCTGGCCAGAAGGAGGCCCTAAAGTGGCTGACACCTTAGAGAAAGGCAGCGTAGAGAGAGGTGGCGTCAGCGCCGACGCGCGCGCCCAGTTGGGCGACATCGAGCTTGAAGAGTGGCTCGAGTCGCTCGAGTACGTCCTCGACAGCGCCGGACCCGAGCGCGCCTTGGAGCTTTTGGCGCGCCTTGAAGAACACGCCAAAAAACTCGGCGTCGAAATCCCTTTCAGCGCCAACACACCCTACCTGAACACTATCCCGGCCCATGAGGACGAAGCCTACCCCGGCGACCTCGCCTTAGAGCGTCGCATCCGCAACCTCATCCGCTGGAACGCGATGGCGATGGTTGTCCGCGCCAACAAACACTCCGACGGCATCGGTGGCCACATCTCGACCTACGCCTCGGCGGCGACGCTCTACGAGGTCGGGATGAACCACTTTTTTCGCGGCTCGGACGCCGGGGTCGACGCCGACATGATCTATTTTCAGGGGCACGCGAGCCCCGGCATCTACGCGAGAAGCTACCTCGAGCGCCGCCTGCATAAGGAGCACCTGCGCAACTTTCGCCGCGAGCTTCAGGGTGGCCCCAGCCTGAGTTCTTACCCGCACGCGTGGCTGATGCCCGACTACTGGACCTTTGCTACCGTCTCGATGGGTATCGGTCCGATTACGTCGATCTATCAGGCGCGCTTTAACCGCTATCTAGAGGACCGCGGCCTTAAAGAACCCGGGTCGGGCAAGGTTTGGGCCTTCCTGGGTGACGGCGAAACCGACGAACCCGAGACGCTGGGGGCCATTTCTCTAGCTGCCCGCGAAAAGCTCGATAATCTGATCTGGGTCATTAACTGCAACCTTCAGCGCCTAGACGGCCCCGTACGCGGGAACAGCAAGATCATTCAGGAGCTCGAGGCGGACTTTCGCGGCACCGGCTGGAACGTCATCAAGGTCATCTGGGGTTCGGGTTGGGACAAGCTGCTGCAAGGGGACACGCAGGGCCTGCTCCCGGCGCGTTTCGATAGGCTTGTCGACGGCGAATCTCAGCGCTACGCAGCGTTCGGCGGCCCCGAGCTCCGCAAAAACTTCTTCAACACGCCCGAGCTTCAGGCGCTCATCGAAGGCTGGAGCGACGCCGACCTAGCCAAGCTCAACCGCGGGGGTCACGACCCCATAAAGGTCTACACCGCCTTTAAACGCGCGACCGAACACCGGGGTCAGCCGACGGTCATCTTGGCGCGCACGGTCAAGGGTTACGGCTTGGGCGCGTCGGGTGAGGGCAAAAACGTCACGCACCAGCAGAAAAAGCTTACCGAGGACGAACTCAAGGTCTTCCGCGACCGCTTTGAAATACCCATTAAAGACGACGAGATCGGTCAGTTCCCCTTCTACCGCCCCGAAGAGGACGATGAGGAGTTCAGGTACCTTAGCGAGCGGCGTAAAGCTCTCGGCGGCGGCGTTCCGGCGCGGCGCGTTAAAGCCGAGTCGCTCGCGGCTCCCGACGAAGCGCTGTTCGACGAGTTCACCAAAGGCACGGGCGACCGCGCCGCCTCGACCACGATGGTCTTCGTACGGATTTTGGGCAAACTACTGCGCGATAAAGCGTGGGGCAAACTTGTCGTCCCGATCATCCCCGACGAGGCGCGCACCTTCGGGATGGAGGCGCTGTTTCGGCAGATCGGCATCTACTCGCACGTCGGGCAGCTCTACGAACCCGTCGATTCGGACAACATCCTGTACTACAAGGAGTCGACCGACGGGCAGATTCTCGAGGAGGGCATCACCGAAGCGGGCGGGGTCTCGTCGTTTATCGCGGCGGGCACCGCCTACGCCGCGCACGGCGTCAACACCATCCCGTTTTTTATCTACTACTCGATGTTCGGCTTTCAGCGCATCGGCGACTTTTTGTGGGCTGCTGGGGACATGCGCACCAAAGGCTTTTTGCTCGGCGCGACCGCGGGCCGCACGACCCTGGCCGGGGAGGGCTTGCAGCACCAGGACGGTCACTCGCACGTCCTGGCTTATCCCATCCCCAATCTGCTCGCTTACGACCCGTCGTTCGCTTATGAAATGGCCTTTATCATCCGTGAGGGAATGCGGCGGATGTACGAAGAACAAGAGGACATCTTCTACTACCTGACCGTCGGCAACGAGAACTACCCACAGCCCGCGCTGCCGGAGCACCTCTCACCCGAAGCGGTCAAAGAAGGGGTACTTAGAGGGCTGTACCTCTTTAAGCCGTCCACCAAAAAGCGCAGCAAACTGAAGGCGCAGCTCTTTGGTTCGGGCGCGATTATGAACGAGGTCCTAAAGGCGCAGACGATGCTGGGGGGTTACGGCGTCGCCGCGAGCGTGTGGAGCGTGACCTCGTACAAGGCGCTGCATCAGGACGCGCTCCGGGTCGAGCGCCGCAACCGGCTGCACCCGGAAGGTACACAGGAAAAGCCATTCGTTTACGAGGCGCTTAAAGACGCGCAGGGCGTGTTCGTAGCCGCGTCGGACTACCTCAAGCTGTTGCCGGACGCGCTTTCAAGACACCTCCCCAAACCGATGGTCGCGCTCGGTACCGACGGCTTCGGCCGCAGCGAGGCGCGCGAAGAGCTGCGCGATCACTTCGAGGTCGACGCTCGCTTCATCACCCTGGCGACGCTCCACGCGCTTTCTCAGGAAGGGCAGCTGGAAGCGTCCGTCGTCAGCAAAGCCATCAAAGATTTGGGCATAGACCCGGAGAAGCTCGACGCACACGTGGCGTAGCGCGGCGGGATACGGCGATAAGGTGATAAGACATGGCGTGGTAGATGGATAACAGAGGCGTG
>CADCWP010000165.1 GCA_902806425.1 uncultured Truepera sp.
ATGCGCGGTGGAACTCTGCGAGTCGATTGTGCTTGACGGCGTTATACTCAGCATACTAAGAAAGCTTGTATTCCCCACGCTCCCATGCTTGTAACGGTTGTGTGAAGCGAGTTTTGAGATGCCAGGTATTTAGCCCAATCCTGTGCTCTTTAATCTCTAACTTGTCAGCAAGGAGGACATAGTCACGGATGGTAGATGTTGGCTTCAGTTTTATTCCATTGATTGAGCAAGCATCTTTACAAACGCTCTCAAATTCGGTCGAGGCGCGGAGCAATAGGTTGTAAAGCCGATAGGAGAAAACATGCTCATTGCCGTCGGCTGGATGGACGTACTCAAGTATTTGTTCAAGGTCCCGAACACGCAGTCGAAACGGGGCTGCATACTGAGCTAAGGGAGAGGCAGCTCGATCTGTCATGTACCACCCATCCTTAAGCTTGTAGAAGAAAACGCGGGGTCGGTTTGCTGACCCAACCCTATTCGTCAGTAAAAAGCGTTTACAGTCCTGCCGCTTTGAATGCGTCCCTCACGATCTCCTGCGCCTCCTCCTGAATCTGCTCTAGGTGCGCCTCACCCTCGAACGACTCCGCGTAAATCTTGTATATCTCCTCGGTACCCGACGGGCGTGCCGCGAACCAGCCCTGTTCGGTCACGACCTTAAGGCCGCCGATAGCCGCGCCGTTCGCTGGGGCCGTGGTCAGTTTGGCTGTGATGGCGTCGCCCGTCAGTGTGTCCGCCGTAACCTGCTCGGGTGACAGACCGGCTAAAACTTTCTTCTGCGCGCCGGTCGCCGGGGCGTCCATGCGGGCGTAATGGGGCGAGCCGAACTTGGCCTCGAGGTCGCGGTAGTGCTCACCGGGGTCGCGGCCTGTTTTGGCTAAAATCTCAGCGGCCAATAGGCCCATAATCAAACCGTCCTTGTCGGTCGTCCAGACCGTGCCGTCGGAGCGCAGAAACGACGCCCCCGCCGACTCCTCGCCGCCGAAACCGTAGGAGCCGTCGGCCAGACCCGCGACAAACCACTTGAAGCCGACCGGGACCTCCTCAAGCTTCCTCCCTAGCCGCGCCGCCACCCGGTCGATCATCGAGCTCGAGACCAAGGTCTTGCCGACCGCCGCGTCCGCGCGCCAGCCTGGACGGTTCTGAAAAAGGTAGTTGACGGCCACGGCCAGATAGTGGTTCGGGTTGAGAAGCCCGCTGTTCTTGGTCACGACGCCGTGCCGGTCAGCGTCCGGGTCGTTGCCGAAGGCGACGTCGAAGTCGTCTTTAAGCCCGATAAGGCTCGCCATCGCGTAGGGTGACGAGCAGTCCATGCGAATCTTGCCGTCCTTGTCGAGGGTCATAAACGAGAACGTTGGATCGACGCGCTTATTCACGACCGTCAGCTCGAGCCCGTAGCGCTCAGCTATCGGCTCCCAGTAGGGGAGCGATGAGCCGCCCATCGGGTCGACGCCGAGCTTGAGGCCAGCGTCCGCTATGGCCCTCATATCGAGCACGTTCTCCAGGTCGTTCACATACGGCGTCACATAGTCGTACAGGTGCGTCGTGTCAGCCCTAAGCGCCCGTTGAAAGGCCATGCGTTTGACATCCCTAAGCCCACCCTGCAAAAGCTCGTTCGCGCGCGTCTCGATCTGTTTGGTCACGTCCGTGTCGGCGGGGCCACCCGACGGCGGGTTGTACTTAAAGCCGCCGTCTTCGGGCGGGTTGTGCGACGGGGTGATGACGACGCCGTCCGCAAGGGCGGCTTTACGGCCCTGATTATAGGTCAGGATGGCGTGCGACACGGCGGGCGTCGGGGTGTAGCTCAAGCCGTGTTGCAGCATCACTGTGACCCCGTTGGCGGCGAACACTTCGGTTGCGCTCATCAGCGCGGGTTCGGAGAGCGCGTGCGTGTCCATGCCGATAAATAACGGCCCGGTGATACCGGCCTCCTGCCGGTACTCGCAGAGCGCTTGGCTGACGGCCAGGATATGCGCTTCGTTAAAGGAGCCGTTTAAGGACGTTCCTCGGTGCCCGGAGGTGCCGAAAGCCACCCGCTGCGCCGCGTTTTCAGAGTCGGGCTCGGTGGTGTAGTAGGCCGCGACGAGGCGCGGGATGTTGGCGAGACGTTCGGGTGGGGCGGGGTGTCCGGCAAGCTGCGACATGAAACCTCCGGTATGGGTGAATGGTTTGGATATACCACAGCTGAGCGTCAGGCGTTCAGGGTGGTCCAAGGCGCTCGCTGCACCTCACCTTTTGCTGACCCGTGCGGGCTATCGTAGAAGCGGAGGTGACGCGATGAGAAAAAGCGTACTTTTAGGTTTAACCCTCTCTTCACTCGCTGCGGCGCAGCAGGCCACGGCTCAAGAGGTGCGCCTGCGCCTTATGGAGACGACCGACATTCACACCAATATCGTCCCCTACGACTACTATCAGGACGCCGAGACGGACGCCTTCGGCCTAGCCAAGACCGCGACGCTCATCAAGGCGGCTAGGGAAGAGGCTCCCAACAACCTCTTGTTCGACAACGGCGACCTGATTCAGGGCAGCCCTCTAGGCGACTACAAAGCCACCATAGATGTTCTCGAGGAGGGCGAAACGCACCCTGTCTACCAGGCGATGAACCTGCTGGACTACGACGCCGCAAACGTCGGCAACCACGAGTTCAACTACGGCCTGGAGTTCTTGAACCGGTCGTTGGCCGGGGCGGACTTCCCTTACGTCAACGCGAACGTCTACAAGGCGGGCGGCAAGGATCCCTACTTCACGCCGTACGTGATCTTGGAGCGCGAGGTAAGCGACGAAGCGGGGGGGAGCCACACCCTCAACGTGGGCGTGATCGGCTTTGTCCCGCCGCAGATCATGACCTGGGACAAGTCGAACCTAGAGGGCAAGGTCGTCGCCAAAGACATCGTCGAAACGGCCCGGAAGTACGTGCCGGAGATGCGTGAGGCGGGAGCCGACCTCGTCGTGGCCGTTGCCCACTCGGGCTTCGAGGCCGGGGAGCGGGGGGGGATGGACGAGAACGCGGTCTCTTTCCTGAGCCTGGTCGAGGGCATAGACGCGATCTTGTTCGGGCACGCGCACAGCGTCTTCCCGTCCGAGCAGTTCGAGGGCTATCCGGGAGCGGACCTGAAAAAAGGAACCATCAACGGTGTACCGGCGGTGATGCCGGGGTTCTGGGGTGACCATCTGGGCGTCATCGACCTGACCTTGACGCGCCAAAACGGCGGCTGGCAGGTGACGGACTCGAGCACCGAAGCGCGCGCCATCTTCGACACCGAGACCGAGAAAGCGCTCGTCGAGGCCGACCCGGAGATCGTTCGGGCCGTCGCCGAAGCCCATCAGGGCACGCTCGCGTACGTTCGCAGCCGCGTCGCCGAAACCGAAGCGCCCATCACCTCTTACTTCGCGCAGGTCCTGGACGACCCGTCGGTGCAGATCGTCAACCAGGCGCAGACCTGGTACACGGAGCGGGCGGTGCAGGGCACGGAATATGAGGGTCTGCCGATCCTCTCGGCGGCGGCTCCTTTCAAGGCGGGCGGGCGCGGCGGCTCGGACTACTACACCGACATCCCGGCTGGAACGCTGGCGATCAAGAACGTCGCTGACTTGTACATCTACCCGAACACGCTCAAGGTCGTGAAGCTGACCGGCGCGCAGGTCAAGAATTGGCTCGAGCGCTCCGCCGGGCAGTTCAACCAGATCACGCCCGGCAACCCCGACCAGCCGCTCCTAAACGAGGACTTCCGCTCGTACAACTACGACGTGGTCGACGGCGTCACCTACCAGATCGACCTCTCGCAACCCTCCAAATATGACGCCGACGGCAACCTCGTGAATGAAAACGCCGAGCGCATCGTCAACCTCGAATATAACGGCGAGCCGGTGGGGGACGACCAGGAGTTTTTGGTGGCGACGAACAACTACCGCGCCTCGGGCGGTGGGGCGTTCCCGGAACTTGACGGTTCGAACATCGTCATCGACTCGCCCGACGAGAACCGGCAGATTCTGATCGACTACCTCGCCGAAACCAAAACGGTCAACCCGAGCGCCGACGACAACTGGAGCTTTGCCGACCTTCCCGGCGAGGTGACGGCGACCTTTGAAAGCGCCGCCGCCGCGCAGGATGCGGTTCCGGAGGGTGCTGCCGTCACCTTCGAGGGGCCGAGTGCTAAGGGCTTCGGAACGTACCAGATCACGTTCTAGCGCCATCTAAAACGGGTAAGAAAGTGAACAGCGGGTGTGCGCAACCACCCGCTGCCTTTGGACTTCGACCGACCCGCGAACCTAGGGGTGTGACCGAGGCGCGGCTAAACCTAAGCCAGCTCGAGCGTCTCACCCGCTCTGGCGAGCAGCCCGCCGAAGATGTCTGTCAACATAACAAAAACATCCGGCATCGCCACAAAACGCTATCTCGTCCTACGGTGACGCGCCATCTCAAGCTTCAAGACAATCGTGACCAACTCAGCTGTTGG
>CADCWP010000166.1 GCA_902806425.1 uncultured Truepera sp.
CGAGGGCGAGGTAGGCAAGAAGGAGGAGCGGCTTTGTGCGCCGCAGGTCTGCCCCCTCCAACTTCAGCTCTCCCAAAGTGTAGAGGAACATGTGTTTATGATAGTATCTCAGAACTCTAGTGTTTTGTATAAAGTTGCTCTAGTACCGAAAATGCTTATGGGCTCCTTCTTCTATTCCAGGCTTGAGCAGCCCGAGAAAGATGACCGGTTCTGCGAGCGTACTGCTAAGCTCCAAGCAACCATGAGCAACACGCTCGGACCGATGAGCACGTTTACAAAAACCCCTACGCTAGCCGCTATCGTAGGGGTACGAGACGAGATTGCAAAGCTATGCTGGGGTAGGGTTGAGGGTGCCAGCTTGCCCGCACTGCTCATATACTAGAACCCACAAAGATGGACGAGACCGAGCCAGGAAACAGCGTTACTACTGCTTTTCGTGCAGGAGCAGCTTTACCGTATAGGACTGCACCGTGAGCGGGCGCTGACGACAAAGCCAGTCGAACGCTCGCACGTTCCCGTCAAGGACCGCCTGAGGTCGATGCGTTCGCTTGGGTCTTGTTGTTCCGGACAGCGATTACTGGAGGGTGTCGAGTTGGCTCAAGCGGTGCGGCGTGGCGACGTCCGGCCGCCTGACCAGTATGAGCCAAGCTCGGTGCATGAAAGCTCGAGGTTAGAGGTAGCGACGTTTTGTTGGCTGACGTCCGAGTTGCGAACCGCCGCCTGAGTCGCCGGGGGGATGAAATCCTATGTACCCGCGGATTTGCGGTTCATATATACCCCAGCATAACTTTGCAGTCTCCGGGTAAGGCATTACCGTCAGACGTTAACACAGCGGTTGTAGACGCAGATGTTACTTAAGAAGTCTCCGACTTTAGTCTGAGGAGCATATCACCTGACTACGCTTAATCCAAAAGAGCTGCTGGAGCGGGTCAACTCTAACTTTTTTGCAACAAGCACTTCAGAAGGAACGCCAAACGCAACCACAGTCTCATGATAACGCAGTCTCCAAACGCTACCATCGAGTCGGTCCAGCAACCGTCGCGGTCGGCAGCCACCTACCCAATAAGGATTCAAACGGTAAAGGAGTTGCCACCTCCACATGTTCAAACATGAAAGCGGCGTCACGCCGTAGGTGAGGCTCGCAACGCAGAGGTACCCGCCCGGCTCGAGTACACGGGCAGCCTCGTTTAACACAGCCTGGATCTCCTCGTCGGGCAATAGGTCTAGAGCGTAACTTGCGACAACGCGGTCCACGCTGGCAGTAGCGAGCGGCCAGGGGGTGAGCCGTCGGTCACGCTGATCTGCGCTCGGTCACGGAAAGGAGCCAGACGCGTCTAGGCCAACGTCACCATCGTTGGGCTGAGGTCAACGCCTTGATAGCTGGCGTGTTCGACAAGGTGACGTGATAGGAGCTGCTCAGCCAGACGGCCTGTACCACTTCCTAGCTCAAAGACGCGCGCTACCGAGCCGAACTGAGCCTTTGCTATCAGCCTGTCTAGGGCGGGGTCCTCGTAGAAAGCTTGCCTATCTTGCTTATGCGCAAAGCGGTCGTAATAACGTTTGGTCCGTTCATGCGAGAGCATCGATCTTCTGATCATGCCACATTTTTCGGAAGCTATCGGCGTGTGACGGCAAGCCGACGACTTCAGCAAGTAGGCTAGCACAATGAGGAATCCGATAAGGCCTAGAAGTTTAACAAACCAAGTTCAATCGCCCCCGACAGCACCTCGGTAAGGCACCCCGATTACAGTCGCTGCTCGAACAGCAAGAGCAGAACGACACCAGGCAGCGACGCCAGCAGCGCTAACCCCGCCGCTACCGGGTCGAGCACCCCGCCCGCTGAAAGTTTGGCGAATAACAACGTTGGCAATGTCACGATCTCACCGCGCCCATCTAGAAAGGTTAACAAAACACGTTCGAGGTGACTAAGAATGCGAACAGGCTGGAGGCAAGCATACCCGGCAGTATAAGCGGCAGCGTTACGAACCAAAACGTTTGGAAAGGACCTGCACCGAGAGTTCGGGCTTGCGCCGTCGGCAGACAGATCAGCGTAGCCAGTACCGCAACGACGAGCGCGATCAGCACGGTGTTCAGAAGCGCCGTCAGGGTTCCTGAAACGGGTGAAAGGAGGTAGTCCCAGGCGAGTGGCAGGTGGGCGCCCTCACGCTCCTGCCATCACCAGGCGCTCGGCAACAGATCGGGCCAGGCCCAGCGAAAGGCGACCGAGGCGACGATAAGTGGGACGAACGGACCGGCCAGGGCGGTAACGGCGAGCAGCAGGTAAAGGTGCGCCGCGCGTTTCACGCCCGCCCCCAGCGGCGCTCGAGCCCTCGGTACAACAGCAGAATTATCCCCAAAAGGACGCCCAATACGAGGCTCAGCACCGTCGTCAGAGCTGCCCCGTAAAGCCGACGCTCGGGGTCAGGGTCGTTAAATGCGCGCCACGCCTCGACCGGCAGGGTGTTCGGACTCGAGCCGAGAATCAGCGGCACCTCGAACACGCTGAAGTTAAAGGCGAACACGATAAGCGTCGCCGAGACGATACCGGGTAAGAGACGTGGCAGCGTAACGCGCCACAACACCTGAAGCGGGTTTGCTCCCAGGAGGCGCGCGGCAGGTTCTAGCTCGTCGTCCATACCCGCCAGCACCGACGAAAGGATCAGCGTTTGAAAGGGAACCTGTTTCCAGAGATAGACGAACATCACGCCAACGCCGTTGGGCGCGTTGAGCAGACGCGGAAAATCGCCGGTCTGCTCAATGACGCCGAGGGCGAAAAGGACACGCGAAGGCGCGGACCATGTTGAGCGTCCCGTAGTAGTTGATGTCCACGTCCCTCATAACCAGCTCTAGCGGTCCCTCCAGAACGCTGCGGTTCCGGCGTTATTGATGAGCAGGTTTACGTCGCTTGCGAGCGCAGCGGCGGCTGAAACTTGTGCCGGTCGGTGATGTCGAGGTGCACCGGAAGCACCCGCTCCCGGTCAATGCCAACGATCTCTTCCAGCGTGTTCGGCGCGCGCGGCCGCGTAGACGCGCCGCACCCCGCGGGCGAGTAAGCCTTCCACCAGTGCCCGGCCAAGGCACCGGTTGGCACCGGTTACGAAGGCGACCAAATCTACCAGTTTCATAATTTCTTCTTACGGTCACGATGTCCACCGGAACCTTTTCCGGGATGTCGCGCCTCAACTGGAGTATAGAAGATGCATGAACTGCGCACCAGACGTGATTAAGCAAAAGATTTGTGCGTAAAATGCATGAATGGATGTGAGAACTTTACGTACTTTCGTGGAGGTGGTGCGTCGGGGTGGCTTCGCCGCTGTTGCCCGTGAACACAACTTGGACCCGTCGGCGGTATCGCGTGCCGTCACTGGGCTCGAGGATGAGCTCGGGTTGCGGCTTTTCCACCGCACAACCCGGCGGCTTGTGCCCACGGAGGCCGGGGCGGTTTACTTCGAGCGGGTCGAGCCGCTGGTCGAGGAGCTCGAGCGCGCTCGGCTCAAGGCGACCGATGTCGGTGAGACCCCGAAGGGTACGTTGAGGATTGCCGCTCCGGTCAGTTTCTCGCAGCTCAACCTCGTGCCCCTCCTGCCGGAGCTGGCGGAGCGGTACCCGGAGCTGTTCTTCGACTTGGTGCTGACAGACGCGGCGCTCGAGCTTCTTGAAGAGCGGATCGACGTGGCCTTGCGACTCGGGCCGCTGCCCGCGTCAGGGCTCGTTGCCCATGAGCTCGTGCCGATGATCACGCGCGTGTGCGCCAGCCCGGCATACCTCGAGCGTTACGGGCACCCGGGAGCACCTAGCGAGTTAGCGAGCCATAACTGCCTGCTACTTAACATGCCGGGGTTTACGAACCGTTGCGGTTTCGGGACGGAGACGATCGACAGACCGAGGTGAGCGTCCAGGGGCGGCTTCGCACCTCAAATGCGGTCGCCCTCAAACAGTGCGCGCTAAGTGGCATGGGCGTTATTATGCAAGCCCACTGGGTCGTGGGGCGGGAGCTCCGCGACGGCACGCTGATCGACCTGTTCCCCGACCACGAGGTCACCGGCGCGGCGTTCGAGTCGCCGGCGATGTGGCTTATCCTCCCGACCCGCGCTTACCTGCCGCTCAAGGTTCGGGTATTCGTGGACTTTTTGCGTCAGAAGTTTGGAGGCACGCCTCCGTGGGACGCCGACTCCTCTGGTTAACTTGGATTTCGAGCCTTTTTGCCTGAATTGGGCGTCATCAGGCGGCGAGACGACCTGGCTGAAGTGCCCTTCCCTACTTTTTTACAAACCTGTTCCGTTAAGCGGGAGTGGTGCGGTCCGTGGTCCACGGTTACGGTGAGGCGCAACGACTCGTTCTGACAAATGAAGGAATCACAAAGGCTTGTAGGTCCAGATAATCGCCCGA
>CADCWP010000167.1 GCA_902806425.1 uncultured Truepera sp.
TTTTCCGACGTAGTAGTACCACGCCGAGTGACCGATACGGAAAGCCCCTTCTGAAACGGCGTCAAATACCTCGGTTCCCGGCACGAGTTCGTCGGCAGCCCTGGCCGTAATCCGAAATCTGCCACCCGTCAGCGTACCGACCCGTTCGGCGAAAAGCTGCGCGCCGCCGTAAAGGGTGTCCAAGCTCAAGGGCCAGCTCGTCGGCATCTGCCAGTCGAGTTCGGGCAGGTCGTCTTGAGCCAGAACTGGAGCACCCAGCACCCCGGCAGCGGCGGCTCCGGCGGTTCCCTGAGCTACCCGTTTGAAAAAATCACGACGCTTCATGAAATTCCCCTTTCACAACCTACTTTTAGGTGTTAACCGCCATGAGTATACCTGAAGCGGGCGGTGGTCAGAACGAGAGGTGGGAGAACATCTAAAGCGTGTTCTGAGCGCCGGGCTTCGCCGCCCAAAAAGACCTCGTTCTAAACCAAGCTGCGCCCTTGACCGCAAATGCAGTCGAGTAACTCATCCAAGCCGCCCAGAAACGTGTATAAGTGACTGTAAGCCCACATAAACCCGTAAGCGCCTCGGTGTGGGTCGCGCACGTCTGCGTGAAACGAGGCGGAAAAGGACAAAAAATGGATTATCAGAAGCTGTTCAAGAACAAGCTCGACCGCCGCCGTCTGCTCGGCAACCTAGGGATGATGGGAGCCGGTGCCGTCATCACCGCCTGTGGGGGAGCTGCTGTTGGTCAGCCCAATCCCAACCCTAACCCAGAGCCCGAACCCACGACAGACCTTGACCCCGCCATCCTCAACTTCGCGCTCAACTTGGAATACCTCGAGGCCGCCTTTTACCTAGCTGCCGTGGGCCGCATTGACGAGATTAACACCGTCGGCGGCGACGCCGAGATCATCCTGCCCGAAGGCTTCGACGGCTCGACCTCGATTGAGTTTACAACCCCGGAGATCGCGTCCTACGCCGATGAGATCGCCTCCGACGAGCTGGCGCACGTGAACTTCTTGCGTACGGCGCTCGGTGCTTCGGCTGCCGACCGCCCGGTCCTAGACCTCGGTCCTGCATTTGTCGCTGCCGCCACCGCTGCCTTCCCCGACGTAGACCCGGCGCTGACAGCTCAGTTCAACCCGTTTGCCAACGAACTGTTCTTCCTTCACGGCGCGTTTATCTTTGAAGACGTCGGGGTTACCGCCTACTCGGGTGCCGCTCCCGCCATCACCGACAAGACCACCGTGCTCGCCAAAGCTGCCGGTATTCTGGCCGTCGAGTCATACCACGCTGGTGAAATCCGCACGCTGCTCTACGCGCAGCGTGAGACCCAGACCCCCTTCGGTGTCCCTGTTGCCGACGTTGTTGCCGGTATCTCCGCGCTACGCGCCTCTGTTGGCGGCGGCAAAGACGAGGGCATCGTCAACGAAGACGGCTCGGCCAACATCGTCCCGACCGATGACGACGGTATCGCCTTCGCCCGCACTCCCCGCGAAGTCGCTAATATCGTTTTCCTAGCAGCGGACGCCACCACAGGCGGCTTCTTCCCCGAGGGCCTCGCCTTCCCAGCCGATTTGGTGGACGACCTCAACACCCTGTTGGGCCTTTAATTCACTCGGGTGTGAGGTACATACTTCACACCCTTCTTTTTTTAAGGCCTTGTAACGTCTGTCTAGGGTAGCCGGTGATAGATTAAGGGCTAAGGAGGCTGTCATGAGAATTGGTCCGCTTGGTATCTGGGAAATCCTGCTAATTTTGGTGGTTGTTTTACTAATTTTTGGGCCGCGTCGCCTGCCGGAGATGGCTAAAGGCATCGGCCAGTCGGTACGCGAGTTCCGTAAGGGAATACGCGACATAAGAGACGACATCGGCAAAGACGACGAGCCTGCACCCAAAAAGGTTGCAGTTGTTGAAACCCCCGCGCAGCCCACAGTGCATGTCGCGTCAGTCGAGGCATCCGCTCAACCTGCGGTACATGTTTCGCCCATCGAAGCAAGCTCTGAGCCTTCGGTACACGTTTCACCCGTCGAAGAGAGTGCCGAGAAAGAAGTTAAATCCGCTTGAGCCAGCGTGAACGCGCCCTGACAAAAGGACTCTAGCTTGACCCTGATCGACCATTTTGCCGAGCTGCGGACGCGCCTATTTATCGCCCTTGGGGCATGGGTCGTGGGCGCAGGGGTAGCGTTTTACTTTCGTGCTGCTCTACTCAGTTGGATGCGAGCGCCGCTTCCGGACAACATCACGCTGACGGCGTTTAGCATCCTCGAGCCCTTTACCGTCTCTATGCAGGTTTCAGCGTTTTTCGGGTTAGCCATTGCTGCCCCTGTCATAGTCGGACAAATTTGGGGATTTATCGCGCCGGGTTTATACCCGGAGGAGCGGCGTTGGGCGGTGCCTTTCGTCTTGATGACCGCGTTAGCATTCAGCGGCGGTATTTTATTTGCCTACTATGTTGTCTTGCCTCTAGCCCTACCTATTATCGTTGGCTTCTTGATGGGCGAAGTGCAGCTACTCCCCGGTATAGGCGACTATATTTCTAAAATCCTTCTTTACATGGCGGTCTTCGGCATTATCTTCGAGATGCCTATCGTCAGCTTTTTGCTTGCCCGTTTAGGTATTATCTACGCAGCGATGCTCGTTCAGGTAAGGCGTTACGCAATCGTGGTCAGTTGCATTTTGGCGGCTGTCATTACCCCGACTGCCGACCCTTTTAACTTCGCCCTAGTCGCTGTACCGCTCCTGATACTCTACGAGATAAGCATCGTGGTGGTGCGGTTCTCCCAGCAGAAGGTGGCCCTTGCAAGAGACGATACAAACTTTACGAACCCGCATTGACGCGCTGAACCTTCAACTCTTGGAGATTTTGTCGGAGCGGGCCAAAGTCGCTGAAGAGATCGGCGAGCTTCAGACGCAGATGGGTACGGCGCACTACGACCCGGTACGAGAGACCGAGATGTTGGAGGCGCTAACGCAGACCAACCCCGGTCCCTTCACCGACGCGACCGTCAAAAGCTTGTTCAAGAGTATTTTTCAGGCGAGTATGCAGCTTGAGGACGAGTCCGATAAAGTCAAGTACCTGACCTCTAGGGGGACGCGCGGTGAAGATACGGTCGTCTACGTAGGCGACGTAGCCATCGGTAGCAATCACGCCCCCGTGCTGGTCGCCGGTCCCTGCTCGATAGAATCACGAGAACAGCTCGAGGCGGTGGCCCGATTCGTTTCTGAACGCGGCGTCACGCTGCTTCGCGGCGGAGCCTTTAAGCCCCGAACCGACCCCTATTCGTTTCAAGGGCTGGGCGTCGAGGGTCTTCAGTTGGGCCGCGAAGTCTGCGACACCTACGGCCTCAAGTTCGTCTCGGAGATCATGGACGCCGCCGACCTGCCCGCCTTTGCCGAGTACGCCGACATGCTCCAGATCGGCGCGCGCAACATGCAAAACTTTACGCTGCTTAAAGCCGTGGGCCGCTCGAACAAACCCGTGCTCCTCAAGCGCGGTCTGTCGGCGACTATCGAAGAGTGGGTGATGGCGGCGGAGTACCTTCTTTACGAGGGCAACCCGAACGTGGTCCTATGTGAACGCGGCGTCCGCACCTTTGAAAAGTACACGCGCAACACGCTCGACGTGTCGGCGGTAGCTCTAGCGAAGCTCGAGACGCACCTTCCCGTTCTGGTCGACGTAACACACTCCGGCGGTCGCCGTGACCTGCTCGTCCCGCTCACCAAAGCAGGCCTTGCGGTCGGCGCGGACGGCATCATGATCGAAGTTCACCCGAACCCGGCGGTCGCGCTCTCGGACAACAAGCAGCAGATCGACTTTGGGACGTTCGACAGGTATTTGGAAGAGACCGGTTATCACAAAAAGCTGTCACAGAAGCGGCATGAGGTGTACGGCTTTTAGACAGTAGTTTGTCAGGTGGCTGAGGTACTCGACCTTCTAGATGCGACCCGACAATAGGAAACGCCGAGCCACAGAGACACCCTCACAGCTCGGCGTTTCTTAAGCTAGTTAGCTTGCGAAACTTGCCTCGGGCTCGGGCGTTTGAGGCTGCTCGCGCGCCGCTTTCAGCGCGTTCGTCCACCAGCTAAGTTCATCAAGCATCGTCGCTACGCCCGGCTCCAGGTGAGTCAGGGAGTCCAGGCTTTGTCCGCCTTGCCACACCGCCATAAAGTCGCCGCCTTGGATGTGAACGCCGCTGCGTAGCGGAACCATCTGCATTTCCACGCTGATGTTGCGCAGGTGTTCGATGGCGCGCGCCGCACCCACGCTGCCATAGCCGACGTACGCGGCGGGCTTGCGGTTCCATTCTGGGTAGGAATAATCGATAGCGTTCTTGAGGGCCGCCGTAATGCTGCGGTTGTACTCGGCAACAATAAAGATGTAC
>CADCWP010000168.1 GCA_902806425.1 uncultured Truepera sp.
GGTCACAGACAAACTCACTCTAGTATAAACTGTCTGGGCCAGAGTTTCTATTGTGATACCTGTAGCCTCTAAGTCGTTACGTGCCATAGGTAAGATAAACCGTGGAAGACGTTGGCGAGATGTTAGCGCCGCTGCTCGAGGGCACTAAGGTACCTTCGGTAGCTGCTGTGGTGCTGAACGGTCAAATTCGCGCTGCCGGAGCGGTCGGCGTCCGCAAACGCGGTGATAACACGCCCGTTACGGTAGACGACAAGTATCACATCGGGTCGTGCGCCAAGGCGATGACCGCAACTTTGGCGGCGATCCTGGTTGAGCGGGAACTCCTCCCCTGGGAGACACGGTTGCGCGACGTTTTTCCGACGATGACACTGCATCCGGCTTGTAAGGAGATTACGCTGCGGCAGCTCCTTTCACACTCTTCGGGTCTAGCCCCCTTTACCGATTCAGAAGCCGAGGACCCTTACCTGGTAAAAATCGTCTTTGGCACCTACAAGACGCCTAGGCAGGGCAGGCTCGAGGTGGTCGTACCGGCGCTTTTAAGCCGGGAACCCTGCACGCCGCCGGGAACGGCATTTAACTACTCGAATATGGGTTACGTAGTTGCTGGCGCGGTCCTTGAGGCGCTGACCCAAACCTCGTTCGAGACCCTTTTGCAGAGAGAACTTTTTGGACCGCTCGAGCTGACCTCAGCCGGGTTTGGTGCGCCCGGAACGCCCGGTGAAGTCGACGAGCCCTGGGGGCACCATCCCGAACCTGTCGAGCCGGGGCCGGACACGGACCTCCCGCTGGTTTTGGCTCCGGCGGGTACGGTGCATATGTCTGTAATGGATTTTGCCAAACACGCCGCGTTTCACCTTACCGAAGGGCCGCAACTTATCAGTCGTGACACGCTCGAGCTGCTCCATACTCCCGTCGGAGACTCATTTGCGCTCGGTTGGGGTGTTGTCGAAACGGCGTGGGCTGGGGGACAAGCCTGGACTCACGCAGGGTCGAAGGGGATGTCCTACGCGGTGATAGGGATTGTGCCCGCCAAACGTCTAGCGGTAGTAGGGGCCTGTAACCTCGGTACTGAAGAGGGTGAAGCAGCATGTTCGCACGTTTTTAAGACGTTGATCGAGCATTACAGCTGAGGCCGACAAGAAAGTAGCCGGATCAAGCGACCCGGCTACCTCTACTCTGTGGTCCGAGTTTTACACGCCGACGGCGACCGGCTCTAAGACTGCCCGCAGCGCCGCCTCGAGCTTCTCCAACCCTTCACTCAGCTCCGCGTCCGACATCTTAAGCGGCGGCAGCAGCCGGATCACGTTGCCGTAGGTTCCGGTCGTCAGCAGCAAGAGCCCGTCGGCGCGGGCGTGCTCTAAGACCGCTTGAGCCGCGTTGCTGTCAGGCGTCTTGTCCGGGCCGGTGACGAATTCAATCCCTATCATCGCGCCCAAACCGCGTACGTCACCAATTTTGGGCAGGTCTTTCTGTAGCGCTTTAAGTTTCTCGGTCGCTACTACGCCGATCTCGCGCGCCCGTTCTAAAAGACCTTCTTCTTCGATAACCTCCAGGGTTGCAAGCGCCGCCGCGCAGCTTACCGGGTTGCCGCCGAAGGTGCTGCCGAGCTGCCCGGGCGCAATCTTGTCCATCACCTCGGCTTTGCCGACGACCGCCGAGAGCGGGAAGCCCGACGAGAGCGCCTTGGCCGAGCACACGAGGTCGGGCTCTAAACCATAGTGGTCAACGGTCCACCACGCTCCGGTACGTCCCATCCCGGCCTGCACCTCGTCGTCGATCCAGAGCGCGCCGATCTCCTTAGCGTAGGTTTGCAAGCCCTCTAAAAACGCTCTCGGTGCCGGGATGAACCCGCCTTCACCGGCGACCGGCTCGATCATGAAAGCGGCCACTTCGCCCTCGCCGATAGTCGTTTTGACCTGATCTTTAAGCGCCGCAAGTGCCCGCTCGGCGACTTCGGCTGCGGTCGTCGCGCCCCAGGGGTTGCGGTAGAGGTATGGGTACTGTGCCCGGTAGACCTCGGCGGCGCGAGGAGCAAACCCGGCTTTGTAAGGGTTCGCTTTGGCGGTCAGCGATAGGGCCATGTGGGTGCGCCCGTGGAAGGCGTGGGTAAACGCCACGATGCCCTGCCGCCCGGTGGCGACGCGCGCGATCTTGACGGCATTTTCGACTGCCTCCGCACCTGAGTTGACCAAAAAGGTGCGCTTCTCCGAAGGCCCCGGCGCGATGGCGTTGAGCTTTTCGGCAAGTTGGATATAGCTCTCGTGCATCCCGACCGCGAAACAGAGGTGTTGAAATGTCTCGGCTTGTCTTTTCACAGCTTCGATGACACGTGGGTGCGAGTGACCGACGTTCATGACCGCGATCCCGACCGACCAGTCGAGATACCTGGTACCGTCGGCGTCCCAGACGTAAGCACCCTCGGCGCGGGCAGGGTAGATCGGGTGCGACGAATAGGCGGCGGGGGAGACTGCGCGGCGGCGACGTTCGGCTAGGCTCTGGTTGTTCATTTAAACCTCCTGCTCGGTGAAGCTTGCGGAAATAAAGTGTTTTTCTCTTAACCTTTACGATCTTTAGGTCTTTAAGCCAAAACACGTACGCTTTCAAGGTACGTTTATGCTCGATGCTAGCACCTTTTCAGGCCCCTGTGAACCCCCGCCGACCATTGCTGGTTCGTAGACACTTTCCTTTGACGGTAGACTGCCCCGTATGGAGTTGCGCGCACTTATCTTCGACATGGACGGCACGCTTATCGACACCGACGACCTGCACTTTAGCGCTTACGTGCAGGTTTTGGCGGACATCGGGACGCCCCTGACGCGGCCTGAATACGACGCGCGGATGGCCGGACGACCCAACCTGGAAATTCTCCGCGACTTTTTTCCGGGTGAGACCGACGCCTTTCGCCGCGACTTGATGAACCTCAAAGAGGCAACCTTTCGGGGTTCGGCGTCGGCTTGGGAGCCGCTTCCCGGGTTGACCGAACTGTTGAGGTGGGCAAAAGAACAGGGGTTAAGGCAAGCTCTCGTCACCAGCGCGCCCCGCGAAAACGCTAGCTATCTGCTGGAGGCCGTCGGGCTCACAGGCGCGTTTAACCCGGAGGTCTACGCTGACGAACTCCCGCGCGGAAAACCCGACCCGCTGCCCTACCGGACGGCCCTCGAGCTCATGGGCCTGGGGTCAGCGCAAGCCGTGGTGTTTGAGGACTCCCTCAACGGCGTCATCTCCGGTGCGGGGGCCGGTATCTTTACCGTAGGTGTGGCGACGACGCAGGACCCGGACGCTCTGCGCGCGGCGGGTGCGTCTCTAGTGATTTCAGACTTTACCGACCCGGCGCTGTGGGACTACCTTTCGCCCACTCAGGTTCGGGTCCCCGGGCACTAGAGAGGGTCTTTTCAGTGCAGGTAGCCGTCTCTTGGGACGAAGGTTTGGAGCCCCGCGCGCGGGCACTAGCCGACAGCTTGAGCTTACCGCTCTCGGGTCAGCGTGGCGCTGAGCTGCTGCTCTACCTGACTAGGGAGCGGCTCGAGCTTCGTGAAGGGGGCAAAAACGCTGCGGGGCCGGTCTACGCCGACTTCGTGGGGGGGCGCGCCGACTTCCGCCGCCGTCACGGGGGTGGGCGCGCTCAGCCGCTGGCTCGAGCCGTCGGGCTTAGGGGGGGCGTGTCGCCGACCATCGTAGACGCGACCGCCGGGCTGGGCCGCGACGCCTTCGTGCTGGCGTCGCTAGGCGCGCGTATGGTGCTGCTCGAGCGTTCGCCGGTCGTGGGGACGCTTCTCGCCGACGGCCTGCGCCGCGCCCTGGAGAACGCCGAAGTCTCGGCCATCGCCGCACGGATGACCCTTCAAGTCGGTGACGCGGTGACGTATTTGGGGACCTTGAATGTTCGTCCCGACGTGGTTTACCTCGACCCGATGTATCCGCATACGGACAAAAGCGCGTTGCAAAAAAAGGAGATGCGCCTGTTTCGGCGGCTCGTCGGTCCCGACGACGACGCGCCGCAGCTTTTGGAAACCGCCTTGCATGTGGCACGGACGCGCGTCGTCGTCAAACGTCCCGCACAGGCCCCGTTTCTAGGGGAAGTTAGACCGAACGGTAAGATCAAGAGCAAAAACACCCGTTTCGACCTCTATCTCAGCCGAGAAGATGCCCGGAGTCGGGTGGGCATGACCTGAGAGGGTAAACTGGTAGCTGCGCGTGCCCCACCCATAGCTGCCCAGCGATTCGCGGGGCGCGCGCTCTCTGCCTGAAAGGACTCTATACCGATGGCGGCGTGAAAAAAGCCCGGACAACAGTTTGTCCGAGCCTAAAATGTTTCGTCGCGTGAGAACTAGGTGTTGCGGCGAACGGCCTTAATGATGGCGAGCAGG
>CADCWP010000169.1 GCA_902806425.1 uncultured Truepera sp.
TTCTTGGCAATTTTCCGCCGCGTCAGTGCGGTATCGCAACATTCACCGCCGATCTGGTCGAGGCTCTTACCCAAAAGTACCGTGAGGCGTCGGTTTTCGCGGTGGCGATGAACGACACCCCCGAAGGCTACAGCTATCCCAAACAGGTCCGCTTCGAGCTTTCACAAACCGATATCACCCACTACCACCGCACCGCCGACTTTTTAAACCTGCAAAACGTCGACGTCGTGAGCGTCCAACACGAGTTCGGTATTTTCGGCGGCAAGGCCGGAAGCCACCTGCTGACGCTTTTACGTGAGCTTAAAGCGCCGGTCGTAACCACCTTGCACACCATTTTGGAGCACCCGACCCCGGCGCAGCGGGCCGTGATGGACGAACTTGCCGCGCGCTCGGAGCGCGTCGTCGTGATGAGCAAGCTCGGGCAGACATTTTTAGAGGACATCTACAGGATTTCGAATGACAAGATCGACCTGATCCCGCACGGTATCCCGGACGTGCCGTTTTCGGACGCCAACTTTTACAAGGACAGCTTCGGCGTCGAGGGCAAGACGGTACTCCTGACCTTTGGCCTGCTCTCGCCGAATAAGGGCCTCGAGCACGCCATCCGCGCGCTTCCCAAAATCGTCGCCGAGCATCCTGAAGTCGTCTACATCATTCTGGGCGCGACGCACCCGCACCTGGTCCGCACCGAGGGTGAGAGCTACCGCTTATCGCTTCAGCGCCTCGCCCGCTCGCTGGGGGTCGAACAAAATGTTATTTTCTACGACCGCTTCGTCGAGTTGGACGAACTGCTGACCTTTATAAGCGCCGCCGACATCTATCTGACGCCCTACACCAACCGCGAGCAGATCACCTCGGGCACGCTGGCCTACGCACTCGGCGCGGGCAAGGCGGTCGTCTCGACGCCGTACTGGTACGCCGAGGAGTTGTTAGAGGACAGGCGCGGGGTCTTAACGCCCTTTGCCGACCCTGAGGCGTTAGCGGGAAACGTTCTGGAGCTGCTAGCGAACAATACCGAGCGCCACGCCATGCGCAAAAGGGCCTACTTGTACGGGCGGCAGATGATCTGGAGCGAGGTCGCAGCACGCTACGGCGAGTCGTTCACGCGGGCGCGCGAACGCTGGGCGGGACCAAAGCGCGTCGCGCTCCCCAAACCGCTTGCGGCGCGGCCCGCCGAGTTTCCACCTCTCGATCTGCGGCATCTCGCGCGCCTAACCGACGACACCGGCATCTTTCAGCACGCCCTTTACAGTGTGCCGAACTATAACGAGGGCTACACCACCGACGACAACGCGCGGGCGCTTATCGCCGGGGTGCTGCTCGAGAACTACGACGACACCTTCGCCGAGGTGCAGGGGCTCTCGGCGCGCTATCTAGCATTTCTTAACTACGCCTTCGACCCCGGTACGCGCCGATTTCGCAACTTCATGTCGTTTGAGCGGCGCTGGCTCGAGGCCGTCGGCTCCGAGGACGCGCACGGGCGCGCCTTGTGGGCGCTCGGCACGGTGCTCGGGGGTTCTCGGGACAGCGGCCTGCGCGGAGTAGCGAGCCATCTATTCGAGCAGGCGCTGCCGGAAACGCTTAACTTCTCGAGCCCGCGCGCCTGGGCGTTTACCCTCCTGGGCCTTCACGCCTACCTGAGCCGCTTTGCCGGGGACCGCTCGGTGAGCACCTTGCAAGAGACGCTCGCCGAGAAGCTCGTCGCCCTTTACAGCCGCAGCACCCCCGACTGGCCCTGGTTCGAGCCGGTCTTAAGCTACTGCAACGCCAAGCTGCCGCACGCGCTGATCGTGACGGGTGAGAGCTTGGGGCGGCCCGAGTGGACACAGCTCGGTTTGGAGGCGCTCCGCTGGCTTGTACGCGAGCAGACCCAAGGAGACCACGTCTCGTTCGTCGGCAGCAACGGCTTTTACCGCAAGGGCCAAGCGAAGGCCCAGTTCGACCAGCAGCCCGTCGAGGCGTACGCGCAAGTATCGGCGTGTTTAGAAGCGCACCGCGTCACAGGCAACTCGGCGTGGCTCAGCGAGGCGCTGCGCGCGTTCGAGTGGTTTTTAGGTGAGAACGACCTCGGTTTGCCACTTTACGACCCGCGCACCGGGGGCTGCCGCGACGGGCTGCACCCCGACCGCGTCAACCAAAACCAAGGGGCGGAGTCGACGCTGGCCTTTTTGCTCTCGCTTTTAGAGCTGCGCCTCGGCGCGGCGCAGGTCACCCTGGGCGCGCTGGGCGAAGTTGACCCGTTCGAGACCGCAGCGGCTGCCGATTAGGGACTGCTTGCAAAACTCACGAGATAACCGCCGTAAACAGAGTGTAATGCCTGAAACCGGGCGTGTTACGAACGCGACGAGAGTCCCTTGAAGCTGGCGATGCTGGCCCCCATCGCGTGGCGTGTTCCCCCCTGCCACTACGGGCCGTGGGAGCGGGTCGTCTCGCTGCTGACTGAAGGGTTGGTCCGCGCGGGTGTAGACGTCACGCTCTTCGCTACCGCCGACTCGGAAACCACCGCCACGCTTTCAGCGGTCGTCCCCCGCCCCTACGAAGAGGACCGCACGCTCGACGCCAAGGTGTGGGAGGGACTACACCTCGCTAACGTATTCGAGCGGGCGGGTGATTTTGACCTTATCCATAACCACTACGACTTTTTGCCGCTGACCTATAGCGGCTTGGTGGAGACGCCTGTGGTGACGACGATTCACGGTTTTTCGTCCGACCGTATTCTGCCGGTGTACCGGCGCTTCGACGCGTCTACGCACTACGTCTCGATCAGCGACGCCGACCGCCACCCCGACCTGAGCTACGCGGCGACCGTCCCTCACGGCATTGACTTGGGCGAATTCACGCTCCGTGAAACGCCTGAAGATTATCTACTCTTCTTTGGCCGCCTTCACCCCGACAAAGGCGCAGCCGAGGCGATTCGGGTCGCGCAGCGGACCGGGCGTCAGCTCATTCTGGCGGGCATCGTTCAGGACAGCGCGTACTTCGAACGCGAAGTAAAGCCGCATCTGAGCGAACAGGTTCAGTACGTCGGCTCGGTCGGACCCACCGAGCGGGACAGGCTTTTGGGCGGCGCGGCAGCCCTGCTGCACCTCATCAACTTCGATGAGCCCTTCGGCCTCAGCATGGTCGAGGCGATGGCGTGCGGAACGCCGGTCGTCGCCACGCGGCGCGGGTCGGTGCCGGAGGTTATAGCGGACGGTGTCAGCGGGTTTGTGGTGCACAACGAGGACGAGGCTGTTTCAGCTACCGACCGTATAGCCGAGCTGTCACGGGCGTCGGTGCGCGCGCATGTGGAGCAGCACTTTAGCCAGCAGCGGATGGTTGAGGACTACTTGAGGGTATACGAGATGATTTTGGCGGCTAAGCGCCTAAAGGTTTAGGCTCGAGATATGCCTCAGCTGATCTCAAACTATACCTACCGCCGTATGACCCGCGATGAGCTGGCCCCTTTTTTCGAGCGCTATCGCCAGGACGTCTTCTCCAAAAACCAGCACCTTGATTCACACTATGCCCCCATTCCGAAACCGAGCAAGGAGCGATCACTGTGCTTGCCAAGAACCTCTCGGAGCGGTACACGCTGGGTTTCGGCCTCTTTCAAGGTGACACCTTTGTCGGCTGGCATCTCGGGCAACAGATACTAGCGGGCAAATTTGAAATGACCAGTACAGGCATCCTGGAAGCGCACCGAAGACGCGGTCTCTACACAGCGCTCATCCCGATTGTCTTGGCACATGTTCAAAGCGAGGGCTTTCAGGTTGTCTTCAGCCGCCATAACCTGACCAACAACGCCGTCATCATTCCCAAACTTAGGGCGGGCTTCGTGATCAGCGGCTTTGAAGTCGATGACAGGTTCGGGACTCTCGTACAGCTCTCGCATTACTTCAACCCGCTCCGCCGCAAGGTGATGGACGTGCGGGTTGGGCAACGCAAGGTAGACGACGAAACCCGCAAGTTGTTCTAAACGCGTTTTATACAAGCTCGAGGCCCGGTGGGTATAAGCTAACCCCTGCCACCCAAAGGGTCAAGCCAAAACCCTTCTAAAGCTGACTTCACAAGTTGCCAAACCGCTCGTGAAGCTGTGCCCCGGCATCCTCAAGGATTGGTCCTCCGTGCCCAAACACCGCCACCGCCACCTCGAGCTGCGCCAAACGCTTCAGGCTACGCTTCCCCTCCTCGAGGTCCTCAAATATAGGCGGGTAGCCCAACCCTTTTTGCCACGGCAAGGCCATGTTCGAGGCGGCGTCGGCCGCAACGAGCACCCCCCCATAACGAAGCCACACCAACGCGATCTGTCCTGCACAGTGACCTGGGACGTGGATGACCCGTAAGCCGCCCCCAAGGGGCAGTTCGTC
>CADCWP010000170.1 GCA_902806425.1 uncultured Truepera sp.
CAGCTATGAAACTTGAAGTACTTGGAAATGTTTGCCATCGTTACTCTTGAGCGCAAGTCCTCGCACCAGCTCAAAGACTTCAGCCCTTGTGTAGAACGACGAAAAGCATTTTACGGATAGGTTCTTAGCTCGACTTTGCACGAAATTTGCTGAGGTGAGCTAGGCTGACCCTCTTTTGGAGGTCAGCTATGCTGGTACTACCCGACGCTCTCCAAAAGGTGTTCACGCCTTTTGCTGATTTGTTTACAAAACCGACATGGCAGAAGGCTCAGGTGCTTTTGGCTGGTGCTGTGCTTGCACCGGGAAAGCGCACGGTAACGGCAGTTTTACGCGTTATGGGCTTAGCTCAGCGCAGCGACTTTGCCAGGTACCATCAGGTGCTGAACCGAGCATCTTGGTCAGCCTTCAAGGCGAGCCGGATACTCCTGGGGTTACTCCTCAGGGCCTTCGATACGGGTGGAGCCTTGGTGTTCGGTATAGACGAGACGTTAGAGCGACGTTGGGGCAAAGAGATCAAAGCGAAAGGCATCTACCGCGACGCGGTAAGGTCGAGCCACAGCCATTTCGTAAAGTGTAGCGGCCTGCGGTGGATCAGCCTGATGTGGCTTGCGCCGGTTCCCTGGGCTGAACGCGTTTGGGCGCTGCCGGTTCTTACAGCTTTAGCTCCCTCGGAGCGGTACTGCCAAGAACAAGGTATCCAGCACAAGAAACTCACTGACTGGGCGCGGCAAATCGCCATGGTGTTACGCCGCTGGTTACCGGAGCGCCAACTCGTAGTGGTGGCTGATAGTGGCTACAGCGCGTTAGATCTCCTACATAGTTGTCAACGTTTGGCAAGCCCCGTCACAGTCGTTACACGCCTTCGCTTGGATGCAGCCTTGTATGCGCCCACGCCGTTCAGACAGCCGAGTCAGATAGGCCGACCAGCCCTCAAAGGGAGACGACTTCCTACCCTAGCCAAGCGACTGAACGATCCTCAAACAGCCTGGCAAAGTCTCAGGGTCACCTGGTACGAGGGCAAAGAGAGAAACGTGGAGGTCGCTTCAGGCACGGCAGTCTGGTATCACACCGGCAAGCCACCCGTTTCGATCCGCTGGGTTCTTGTTAGAGATCCCGAAGGCGAATTTCACACTCATGCCCTGTTAGTATTACAGCCGCAGTTAGGTTTCATGGCGCTGTTCCCGACGACGCGAATGACACAGCCGTGCCCTGAACTGATGGCGGCGTCGCCACACCGACCAAGACAGTACAAACGCTTGCCTTACCATCCGCCGCAGCGCTAGACCGAACAACCGACGAACTTCGGGAACCGTTAGCGGGATAAGGTGATCATCCGTTGTCGAGCCCCCTTTTTCTCCTTAGCTTGGATTGCCACCAGAAACGCGTGTGCCAGCAAGGCGAGGGTGATGTGCCGATACCAACCGGTCCAGGAGCGCACTTCGTACTGGTCAAGACCCACCTCACCCTTAGCGGTTTTGAAGCCGACCTCAATCGTCCAACGAGACCCTGCCACCTTTACGACACTTTCTAAGGGTGTGGTTTGAGGTGCGAACACCGTGAAGTAAACAATGTCCATTGGGTCGTCCAGGCTGCGCCTCGCCAACACCCAGCGCTCGAAACCCTCTTCGATGACTGGGCCTAAACTTACTGCCGAGCCTTCCACCGTCAATTCCGACGTGCTAATCCACGCCCATTCGAACAGCCGCTCTCCCTTACTTCCCATACCTGCACTGAGTCGCTGCCAGTCGGTATTGTCAAACTCGCCTACGATATCTTTGACCTGCTGCTGTCGAGGTCCTTGCTTACCCCACGTCCAGACATGGAAGTTCGAGGCCACTGCGAACACGTGCGGCTGTTGTCTTTCTTCTAGCCACGAGCGCACGCCGTAAGCGGAATACGCCGCGTCTCCTGTAACCCAGGCGGCTTGCACACCATCTTCGAAAGCGCGCTGCAACATCGTTTTGGCCAACTCGGGTTTAGTAGCACCTTGAATCGCGTCGGGGATGTGCGCTTCACGTCGGCGAGGCAAATCACCGACCCATTCCTTAGGCAAAAACAGTTCCCGGTCGATGAATGCTGTTCCTTGAGCTGTCGTGTAGGCCAGGAACACGCCCACCTGGCAGTTCTCGACGCGCCCGGCGGTGCCGCTGTACTGACGCTTGACACCGGCAGACTTATTGCCTTGTTTCAAAAAGCCGGTTTCGTCTATCACCAGCACCGCTTGCTCGTCGCCTAGGTAATCGAGGACATACCTGCGTAGTTCATTCCTGACCACATCAGCGTCCCACACAGCGGTCGAGAGCAGTCGCTGCATGCCATCGGGAGTTGCTTCACCTGACCTCTCAGCAAGCTGCCAACTGTTCTTGCGCTCGACTGGGCTCAGGAGGGCTTGCAGATACGCTTTGACGCGCTGCCGTTGCTCGAAACGTCCGAAGTGCCCCGCAATGCGGCTATGGAGATTATCGAGTCCGGCTGTCCAGGTCTTGAGCTTGGAAGGTGTGGCGCTGGAGAGAGTCATAACTCAACTTACTCCCGCCTAACTGCGGCTGTAATACTAGCACCTCAAGTCACCATAACAGCAATTTTGTTCAATACGCGAACGTTCACGAAAGGTATTGTCGTAAAGGGTAGTGGAAAATCGGAGGTGAGGCATGTCGTTTATATCGCGGGGTTTCAAAGGACGGCGCAGGCAGGAGGGCATCTCGGGCCGCGTCCCACCCGGCCAGTATGTCACCGAGGACTTCCCAGTGCTCTCCGCGGGTCCCACCCCACAGACACCACTCTCGACCTGGACGTTCACAATCAACGGAGAGGTAGACGCGCCCAAGAGTTGGACGTGGGAAGAGTTTCGGGCGCTGCCAAACGAAACGATCACCAAGGACATCCACTGCGTCACCAAGTGGTCGAAGCTGGACACCGTCTGGCAGGGAGTGTCTCTCGATGTGCTCCTCTCGGAAGTGGACTTCGGGGTGGATTACCTCACCGCCTACTGCGACGGCGGCTACACCACCAACCTGCCTATTGAGGACGTGACGGACGGGAAGGCGTGGGTTGTTTACGGCTTCGATGGTCAGCCGCTCGCGCCGGAGCATGGCGGCCCTGCGCGACTCCTGGTGCCACACCTTTATTTCTGGAAGAGTGCGAAGTGGGTACGCGGACTCGAGCTTACTAGAGACGACACTCCCGGCTTCTGGGAGTCGCTGGGCTACCACGACTATGGTGACCCGTGGCGCGAACAGCGTTATCAGGGTGACTAGGCAAGCACATCGGTCCGGAAGTGAGAGGGGATGGAACACCTTGTGGAACAAGCCCTAGTTGCCGCACCCCACAAGCGGCTCGTCTGGCAGCTCGGTAAGGTAGTACGGGTCGTCCCTGAAACCTCCCGCACGAAGACCTTGGTGCTCGAGGTCCCCGACTGGCCCCAACACCAGCCAGGACAACACCTCGACGTGCGCCTCACGGCCGAGGACGGCTACCAGGCGCAGCGGAGCTACTCGGTCGGCTCGCCGCCGGAGGACAAGCATGTTGCGATCACGGTGGAGCGGCTTGAGGACGGCGAGGTCTCCCCTTACCTTACCGATGAGCTGGACATCGGGGATGAGCTCGAGCTGCGCGGCCCCATCGGGGGCTACTTCACCTGGCAAGCCTCCCAAGGAGGACCGTTGCTCCTCGTCGCTGGAGGTTCGGGCGTGGTACCGCTCATGGCGATGATCCGCCACCGAGCGGCAGCAGGGAGGGAGGTTCCGGCCCGTCTCCTCTACTCCTCGCGCACCTTCGAGGACATCATCTACCGTGAGGAGTTAGACCAGCTCGCACAGGACCCGGGGCTTGAGGTCTTTCACACCCTGACCCGCTCGCAGCCCGAGGGCTGGGCAGGGCACCGCCGCCGTATCGACAGCACACTGCTCGAGGAGGTCGCTTGGCCTTCTCAGCAACAGCCTCACATCTTTATCTGCGGCCCGACGCGCCTCGTCGAGGCCGTCGCCACGACGCTCACGGAGCTTGGGCACGACCCGGCGCGGGTCAAGACCGAGCGCTTCGGACCTTCGGGAGGTTAGGATGCAAGACAGCGATCTTCGGCTTGACGGCAATGCGGCGGCAGGGTTGTTACACGACATATTCGGCCGGGAGATGACGGTGGTGCCGAGCACGTGCGCGCACTGTAGCAACGTCGCCCCCCTTGGCGCTCTACTGGTCTACCTAAGTGACATCGGCGTCGTGATGCGCTGCGCGACCTGCG
>CADCWP010000171.1 GCA_902806425.1 uncultured Truepera sp.
ACTCTGAGAAATGCCTTGATGACCGAAGGTTCTCGCTTGGCTGCCTGAAATCACCCCTTCAGAACGGGGTTTCGGGGTTTGGCGACACTCCTGGTTGATGGCCGCTTTGCTGGCTGTATAAACACTCGAGCCGGGTATCGCCATGTCGGCCATGCACGACGAGTTGAAGATGATGGAGCCGCCCTCACCCATCAGCGGAAGCGCCTTCTGTACGGTGAAGAACGCACCTTTAAGGTTGATGCTCATCTCAGCATCGAAGTTTTCTTCGGTTACGTCCCCGATGCCGCCGAGGGTGGTGCGACCCGCATTGACGAACAGCACGTCTACTTTGCCGAAATGGTCGTTGACCTGAACAAACAGCCGTTCTAGATCGGCGACGTTGGTTACGTCTCCCTGCACAGCGAGCGTATCTCCACCCAGGGCTTGCCGCGCCTGCTCCAATGTGGTTGCGTTTCGTCCGAAGATGACTAGCCTAGCACCTCTGGCACGTAACTCTTTAGCGCTAGAGAGGCCAATGCCACTATTGCCTCCAGTTACAACCGCGACTTTGCCTTGCAGATCCATCGCCTGCTCCTTTTCTGTACTGTCAAGTACAAAACGGGTAAATAAAAAAGGACTAATCCAAAACGGTTAGGGACAACTCCGCAACAGCCTCAAGTTCCCTTCTACTGTCGCCTGCTTTAGCCCGTAGCTGAAGCCCTTGAATAGCGCTGTACAGATACAGAGCGAGTGCGTCGGGGTCTTTCGTCGGCGCAAAGTCCCCTTCCTGCTGCGCTCTTCTGATAGCTGTAGCAAACGCGCGCTTGGACGCTTCGTCAGTCTCTTTTACGAAGTTGTTCGCCGAATCGCTTACAGAACAGCGCTCGACCGTGTTGTTGACGATCATGCAGCCGCGACAGCAGCCTTGAGTGGACTCGTTAATGAGATCTGCGAATATAGCTTTGAAGCCTTGTTGGATTGAGCGCGCGCGCTCAAGGGTCGTTAACATCTTGCCGCCATGTATATTGCCGTAGCGCATAAGAGCTTCTAGGTAAAGCGCGTCTTTGTCACCGAAGGTGTTGTAGAGACTGGGGCGGTTGATACCCATCTCGCGCGTAAGGTCGTTTAGCAGGGTCGCCTCGTACCCTCTTCGCCAGAACAACAACATCGCTTTGTCCAGCACCTCCTCACGGTCGAATTTTGCTGGTCGGGCCACGGCGTACCTCCTCTCGCGAACACCCTACACGTTTTATACTAAGAGATACATAATGGGGGATACATCCCTCACCGATGCCGACTCGTTCTATAACCAAACCTATAAATGTGCAGCGGCTTTCACGCAGCATTCCGGCCCAAGTGCTGCATAGACCGGCTGACAAACATCATTAGCGTGTGCTCTAGACGGTTAGGTGTTTCGAAGAAGCCGTTCGGCCAAGCCTGGCGCAAGGCGGTACAGCCACCCGAACGCTTTGGCACCGCCGACGCGTATCTCGATGCGGTCTGCCGCGAGCCCCGCGAGCACCTCCCGCGCCACCCGCTCGGGACTGAGCTTGAGCCTAGGATTGCCGCGACCCTGCGTCATGGGGGTGTCCACCAGGGGCAGCATGACCTCCACGGCACGCACGTTAAGCTTTGCTTCCTCCAACTGGTAGCGCAGCGCCTTGGTGAAGGTGCGCAGCCCCGCCTTGGACGCGCAGTAGACGGCGGCGCTCTTCTTAGGAGCCAGGGCGAGCCCCGAGGTCAGGTTGACGACGGCGCTCTCGGGTTGTTCGGCGAGAAGCGGTAGAAGCTGCGCGGTGAGGCGAATAGGCGCGCTCAGGTTGATGTCCACTTCCTGCTTGATGTTCGTGACAGCCACTTCAGAGTCTGTGTTAGGAAAGGTGTAGTTGAGCTGCACGGCGGCGTTGTTGACGAGCAAGGAGAGCCCGCCGAGCCGGGTCCGCACCACCTCGACGAGGGCGTCGACGTCACCCTCTTCACCGAGGACGCAGCGCACCGTCTCGAGCCCCGGCACCAGCCCGGCTGCCTCTACGAGTTTGGCCTCGTCCCGGCCGCAGACGAGCACCCGGCTTCCGCGCTCCCGCAGCGCCCGGGCGAGCGCCAGCCCTATGCCGGAGCTGCCCCCGGTGACCAGGACCGTCTGGCGGGCGAGGTTCATCGCTGCGCCCCCTGCGCGGCCTGGAAGGCGAGAAAGAAGTAGACGTCTTTGAGGTCACCCGCCTCGAACAGGGCGAAGTTGGAGTAGCGAGCGGTGAACACCTCGCCCGTTTCAGGTGTGAGGGTTAGCCACTCATGGGGCACGCTGTAAGGGAGCAAGACGGTGTAGATCATAGTGGTACTGTGGGATGTAAGCTAGGTGGCGTGAAAGTGCCTGAAACACCTAGCTCGTGGCTCGAGGTGACGGACCTGGGGATGGTGCGGGCGCTGGCCGATCCCGAAGCGCGCCGAGTGCTGGCACCTTTCGTGGGCCAAGAGCGTACGGTAAGCCAAGCGGCAGCGGAACTCGGCATGGACGGGAACGCTTTACTCATGCGCGTCCGGCGCTTTGTCCGGCTGGGGCTTCTAAAGGTGGTGCGGGAAGAGCCGCGCAAGGGGCGGGCGGTGAAGGTCTACCGGACAGTCGCAGATGGCTTCTTCGTCGCCTACACCGCTTCGCCCTTCTACACCCCTGAGGCGTGGCTTGTTGCCGACTACGCCGAGCGGGAAAGGCAGCTGGCGCGGGGCACTATGCGTGCCGGGCTGGCTTGGGGCGAAGCGCGGGGCACACCGACCTTCGGCAAGCGGGTGTTCAAACGCCCCGACGGCGGCGTCGAGGCGGACTTCGCCTTTTCCTTCGGGGCGGGGGCGGACCTGCTCGAGGCGGGGGCTCCGGCGGTGGCGAGCTACTTCGTCGAGACCGACCTCGATGAGGAGAGCGCTAAACAGCTACAGCAGGAACTGTACGACCTGCTTGGGCGTTACGAGCGACGCGGCGAGGGCAAGCGCTATCTGCTGCGTCTCGGGCTCGCGCCTGTTGGACAGGGGGGCGGTTGATAAGAGCAATTATCGGCAGTTTACGCTGCCATCGCGCTCAATCAACGCATAACGAGGCTCGGCAATAAACTGTATAAAACTCAGCGACATTCACGGACGCCTATCTTAGACTCTATCCGAGAACTTAAACTGCGCGTTTGTGAGCTTATGACTGGTCTGCAAATTTTACACGAGCCTGTTTGACTTCATCCATGTGGGCTTCTGCCCAAGCACATAGCGCGTGTAGCGGCTCGTAAAGCGTCTCGCCTAGTGGAGTCAAGGCGTACTCGACGTTGGGCGGTCTGGTCGAATGCACGATGCGCTCGACGATGCCGTTACGCTCTAGCTCCTTGAGCGTGCGCGTCAGCATCCGCTGCGACAACCCTTCGATCATGCCGTCAAGTTCGCTATACCGTTTGGGGCCGTCCCCGAGCGCGCAGAGGATGATCGAAACCCAGCGGTTGGCGATGACTTTGAGGGTCTGCCTTGCCTCACTATTCGCGTTGAGACCCAGTTCTGCCGTTCGGTCGATGTTCGTCGTCATGGTGAAAGTGTAGCGACCCTACTCAGCCTGAACACGAACATCAAAGTCCGTTGCGGCCAAAGAAGCGGGTTGCCTATGCTGGCTGCGGAGGTTGACGATGGTCGTCAAACAAATTCACCACTTCGCCCTTGTGGTTCAAGATGTGGACGCGTCGGTCGGCTGGTACGAGGACATGCTGGGCTTTAAGCTCGAGCGACGCTTCGGCTTTCTAGAAGCAGGCGTAGAGATCGCCCATATCCTCACCCCGAGCGGCGTGCGCATCGAACTTATCGAACAAGCTGGCTCCGAGTCAGGCCCGGACGAGGGTAAAGACGCCTTCGGAGCACTTTATACACGCGGGGCAAAGCATATCGGTCTCCTAGTAGACGATATTGAAGCGGTAATGGAAGAACTCAAAGCCAAAGGTGCTGACGTGGTGCATGAGGTGACAGCGGTCGAACCCGCTGGCGTAAGGAACTGCTGGATCAGGGACAACTCGGGAAATCTCATCGAGTTCAATCGGTGGCTCGAGTAGGTGCGAACCGGAGCCTGATGTAAAAGTCTAATCACGTCGTTTGCTATTTGAAGAGCACGCCTGAGTAGAGCAGATTGAAGGCGGCGATCTTGAGGTTGACGCGGGTTTTAAGCGAGGCGAAGGTCTTAACTTGAGCCGCATGA
>CADCWP010000172.1 GCA_902806425.1 uncultured Truepera sp.
ATTCTGATTTCGGTTATTTTGGTGCCGGTCTATCTGGTCATCACCGAGATCGGCTGGGTCAACAGCCTCTGGGGGGTCATCATTCCGGGCGCGGCTACACCCACGGGCGTATTCCTGCTGCGTCAGTACATGCTCACCATTCCCGACGAACTGCTCGACTCGGGCCGGATCGACGGCGCGTCGGAGTGGCGGCTCTACTGGCAGGTGGTGCTGCCGCTCGCCGCGCCCGCCCTGGCGGTGCTGACCATCTTCTCGGTGATGTGGCGCTGGAACGACTTTTTATGGCCTTTAATCGTCCTTAACCGCAGCGAGCTGTTCACCTTGCAGCTCGGCCTCAACGCCTTTCAAGGCGAGTTGCAGGTGCAGTGGCACTACGTCCTGGCGATGACGGTGCTGACGCTTCTGCCGATCACGCTGATTTTCGCCTTTTTGCAGCGGTTTATCACCACCGGTATTGCGACGACTGGGATTAAGTAATCCCTAAATGACGGTTGGACGCGCTGTGGCATGATGAGGCGTAGCGCCAAAACATAGGTGTCAGCTTGCAAAATTATAAAGGGCCAAGCACCGCCTACAGCTCGGTATAAGCGAGCGCTGTCGTTAGAGGGAGTGAACCATGAAGCTGGGTGTATTCACCGTGATGCTGCCCGATCTGACGCCGGAGAAGGCCGTTGGGGAAATCCGAGCAGCAGGCTACGACGGTGTGGAGTGGCGCGTAACGCACGTTCCCACGGAGCGCAGGGGCGAGGCCCCGTCGTTTTGGGGAAACAATTTATGTACCCTAAATCCCACCGAAACGGACGCGGAACGTGCCCGTGTCCTCGCCGACAGCGCCGGTTTAAAGATTCCCAACCTCGGTACCTACGTCGGTCTGAGCGAGCTGGACAAGGTGGAAGCGGCGCTGGCATTTGCCAAGGTGGCCCGCTCGCCGCACTTCCGCGTCGGCTTCAGCACTTTTAGAGGTGGTTACGCCGAGCACGCCAGGGCGGCACAACGTTTTTTGGAAAGTGTTATCAACCTAACTGGAGGCAGCGGCGTCAAACCCCTTGTCGAAATTCACCACGGCACCCTCCTGCCGAGTGCGTCGCTGGCGCACCGGCTGCTGTCGCCCTTCAGCCCCGAAGAGGTCGGCGTGATCCACGACGCGGGTAACATGGTCTTCGAGGGCTTCGAGGACTACCGTTTAGGTTTAGAGCTGCTAGGACCGTATCTAGCGCATGTCCACCTTAAAAACGCCCGTTACGCTGTGGGAGAAAGCGGCGTCCAGCGGGCCGAGTGGTCGCCGCTAGAGGACGGCGCGGTGGACCTTCCGCAACTTCTGGATGCGCTCACGGCGGTCGGCTACAACGGTTGGCTGGTCGTAGAGGACTTCAGCGCGGCGCGGCCCAGCCGAGAGGCCCTTCGTCACAACTCGACATATGTCAAGACGCTGCTGGCAGCGTTACCGGTGTCGGCGTGACGGCCCCCCAACGCCTCAGATACGCCGTCATCGGGGTGGGTGCCAACGTCTACACCATGCACCATCCGGCCCTTCGGCATGAAACCGTCGAGGTCGTAGGCGTCACCGACAGGGACGAAGCGGCGAGCCGACAACGCGCCGAAGAACTCGGTTGCCCTTCGTTCCCTGACTACAGGGCTATGCTGCGCGCGACCCGGCCCGACGTGGCGGTCATTCTCACTCCCCACCCCCTGCACGCCCCGATGGCGGTCGAGTGCCTGCGCGCGGGGTGTCACGTGCTGGTTGAAAAACCGATGGCGGTTCACGTCGCCGAAGCGGACGCGATGATACGAGCCGCCGCCCAAGCGGGACGCGTTCTGGCCGTAAATTTCCAGCAGCGCTTGCGCCCCGAAGTCGTCAAGGCGGCGGAAGTGGTGCGCTCGGGTAGGCTCGGGCGGGTGCAGCACCTAGACCTCGCCGTGACTTGGCCGCGCACCGCTGCCTACTACCGGCTCGCCGCGTGGCGGGCGACGTGGCGAGGCGAAGGCGGAGGGGTACTCTTAAACCAAGCGCCGCACGACCTGGACCTCATCTGTCATCTGCTCGGCCCCCCGGAGCGGGTGGTGGCCTGGACGCGCACTCAGCTGCACACGATAGAGACCGAGGACACCGTGCAGGCGATGCTCGAGTGGCCGGATGGTGCAGTTGGGAACGGCGCAATGGGGAGCGTCCGCATCAGCACCGCCGAGGCGGGGCGACCGGCCCGCTTGGAACTGCTAGGTACCGGTGGCTACTTACGCATCGGTGCGGGCGAGCTGAGTTTCGGGCGCTTTGGGGAGGACGTAACGGACTTTTTCGCCCAAAACCCCGACCCGTTTGCCGCGCCCACCTTGCAGAGCGAGCCGCTGGCGCTGCCGCCCGGCGGAGGCGACCATACAGGCGATCACAAAGCGGTCTACCGAAATCTCCACGACGCGATAACTCAAGGCGTGCCGGTCGCCGCCGACGGCACCGAGGGGCGCATGTCCTTAGAGCTTGCCAACGCTATGATCTTATCGAGCTTTACGCGCAGCGCGGTCGAACTGCCTCTAGACCGGGAGCGTTACGCGGCGCTGCTGGCGCGCCTTAAAGGCGAGGGTGCAGCTGTAGCCGGTTTGGAGACCGATCTTGAGCCGTAGCGACGGGATGACCTACGCGCCGCAGGGAAAGGCGAAACCTGTAGTGGCCCCCGGCGAGTTCGTGTTCGCCGCCGCTCACCTCGACCACGGTCACATCTACGGGATGTGTAACGGCCTCCTCGAGGCGGGGGCCGAGCTGCGCTACGTCTACGACTCCGACCCCTATAAAGTCGACGCCTTTCGTGCACGGTTCCCCGGCGTCCGCTTAGCTCGAACTCTGGAGGAGGTCTTGGACGACCCGGAGGTGCGTTTGGTGGCCGCTGCTGCCGTGCCCGACGAACGCGGGCCGCTGGGTCTGAGGGTGATGACGGCGGGCAAGGATTACTTCACCGATAAGGCCCCTTTCACGACGCTGGCGCAACTTGAGGCGGCGTGCCGTAAGGTTGCGGAAACGGGTCGGAAGTATTTGGTCTATTACAGCGAGCGGCTTCACGTCGAATGCGCCGTCGCGGCGGGTGACCTGATTCGGGAAGGCGCGATAGGCCGAGTTGTTCAGGTGCTGGGGTTGGGGCCGCACCGCCTGGACGCGCCCTCGAGACCCGCCTGGTTTTTCGAACGTAGGCGCTACGGCGGCATCTTGTGCGATATCGGCAGCCACCAGATCGAACAGTTTCTCACCTATACCGGCGCGCAGGACGCGCAGCTCACGATGGCCCGGACTACCCGGCATAATCCGCGTTACCCCGAGTTGGAAACCTTCGGCGAGGCGTCCTTGGTTGCGGACACCGGCGCTTCGGGATACTTCCGGGTGGACTGGTTTACGCCGGACGGACTCTCGACCTGGGGCGACGGGCGCACCTTTATTCTCGGCACGGAGGGCTATATCGAGCTTCGCAAATATACCGATGTGGGCCGTAGTACGAGCACCGACCACCTTTATCTGGTCGACAAGGAAGGCGAGAAACACTTGGAACTTTCGGGGAGGGTGGGGTATCCGTTTTTCGGGCAGCTCATCTTGGACTGCTTAAACCGCACAGAGTACGCCATGAGTCAAGAGCACGCCTTTAAGGCCGCTGAGCTATGCCTTAAGGCGCAGGTGCTGGCCGAGCGGTCGGCTTAGCGGTGACGTTCGACCTCTCCGGCAGAGTTGCTGTAGTCACTGGTGGTACAGGCGTGCTGGGTAGGGCTTTGGCGCGCGGTCTGGCGCGCGCTGGAGCCGAGGTCGGCGTGCTCGGGCGGCGCACCACTAAGGCTGAGGACGTCGTTGAGGAGATTCGGGACAGAGGTGGCGTGGCGCTCCCACTCACGATCGACCTAGATAGATGCCGCTTGAATGCACGGCGTATACCGAGGATGCTCAGCGCATCGTCACCCGGCCCGACTAGGGAGCGAAAGACGGCGGCTTGGGCGTTGACGTGTGTTCTAGGTGTGACGAGCACGTTTTCGTGGTCGAAGGTAGCAGCAGCGACGGCACGGTCTATCACGGCTACTGCATGAATCCCGAGTGCCGCTTCGAGAGGTCGGCAAAAGACGCGGAGGATGACGCCCACGCAGCTCGGTGAATAGGACGGACTGAACAGTCAGC
>CADCWP010000173.1 GCA_902806425.1 uncultured Truepera sp.
GTCATTCCTTTAGCCGACGCTGCCGACCTCGGCGCGAGCGGTTTTACCGTGGAACTTGTGCTGAGGACACCACAGCGAGAGCGCTTGCAGATTCGGCTCGAGCCACCTCGGTAGCTAAACAGCAAAAGCAAAACGCACTCACGGCGAAGGTAGCGTCAAAAAGCTCACTCTGGGAAGGGGAGATCACACGGTGATGCGCCACTACGCCCACGCCATCGGCGTCGAACTTGGCTACCGGCAGAGCCGCAAGAGTGGCCCCAGCGTCGTACCCGACCTGAAGCTCGAGACCAAAAGCGGCTTAACCCATTAACCATCACCATGTACCCGATAGAACGACCCCTGAGCCAGTGGGGCTCAGGGGTCATGATCGCTGGTAGTCCGGACGTTCGTGCCGCTTAAAGCCCTGCCTCGGCAGGTTGGACGTTGCGGATAAGGACCACCGCGTCGTTGTAATCGTTGAGCCTGTTGGACTCGTCTGTGGCGAGTATATAGGCGTTCTCGACAGGCGCTCCACCACGCTCTTTAAGCGGGTAGGGCCGCACATGATGCGGTAGGGCGTCGAAGGTGTTGCGCGCGTCTTCGGTAAAGACGGTGCGCTGCTCGAAAAACCGCGTCGTCGGCCAGGATGAGTAGAAGCCGAAGGTCCCGCCAGGAGCGTTGAAGCTCACGACGCCCGCCTCGGCTCCGGGCACTGAGGGCACGATAACAGGCCCCAAACGCTGGCCGTTTAAGCCTGGACGTATCGGCAGGCTCAACAGTTTTTGCAGGGACGGTTCCGCCGCGCCCGCCTCGTAAAAGCCGAACTCGAACACCGGCTCGACGTTCGGTACGGCGAACGTGGCGAGCACCTCTACGGTAACCGGTTGGGTAGGGTCGGCGCGCCTAAACGTCTGCGCCACAACCTCATCGCCGACAGGGGCGTTCGTCGCCTCCTCGACGAGTGCGGACGTCGTGGGGTCTTCATCGCCTGTTTGGATGGGGAAACCGTAGGTGTCAAAAATCCACTGCACCGAAGGCTCCTTGGTTCCCTCTTGGCCCTCGACGCTCAAGCCCCCTAAGTAGACCTCTTGCACTGAACCCCCCTCACCGCCTTGGGTAACGCGCAAGGTGGCGTTTTGCGGGCCGAGGTCCGCGTCACTGTTCGGTGTAAAGGTCACGGCAAGCTCACGGCTCTCGCCCGCCGCCAGACTAAACGGGCTGACGCCCGGTAGCGCGAACCGCGCCGCGTCCTCGCCTGTGACGGCCAACCCTGAAACGTTCAGCGTACCCTCACCCGTGTTGCTCACCTGCAACGTGCGCCGGTCGCTGGGGACGTCTCCGCCCGCGTTAAACACCATCTCGCTGCGGCTGAGCGTCAAGGTTCCCACCGGAGGGCCGCCAGAATCTTCACCGGGTCTCGTGGTCTCTGCGCAGCCTGCTAAAACTGCGCTCAAGGCGATCAGCAAGGATTTTTTCATCGCAAACAAACCTCCAAGCGAAATGCGGGGTCGTCAGCCGCGCCCGCATCATACGGCAGACAATTACAGCGGTCACACGCCGAGCTTGCCCGTCGCGGCTTCATCGCCCAAAGTGCGTCTTAGGCAGTTTAGCCCAAACGGGTCTCAGCTTAGGCCGGGCGTGTACCCCGTGTGGATTATCGCCTGCGAGGAGATATTGCGGCACCTATTCATATAGTGGGTGCCACCCACAACATCGGGGGCACCGTAGCGTTTTGCGGAAGCGTTTTACGGGCAACATATCTGTAACCGGGTAGGAGACGGTTTACCTTAGACGTGCCGCTATAGTCCGGTTGCCACCGCTTTGTGCTCGAGCCCAGGCCTTTGCCGAACGCTTGCAGCAGCGGTCCCAATCGGCGCGTCAGTTGTAGGTGGCCGCGACCGCCTGCGTCGTCGTGCGGGCCATCGCTCTAAACGTCGCGTTGGTTGCCAACAGCTCGTCGTACGTCCCCTGGGCGACGACCGCCCCTTTGTCGAGCAGATAGATCTGATCGCAGCTGCGGACCGTGCTCAGCCGGTGCGCGATCATCACGACCGTTTTGGACCGCGCGAGTTCCTCGACAGCGGCGAAAACGCTCTCCTCGGTAATCCCGTCGAGGGCGCTCGTCGCCTCGTCCAAGATAAGGATGTCCGGGTCGTGGTAGAGCGCCCGGGCGATGCCGATGCGCTGCCGCTGCCCCCCCGAAAGCCGGACGCCCCGTTCGCCCACGACCGTGTCGTAGCCGAGCGGCAGGTCCTTGATAAAGTCGTGCAGGTGGGCAATTCGGGCGGCGCGCTCGACCGCGCCCTGATCGAGGTCCTCTTCGGGAATGCCGAAGGCGATGTTGTGCGCGACCGTGTTGTCGGAGAGGTAGATGTGCTGGGGCACGTAGCCGAGGCTCTTTTGCCAGCGCGCCAGATTAGCTTCGGTGAGCGGCTCCCCGTCGATCAGAAGCGTTCCCCGCTGCGGCTCGAGCAACCCCAAGATAAGGTCGACCGTCGTGGTCTTACCCGACCCGGTATGGCCCACGAGCGCCACCGAAGTCTTTGCCTTGATCGTTAACGACAGGTTGTTGACGGCGGGTCTCTGGGTGTCGGGATAGCTCAAGGTCACGTTACGCAGCTCTAGGCCCTGATTAAAAGGAAGCGCCTCGAGCGCGCGCCGGTCAGGCTTTACCGCCGGGTCCGGGCCTTGCAGGTCCCTGTGCAACACGTCGAGAGCGGCAATATTAAAACGCACCGTGGTGACGCCGACGAACACCTGCTGAAGGGCGGGCATAAGGCGATAGGCGGAAAAGGCGTACAACGCGATGATGGGCAGCGCCTGCCCGATGCCCTGGCCGCGGGCCAGCAGGTAGATCACGATGAGGACAATGCCACCAAAGGCGATGGTCTCCAGGGCGTAGCGGGGCAGATTGCTGATCACCTGACTTGTCGCCTGGGTGCTCGCGTAGCGCCTCGATGAGGTCGAGAACTGGTTGATAAAGAGTCCTTCGCGGCCGAGCAACTTAAGCTCTTTAATACCGCTCAGCGCCTCCCCGGCGACCTTGAAGCGCTTTTGGTTGGTGGCGACGCGCACCCTGCCGATCTTCTGGAGCTTGCGGCGCGAGGCGGTGATAAGGCCCCCGTAAACCGCGCCGAGCGAGACGGTCACGGTAAGCGCGAGAACCGGGTCGACGATAAACAGCAGACCGATGATAAAAAGCGTGACGACGCCCTTGGAAAGCATTTTCATGCCGGGTACGATCACGCCGGTAACGACCTGTTGAACCTCGGTCAGCAGGTTTGTGCCGAGGTGTGCGGTGTTGCGGCCCAGAAAAAAGGTGTACGGCTGGCCCAGATACCTGATCAGTAGACGCCTCGAGAGGGTGTAGCCGCGCATATAGCTGAACCGGGTGAGGTGAAAGGTCGTAAAGGCGGTGAAGGCGTTGCTGAAGGTGAGGACTGCAAGCGCCGCCACGCCTAAAAAGATCAAAAACTGGTTTATCGTGGAGAACCCCAGCAGGTCGTTGAGCCAGACCAACAGGCTGTTCTCGTTGACCGCCTCCGGGTTCGACACGAGCGCCAGAAAGGGCGTGATCGAGGCGATGCCGACCACCTCCAGAAAGCCCATGGCGATGACCATAGGGAGCAGCAGGTAGAGCGAGCGGCGCTCTTTGGGCGAGAGCAGTTGGAGGATTTTCTCGGTGGTTTTTATGGTGTCACCTCGTCCTTGATGCCTCAGAATTGGCGTGTCTTCACTGGCATTTGCTTGCCTCTAGTGATCCAATGCCCAGCTTGTCGTATGGGCACGCTCGGCTGAGGCCTCGGCTTGCGTTCACAGTGGGATTACGCACCAACTCACCATACTCCGGAGCCGTAATTTCTGCGTTTGCATGTAACCATGTCCTGTCTAGTACTACATCGCTCGACTCAACAACCAGCGCCCAGCCGTTTCTTACGTGGCGCTCTTCTGAGAATAGAGAGATATAGGTGTCTTAAGGACAAGTGAGGAGGTCAGGGACCTGTCTCGTATTCGGCTCCGCTGCAAAAGACAGCGTTACCTTGTCGATCATTTAGGTCGGCTTTTGAAAACTCCGTAGTGCTCCAAGAACCTTCGTACCCTACAATCACTCAGGATAGGCCGTGTTGCTTGAAGCGAGATTAAA
>CADCWP010000174.1:0-3718 GCA_902806425.1 uncultured Truepera sp.
ACCTTCGGACATTGCCGAGCGCGACATCTTTTTGCTCGACCCGATGCTAGCGACCGGCGGCAGCGCGGCGGCGGCCCTCACCATCTTAAAGGGACTCGGCGCGACCCGAGTGCGGCTCCTATGCATTTTAGGCGCTCCCGAAGGAATCAGCGCGGTTCACAGCGCACACCCGGAAGTCGAGATCATCTTGGCGGCGCAGGACGAACGTCTAAACGATCATGGCTACATCGTGCCGGGGCTCGGCGACGCGGGCGACCGCATCTACGGAACACGCTAGCGTAGTTGTTGAGCAGTGCCGTACACATATCCCTAGACCTACACACGCTCCCACTTTACACACAGCCATGTTCGCGTAGAATAGGGGCGTGCGCGACCAACTGATCAGCTATTTTCCCGTCGTCTGCGCGACCTTTTTGGTGGCGCTCGTGCTGGTCACCGCGCTGACGCCGAGGGTCGAGGCGTTCGCTAGGCGTATCGGGGCGCTTCAGCAGGGTGGGGGGCGGCGCGTGCACGAGGGCGCGGTACCCAACATCGGCGGCGTCGCCATCTTCGGCGGGTTTATGGTAGCGCTGCTGGTCGGCAGCCTCGTCCGGCCCGAGCTGTTGGCTGCCTACCGTGAGGAGCTGTTAGCCATCGTTTTGGGCGGCGCGCTGATGACCTTGGTGGGATTCTTCGACGACCTCTGGGAGGTGCCGGTAGGAACGCGGCTGCTGTGTCAGTTCGTGGCCGCTGGAATTCTGGTTGTGAACGGCGTCAGGGTCGACTTTATCACCAACTATTTCGGCGCGTCGCCCTATCAGTTCTTCGGCGTGCCCTTAGCCGCCGTCCTCACGCTACTCTGGGTCGTCGGCTTTACGAACGCTTTTAACTTTATCGACGGGCTCGACGGGCTCTCGTCCGGGTTAGCAGCGATCTCGAGCCTCGCGCTCTTAGCCGTCGCCGTGCAGCTGCCCGACCGGGGGGCGGCGGTCCTTTTACTAGCGGCTTTGGCGGGGGCCGCGCTGGGGTTTTTGCGCCACAACTACAACCCGGCCAAGGTCATCATGGGCGATTCGGGCGCGTATTTGCTCGGCTACGTGTTGGCGGCGGTCAGCGTGTTGGGCTCCCTCAAGGTGACGGCGGCAGTGACGGTCGCCGCGCCCATCCTGATCTTGGCGCTGCCGGTCCTAAACATCACGCAGGTGACGCTCCGCCGCCTGTCGCGCCGCGCCAATCCGGCGGCGGCCGCCAACGACCATCTCCACGACCTTATCCGGGTGCGGAGCGGGTCGAAGCCGCTGACCGTGCTCGTCTTGTGGGGTGCGGCGCTCGTCTTGGGTGCGTGCGGCATGACCCTGTCGCAGACACCGCCGGAACTTATCTACCTGACCGTCTTGGCAACGGTGGTGCTCGTCGGCGGGGTGAGTTTTCTGCGGGTGCGCGAGCTGGCCCGTGAGACCCGTTTGTGAGCGCCCCTGCGCGCGTCTGCGTCGCCTTCGGCACGCGCCCCGAGGCAATTAAAATGGCCCCGGTCGTGGAGGCGTTGCGCGAGCAGCCGGGGCTTACCCCACTCGTCTTGGTGACGGGCCAGCACCGCGAGCAACTTGACGCGGTGCTGCGGCTTTTTGCACTTACCCCGGACGCCGACCTGGATGTGATGCGTACGCGCCAAAGCTTGCCCGAGCTGATCGGACGTATCGTTCCGCGAGCCGCCGCCGCCTTGCGCGAGCTGCGCGCTGACTATGTGCTCGTCCACGGCGACACCGTTTCAACCTTCGCGGTGGCTCTGGCCAGCTTTTTTGAAGGGATACCAGTTGCCCACGTTGAGGCGGGGCTGCGCTCTTTCAGCCTCCAAGAACCCTTTCCCGAGGAGGGGAACCGCCGCCTCACCGATGTGCTGACCGACCTTGACCTGCCGCCGACGCCGCTCGCTAAGGAGAACTTGCTGCACGAGGGGAAGCGTGCGTCCCAAGTGGTCGTGACCGGAAATACCGAGGTGGACGCCGTGCAGCGTATTGCCCCCGTAGCCGTGCTCCCCGCGCACCTGCCGCCCGGCCCTTTGGTCACGCTCACCATGCACCGCCGCGAGAACCTACCGGTGATGCGTGCGCTCGCAGAGACGCTTGCGGCTTCCGCACGGAACCATCCGGCTTTTACCTTTGTTTACCCCGTGCACCTCAACCCTGCTGTGCGTGAGGCCGTCTGGGACGCTCTCGGAGGAGTCGCCAACGTTGTCCTCGAGCCACCCTACGATTACCTCTCGATGGTGGCTCTTATGCAGGCGTCCGAACTTATCGTCACCGACTCTGCCGGGGTCCAGGAGGGTGGCGTGACCCTTGGGGTGCCCGTGGTGGTCTTGCGTAACGTCACCGAAAGGCCCGAAGGCGTTCAGGTCGGTGCTATGAAGCTCGCAGGCAACGATCCAGAGGGGGTGGGGGAGACGCTCGAGTCTCTCCTGGCGAATGCGGGCGCGCGCGCGGCGATGCGGAACCGGCCAAACCCCTACGGCGATGGGCAGGCGGGTGTGCGGGTCGCGCAGGCGGTGGCGTGGCGTTTAGGGCTGGCGGAGCGGCCCCGCGACTGGCAGGGCGTGCTTGAGCGCGACGAAGAGCGCGATCAGGCACGCGCCTAGAGTCGTCGCGGTCACTTTGACGGGCGGGGCGGTTGACATCAGCGAGAGATAGACGAGAAGCGGGTAGGCAAGCGCGGTCAAAAAGGTGGCGAGCGTTACACGGCGGGACAGGGCGATAAGCACCAGCAGCGTGAGCAGTGCGTAGAGCCCGCCGAGCGGGTAGATCGGGAGGGCGACGCCCAAGGTTGTGGCCAAGCCCTTGCCACCTCGAAAGCCGACCCACACCGACCAGAGGTGTCCGACAATTGCCCCGACCCCGGCGGCGAGCGGCGTATAAAGCGTTTCTCCTGCTAGATTGCCGAACCACACCCCGACGGCACTGGCGAGCGCACCTTTGCCCAGGTCCAAGAGCAGTACAAGCGCGCCGAGCGCCCAGCCCAGGTTGCGGGCGGTGTTCATCGCGCCCATGCTGGAGGAGCCCACCTCGAAGATGTCGCGGCGTTTAAGCCGCGCGACCAGCGCCGCGCTCGGCAGGCTGCCGATAAGGTAGCCGATCACTAAGGCGAGGGGAAGCGCCAGCACTAGGCTGCTTCCGGGGTGTCCGGTTTGGGCAGATATAAAAGGCTCTGCACCTCCCCGACGTGAAAGCCTAAATAACGTAACAGGAGCGCCCAGTGCGCGCGCCGCGCAGCGAACGGCAACTCGAGGGCGGCGGCGACGCTCTGACGGTGTAGTAGGACGAGTTCATCACGAACTGTGGGCTCGAGGCGAAACCCGCTCCCGCAGGCCGCGCAGCTCATACCCCCGGCGGCGACGTCGAAGTGCGGCGGCCCACTGAGGTCAGGTTCGCCGCAGCGAGCGCAGCGCGTGAGCCTGGGCGTCAGCCCTGCCTGTGCCAGGAGCCGCCAGCTCATGACCAGGGCGACCCGCTCGGGGTCGGGATGTTGCGCAATCCCGCGCAGCGCCCCGGTGAAATAGTGGTAAAACTGCCCGTCTAGCTGCACGTCGACCGCGAGTTTGTCGGTCAGCTCGGCCAAAACATGCGCGTACGGGTAGACGGCGGGGTCGCTGAGGCCGGGGAGCGCGCCGTTAAGCTGCACCTGCGTGATGAGCGCCAGCTCTTGGCCGGGCCGGGTGTAGTGCTGTACCGTTACGTCGTGGAAGAGG
>CADCWP010000174.1:3728-4114 GCA_902806425.1 uncultured Truepera sp.
GGAAGAGGCTCAGGTTGCCGAGGTTGCCGCCGACCAGCTTGCCTTTGCGGGCGACTGCCCGCCACTTACTTCTCTCGCTCAGGAGCGTTACGACGACGTCCCCACTCGGCAACGCCGAGCGGCGCAAAATGATGCCTTCTTGAACGGTGTAACGCTGTCCCACACGGTTATTTTAGCCCATTTGTAACGCCCGCCGTGTCTTTTCGTCGGCTCGTTCTACGCGGCGGTTATGGTTCACGTAGTTCGCGCGTCAGTAAGGTGTAAAACCTATGCTTTTCTCCACCGTGTCCACAAACCAGGGCCCTTGCATCATGCTGTTGATACCGAAGATGATGTTTATTTTTTTGCCTACAGCGCTGCTTATTCCGCTCAGGTCTGTGGAGATG
>CADCWP010000175.1:0-5401 GCA_902806425.1 uncultured Truepera sp.
TTTCGCCCGTGCCGCTGCCGGTCGCGCATATCGCACGGAACATGGGGTTGGCAAGGCAGTCGGTCCAGCGAATCGTCAACCTGTTGGCGGACAGGGGGTTGGTCCGGTTTGAGATTAACCCGCACCACCAACGGGCCAAGCTCGTCGTTCTGACGCAGGAGGGAAGGGCCGCGGCGCGCGCTGCCGAAGACAGGCAGCGGCCCTGGGCGCGGGACGTAGCCGCGGCGTTGGGACCGGAGCGCGTCGCGGCAGCCTTAGAAGTGCTGACCCAAATGGAGCTGCTGTTAGAGGGAGCAGCCGGCACACGAGACGAAGATATCCGAGAGGGGGCGCGTGTATGACCACGCCGCCAGGGAGGTGACTAGCATGTGACGATCTGTGAATATCGTCTGGCTTAACCGAGTGCGACCTTAGCGTGTGGCCTGTTGATATCTTTGCAAAATTTTGCGCATCGCGGGCACAACCTGCCCGAACGACTTGGAGCTGAACGACTGTGAGTACCTTCAATGATCGATCAACCTACGACACTGACGTTGTTATCGTCGGTGCTGGACCTATCGGCCTAACGACCGCCGCGGCGCTCGGGCACCACGGTGTCCGCTGCCGCGTGTTGGAAGAGCGGACCGAGACAAAACCGTACTCGAGGGCTAACAACGTCTGGGCAAGACCGCAGGAGCTGTTAGCGAGTATCGGCGTCCGCGACGCCCTGGCGGAAAAAGCCTACCCCGTCAGGCAGGTCAATACGCTCTTAAACGGACAGACGGTCGACCCCGTCGAAGTCGAACAGGTCGAGAGCCCCTATCCGCAGGTCTTATACAGCGGCCAAGACGTGATCGAGACGACCCTTTCAGAGCAGGTCGCTCGGAAGGGTAACACCGTCGAGCGGGGCAAGAAAGTCGCCGACATTGAGCAAGACGATGAAGGCGTAACCGTTACGGTCGTTGACGCAGAGCAAGACGGAGCGGTGGGTACGCCGCCCGAGCGCTTGCGGTGTCGCTACCTGATCGGTGCGGACGGTACGGCGGGCACGGTTCGCAAAACGGTCGGCCTCGACTTCGAAGCGGAAAACTTCGAGGGTCGCGTTAACCGTCAGGTCGACGCCAAACTCCAGTGGCGACGCTCGACGGATCCCGACCAGCTCTGGTTTTTTTACTATCACAAGGGCTTTTGCGGCGTCCTGCCGGTCTGGGGTGGGTATCACCGGCTGTTCTTTTTGCAAGACGACACCGGCGTGCCCGACCGCGACCCGACGCTCGAGGAGATTCAGGCGCTCGCCCGTGAAGTGACGGAGGACGATACCCTTACCCTCACCGACCCGATCTGGTTTAGCCACAGCCGTTTTAAGCACGGCGTCTCCTCGAACTACGCGCGCGAGCGGGTTTTCCTGGTCGGCGACGCCGGGCACTTTACCCTGCCCATCGGGGGACAGGGGATGAACGCCGGTTTTCACGACGCGGTCGGGCTCGCCTGGCGGTTGGCAATGACACTCGCGGGTCGCGCCGCGCCGATTGTGCTGGGGTCCTACGACGGCGAGCGGAGGGGCGAACACGCCCGCCTCGACGCCCAGCAAGCGAAGGGCTTTCGGAGCACCGTCTACCGAGGCCCGGTCACCGACCTGGTGCTGAACGTCGGGGCCAAGCTCCTGCCGAACATCGGCTCGCTTATCCAAGGGACCGACGACCTACAGCAGTTGTCGGTCAACTATCCGAAAAGCAGCCTGAACGAGGATCATCTGGGCCAGCCGCTTCTACACGCTCATGTGCCGCACGCGGGCGACCGTGCGCCGGACGCCGAGGTGATAGACAGAGACGGCCACACCACCAGCTTATTCTCATCCATCTACAATCCTGACGGCTGGACGTACGGCTGGTGTTTACTGGCCTTCGACGGCAGAAAAGAAGATGGGGACAAGCAGCTCTCGGCGGCGTTGGCCGAAGTTGCCGCTTGGAACTGGGTCCGACCCCGACTGGTTTTGGCCGCGCCGGGCGCGGCAAAGGCCGATCTAGCTGCCCCTATCGGCCTATCTGATCTCGACGGGCGGGCACACGCCGCTTACGGTCTCGATGGCCACCCCGCTTTCGTTTTAGTCCGGCCCGACGGTCATATTGCTTTCCGGGGTCCGGCTCACCAACCCGACCTCCTTAGAAATTACTGCGAAAAGATGTTTGGGGCTCCACGTGCTTTGCAGGTTGCGGTCTGAGAACTGCTTAGGTTGACGTCCGGCGGCGACCGCGTCGTAACTACCCCGGTATCAACCTGGCACGTCGTAGTTACCCCCATTGGCCTAGAAGGAGCTTCTCATGCCACACATTGCAAGCTTACAGTTTGTATCGATGAATATCGACGACCAGGGAACGGCCGCTCTTCACTTTAGGCCGCGCCGTCCCCTCGGCTACCTGGCCGGACAACACGGCCTATGGCTCGTACCGCGAGGCGGTGTCAAACCGTTTACCGTCGCCTCAGCACCGGAAGAGGAGTTTGTCACGCTCGGGACTAGCCTAAACTCACAGAGCCGTTTCAAACGCGCCCTCGTTACACTCGCGGTCAGCTCGACCGTCCGGTTGTTCGGGCCGATTGCAAACTTCTCGCTTGACCGCACTGCTCCCACCGTGGTGATGCTGGCCCAGGGTATCGGTGTGACGCCTTTCCGTTCGATGCTTCGGCATCAAGCACTGAGCAGCGCCGACAGATACTCGACCCTCATTCACGTAGGTGCCCAGCACCCCTTCCGGGGTGACACCGAGCCTGCTGCGACCGAGGCGTACTACCCGACGTCGCACGAAGCGTTCATCCAACACCTCGCAGCCGCCACCGTGCGCCATCCGGACGCGACCTTCATGATCTCGGGAACCCCAGCGTTCGTGAGGTCTACCGCCGCGCAGTTGAAGGCGACGTCGATCGAATCGTCACAGATTCGGCGCGACGCGTTCTACGGCTGGTCCGGAAGCTAAGACTGGCCCGCCTGGTCTACCCATCTAAGTTTTCCTCGCCCCTTCCGCAGCTAGTCAATGTGTTTCACGTGACGCCAGAAAATCAGTGTCCCCGTCGCCATGATCTCGCCCCACGGCAGCCTGTAGCCGCTCATAAACGAGGTTGCGACGACCGGCGCAGTGCGGGCGGCGTCGCGGGTCAGGATGAGCGGGTATAAAAGCTCGTTCTACGAGAAGATAAACGACAAGATGGCCGACACCACGATGCCGGGGAGCGCGAGCGGCAGGGCGACGCGAAAAAACGTTCCTAATAGGCCCAGGCCGTCGACAAAGGCCGCTTCGTCGAGTTCTCTGGGCACCGTCCAGAACTGATCCGAGCAGAGCCAGACGACAATCAGCAGCGTAAAGGTCAGGTAGACCAAAATCAAAACCAGGTGCGAGTCGATCAGGTGGAGCTGCGTGGCGAGCAAAAAGATGGTTAGCGCCAGCACGATGCGCGAGACCATCCGGTTGGTGATAGACCGGAACCAGAGGTCGCGTTTGCCGCGAAACTCGAAGCGGGCAAGCGCGTTCACCGCCTCGCTGTGGTCGTAGTCGACGATGCCCTCGGGCATAAACTCCATGAGTGACTGCCGGAAATTGAGACTCTCCAGAGACGACTCGGACTGAAGGGCCGGCTCGAAGGTCTCCGGGTCGATGAGCGAGCCGCCGAACGGCCACAGCACCCGCATAAACGAGTCGGCGCTCTGCGTCTTACCGCGGCGCGACTGAAGCGCGAAGGCGTACCGGTCCTCGTCGGGGTTGGTGAGCGCAGGCGCGTACTCTTCCAGAAGTTGCGTTCAGGGCACGGGTGGCTCAGAAAAACCGGCGTCCTCCGACATACAGCGGTTGTAGTACAAAAGCCCCGAGTAGTTGTCAAACGGCAGGCCGTAGACGACGCCGTCCCACGTGCCGAACGAATCGAGCAAAGCCGGGAAAAAGCCCTCCAGGTTGAGGTTGGGGTCGGCCAGCGCCGGGTCGTTGTAAAAGGTCTCGAGCGGCGTCAGCCAGCCCGAGGCGGCAAATTCGCCGATCAACACCACATCTATGAGCACGACGTCGAACTCACCGGTTGCGGCGGTGAAGTCCAAGACCTCGTGTTCACGCGAATTCTCGTAAGGCAGCACCTCCCACTCGACGTCGACGCCGGTCGCCTCTTCAAACTGCGGGATAAGTTCCTACGCGGCTACGTAACAGGGACGGTCCAAAATAGCGCCTTGATGGTCACCCCTTCGTAGGGCGCGGCGGCCTCGGCCAGGTTCCACTCCTGCGCGCCAGCGACGCTTCCCAGGGCTAACAAACACGCGGCTAATCCAATACGGTTCATGCTCTCTCGTTGTGTAAAACGAGTTGTGTGTAGGGCTTGTGCATAAGTGCAAGTCAACTTTCCGGTTTAGCGGCCGTATACGCCTCATCCTCAGCCGCGGTCAGCTATATAGGAACCTCCCCGTTCGCGTTTACAGCCGCCGTCGAACCCCGGGCGATAAGGTGCGGCGCGACAAGGCGGTCCAGGAGGTTCATAAAGTGCGCCCACTCGCGCTCGGCGTCGTGCGCCAAATCGCACAGGAATGTTTGGAAGCCCGCGTCCCAGAGCCGGTGCTCGATGACGCGCGCCAGCTCCGCGTAAAACGAGTTTGTGATGTCGAGTACGATGAGCCCGACGCTCTACGTCCGCCGTCTGCGCAGCGAGCGCGCCTCCTGATCGACCCGGTACCCGAGTTCGTCGACTGCCGCTGAATGCGTTCGGCTTTGGCCGCTGACACCGGTACGCGCCCGCTCAGATAGTGCGAAACGCTTCCCAACGACACGCCAGCAACCCGTGCAACGTCCTTCATCGTGGCCATAAGACCCTCTCAACTTCGTATGTGGGGCTAATCCAGCACACTTCTCAAAACGTTTCAAGAGCCAGTTGCAAATGGCCTTAGGTACGTGAATAACCGAACGGGGGAAACAGTGGTGCTCCAGAGACCCTAAAAAAGCTTGCCCCGGTAGCCATCAGAACCGTCGCCCAATACGCAAGTTAGAGGCGTCCAAGCCGTGCTCACATCCTCGAGAATTGCCCACCATACGCGCTACGAGACGGAGCCCGAAGGCCAGCTCAGTTGTCGAAACTGCTGAGGATGAGGATACCTTACTTTGGGAACGCCGATGCCCTGAAGAGGTCGCCGTCCTCACCTGGTAAAACGACACCATAACGCCGCGCTAAGGGTTCTCGATGCGGCATAATGGGGCATGCCTTTTTACTACTTTTTCAAAAAGACATCAGCGCCGGAGCCTGAAGGCTGGGCGTGGCTCGAGACCTGCACCGACCACAAAGAGGCGGCGGAAAAAGAGTACGCCTATCACGCCCTGACAGTTGAGCGTGGTGATCCCGTAGTCCGCCGGGTACACGCCAACACGCAGAAGGAAGCGCAAGGCATCATCGACAAGTA
>CADCWP010000175.1:5411-27461 GCA_902806425.1 uncultured Truepera sp.
CTCGAGCCGCCCGAGTACCGCCGAGCCGCGAACGGTTTACCTTTGCCGCTATTAAGAGGGACCTGAGCGCAAAGTGTGAGCTTGTCGGCGTGCTTGAGCGAGGCGATGCGTACTGCGCCTGTATCCACTCGCCTGTCCGCCCAAAAAGCGCACCCAAAAAACATTGCGTTAAGATAGCGAGATGGACTTGCCGATGGTCAACCGCAGCCGCGCTGAGGCGCGCAGAGTTCACGTCATCACACACGGCTGCCAAATGAACGAATACGACACCCACACGGTCTTATCCGAACTCGTTGCGGGTGGGCATCAAGTTGTAGACACCCCCGCCGACGCGGACCTGATCATCCTAAATACCTGCGCGGTGCGCGGCAAACCAGTCGAAAAGGTCGTGACCATGCTCGGCGAGTTTCGCAAGCAGAAGCTCGCGGGCCGCGACCTGACAGTTGGGATGATGGGCTGCTTGGCGCAGCTAGACGAAGGTCAGGAGATCGCCCGCAAGTTCGGCGTCGATATTTTGGTGGGGCCGGGGGCCATCACCGACATCTTGAATGCTGTCGACATGGTTGCAGAAAACCAGCAACCTTACTGGAGCCTAGACTTTAAGAGCGAGCTGCACGAGCACCTGACCCCGGCTCCGGACACCCTCACGGGCTTTTTAACCATCATGCGCGGCTGCAACCACAACTGCACCTACTGCATCGTGCCGCAGACACGTGGGCCGGAGGTGTCGCGGTCTTTGGAAAGCATTCTGCACGAGGCCAGGGCCATGCAACGTAGTGGCGTCCAGGAAATCTATCTGCTCGGTCAGAACGTCAACTCGTACGGCCTGGGCCGGAGCGACCTGCCCTCGTTTGCCGAGCTTCTCCGCCACGTCGCCGACACGGGCATCCCGAGGGTCAAGTTCACGACCTCGCACCCGATGAACTTCACTTCAGACGTGATCGACGCGATGGCTGAACATGAAAATATCTGCAAGTACATCCACCTGCCGGTGCAGTCGGGGTCGGACCGGGTGCTGCGGCGGATGGCGCGCGAGTACCGGCGGGAGCGTTATCTGGAGATCATCACCGAGATCAAGGCGAAAGTTCCGGATGTGGTTCTCTCAACCGACATCATCGTGGGCTTTCCCGGCGAGACCGAAGAGGACTTCAGCGCGACCCTGTCCCTGTACGAGGAGGTAGAGTACGACAGCGCGTACATGTTTATGTACTCAGCGCGGCCCGGTACCCCGTCGTACAAGCACTTCGACGACCTGCCCCGTGAGGTTAAGACGGAGCGGCTACAGCGACTTATCGAGCGACAGAAGGGGTGGTCGCACCGCAAGAATCATCGCCATGTCGGGCGTGAGCTGCGGGTGCTGATTAAAGAAAGTGCTACCGACGCCCAGTACGTCGTGGGGCATTCGGATCAGAACCACACAGTGTTGGTGCCGAGGTCACAGGTCGGTGAGATGGGGCTCTACACCGTCACGGTAGATACCGCGACGCCGCATACGCTCTACGGAACGGTTTCAGGGTACGCGGCGCAGAGGGTTCCGCTGATGATGGCGTCTTAGGGGTGCCCAAAGCACCTAAAGAGATCGTCAAGCAGTTTTGGCAGACGATGAACACGAACGACTTTGAGGTCGTCGGCCTACTCCTCGCTGACGACTACACGCTCGAGTGGCCCCAATCACGGGAAATCGTCCGTGGTCGAGACAATTTTATAAGGGTCAATCAGAACTATCCCGCAAGCGGCACTTGGCGCTTTACGGTCTACAGCTCGGTCGCAGAGGGAGCGGAAGTCGTCAGCGATGTCGGGGTCGCAGACGGGGTCGTGAACGCTAGGGCCATCACCTTTGCAACTGTCGAGGGCGGCTTGAGCGTCAAACAGGTTGAGTTCTAGCCTGACACGTTCGAGGCTCCTGAGTGGAAGCGGGCGTGGGTAGAGCGTGCCTAAAACACCTACCCGCGACTTTACCGCGACGACCTTTGTAGTCTGGCAAGGTGGCGTTCTGCTGCACAAACACAGGAAGCTCGGGCACTGGTTTCCCCCCGGCGGCCATATCGAACCTAACGAACTCCCCGATGAGGCGGCGGTGCGTGAAGTTCTGGAGGAGTCCGGCGTCGGGGTCGCGCTTCTAGGCGAGCGGGCCTTGCCGGTCTCCGAACCCAGACAGCTCGTCCGGCCCAGGGGTGTGCAGCTCGAGACCATCGCCCTCGGTCACGAGCACATCGATCTGATCTATTTCGCCAAACCGCTGCCCGGTTACAGCGGCCTGCTCTTAGAGACCGACACGACCTTGGGCTGGTACGGGGCCGAGCAACTGGGGCGGTTGGGGCTCACCGAAGAGATACGCTACTGGGCGACGCTCGCGCTTTTAGAACTCGGCTGAGCGAATCCGCTCGCTGCGTGGCCCCGCGCAGCTGCCGCGCCGGATCAGCCGCCCCGAAAACCGCCGCCGCTCAACCGGGCTGTTCGGGCTTTCAATCTCGCGCAGCACCAAAGCTGCCGCCGCCTCCCCCATCGCGTCTACAGGCTGCTCGATCACGTCGACCGCCGGTTCAACCAGAGTCATCCACGAATAGTCGTCAAAACCTAGCAGCGACACGTCCTCGGGAATGTTGAGCCGGAGTTCTTTAAGCGCCCGAAACGCGCCGTGCGCCAGGTTCCCAGTGGTGGCAAAAAGCGCCGTTGGCGGCTCGGAAAGGCGCATCAGTTCTTTAGTAAGCAAGTAGGCGTTGTCCGGCGTGGGGTGGATCACCCGCTGATAGGCCCTCGGCAAGGGTAACCCCGCCTCCCGCATCAACCTAGGAAAAACCGCCGTCCGCTCGTCCGGCAAGATCGTCTCGTGAAACGTGCCCAAGGCGGCGATGCGGGTGTGACCGAGCGAGGCCAAGTAGCTCACGCCGTCTCTGACGCAGCCCTCGTTATCCAACATCACGTGGCTGAAAGGGCTGCCGGGAAAGAAGTAGTCGAGTTCGACGACCGCCGTACCGCGAGCCTGCAACCGCCGCAGATAGTCGAGGTTGGATTCGCCGTAACCCGAGCGGAGGATCAGCCCGCCGACGCGGTGACCCGAAAAAGCCTTGAGCTGCTCTAACTCATTAGCCGTGTTGTACTCGTTGTCAGCAACGAGCAGCGTGTACCCCTCCTCACGCACCGCCTTACCTACCGTGCGGATGAGCTGGGCAAAAAACGGCTCAACGACGTTGCCGACAATTAGCCCGACCGTGTGGCTTTGACCCCGCCTGAGCGCCGCCGCGAGCTGGTCGGGTTCGTAGTTCAGCTCGGCGACCGCCCGCCGCACCCGCTCCAAGGTTTCGGGCGCGAGCAGTTCTGGGCTGCGAATCGCACGTTTGGCCGTCGTGGGTGATACACCCGCGCGCCGTGCTACATCGTTGATGTTGGCCACGTGGCCACTATACCAGAGACTCCCTACCCCGGTTCGAGGCCCTTACCAAGGGAAACGATTTTAAGGTCGCTTGACAAAGCCCGAGCCGCCGTACTATTCTGATGGCCACGAGACCATAAGAATACGCGCACGTTCAGGTTATCCCTACGTCGGTACAGCTAGGCGAGCGCGTGACAGATAGGAGGCGGCGACGCAAGACGCATAATGTGGCCCTACAGCCGTGCGTAACACTCACCCCCATTTAGGAGTTGTGGATGAATAAAACCGTTTTAACGACCGCCGCACTACTTCTCGCCGCCGGAGCCACCGCCCAGACAACCCTGACTATCGCGTCGGTCAACAACCCCGACATGGTCACCATGCAAGAACTCAGCACCCAGTTTGAGGAGCAAAACCCGGACATTCAGCTCGAGTGGCTTTTCTTGGACGAAGGTACGCTCCGCAGCCGCCTCACGACCGACGTCGCTACCGGTTCGGGCTCCTTTGACGTCGTGACCGTCGGCGCGTACGAGACCCCGCTGTGGGCCGCGAACGACTGGCTCGTGTCGGTCGATTCTTTGGCCGAGCAGTACCCCGAGCCGTTCGCCGACTACGACTTCGACGATCTGCTCCCCGCCGTCACCGCGCAGCTCACCTTTGAAGACCAACTCTACGCAGTCCCCTTTTACGGTGAGTCGAGCTTTACGATGTACAACAAGCGCCTGTTCGACGAAGCGGGCCTGAGCATGCCCGAGCAGCCGACCTGGGAGCAGATACGCGAGTTTGCCTGCCAGCTTCACGACCCCGCGAACGGCGTTTCCGGTATTGTCTTGCGCGGCAAGCCCGGCTGGGGCGACAACATGGCCCCCCTCACGACCATCGTCAACACCTACGGCGGGCAGTGGTTCGACGCCGAGGGCGTGCCGCAACTTAACTCGCAGGCCTGGACCGACGCCGTCACCCTCTACACGGAACTCGCCAACGAGTGCGGCGCACCCGGCGTAACCGGCAACAGCTTTCCCGAGGCGTTGCAACTCATGTCTCAAGGTCAGGCCGCGATCTGGGTTGACGCGACCGTCGCCGCAGGCTTTTTAGCGGGCACCGACTCAGGCCCCGACCTCGCCTTCGCGCTCGCCCCGGTCGGCCCGGTTGAAAAGGGTAACGCTTGGCTCTGGTCGTGGAACTTAGGGATTCCGAGCTCGAGCCAGAACCAAGAGGCCGCCGCTACATTTATGGCCTGGGCAACCTCGAAAGAGTACATCAACCTCGTCGCCGAGGCCAAAGGTTGGGCCGCCGTCCCCCCCGGCACCCGCACCTCGACCTACGAAAACCAGGAATACCTGGACGCCGCGCCGTTCGCCCCCTTGGTCCTCCAATCGATGGAAAACGCCGACCCGAACGACGCGACCGCCGAACCGAAAATCGCTCCCGGGGTGCAGTTCGTGCAGATTCCCGAATTTCAGGGGATCGGGAACGACATCGGGCAAATCTTTGCAGAAATCCTCTCCGGCGGAACGAGCGTCGAAGACGGCCTTGCCCGTGCCCAGCAGATCGCCGACGACGCCATGATCGACGCAGGGTACTACTAAACTTTCAGTTTTCCCCGCTTGAAGCAGGAGGGTGGGATCAGCCCCACCCTCCTACCTTTTGCACCGCACCGGTTTTGACCTAAAGGAGCTTCCGATGGCGAGTCAGAGCCTGACCCCCCCCTCAAGCGCCGCAGCCCAACCAGACAGGGTAGAGCAGCGCAAGTTTTTGTCAGCCCCCGGACTTACTTTTCTGGTGATCGTCACACAGGTTCCGTTTGTGCTGGCGATCTGGTTTTCGTTTACCAATTGGAACCTCCTGCGCCCCGACTCAGCGGGGTTTATCGGCTTCGACCGACTTTTTCGCAACTATGGGCGCATCCTTACCAACCCCGACTTTTTAGCGGTCATCATCAACACCGTAGTACTCACCGTTTCAGTTGTCGTCATCACCTTTATCGGCGGGCTCGCGTTCGCGCTGCTACTCAACCGCCCCTTTCCGGGCCGTGCGCTCGCCCGGACGCTCCTCATTTCGCCCTTTTTAATGATGCCGGTCGCGGCGGCGGTGTTATGGAAAAACATCATGCTCGACCCGTCGTTCGGCCTGCTGTCGTTTTACTTGCGGTTTCTCGGGATACGCAATTTTTACGCCCTCGAGTCGTTCCCGATGGCCTCGGTGATCGCTATCGTGTCGTGGCAGTGGATTCCTTTTGTGATGCTTATCCTGCTCGCCGGGTTGCAGTCGCTGCCGGACTCGACAGTTGAGGCGGCGCGTATCGACGGGGCGAGCGGTGTGGACATGTTTCGCCACATCATCTTCCCGCATCTGACGCGCTTTGTGGAGATCGCGCTCCTGCTCGAGACCATCTTTATCCTGAGCGAGTTCGGCATCATTTTCGTAACGACCTCCGGCGGGCCGGGTATTCAGACAACCAACCTGCCCTATCAGATTTTCCTGGAGGCGTTCTCGAGGCAAAACGTCGGTCGCGCGAGCGCCTACGGCATCTTCGCCGTGATCTTGGCAAACATCGTCATCGTCCTTTTCTTGCGCGTGCTGCGCCGTAACGCCGACTCGGGCGAGGTGAACTTATGAAACCCGGAAGCTCTAAATTCGGCGGGACGTTGCTGTCGGTGTTTACCCTGCTGCTGGCGTTCGCCATGTTTTTCCCCATCTTGTGGATGTTTCTGACCTCGTTTAAGACCGAGCAGCAAGCAATCCAGTTCCCGCCGCAGCTGTTTTTCGCGCCCACCTTAGAAAACTGGCGGGTCGCCCTTTTCAATTCGCCTTTTTTAGAATACCTTCAAAACACCGTTATCATCACCTTCTTTTCCATTCTGGTGGCGCTCCTTCTGGGCGTCCCGACGGCCTACGCGATGGCCTTTTACCAGACGAAGCGCACCGACTCGTCGCTGTTATGGATGATGTCGACGCGGATGCTGCCACCGGCCGGGGTCATCGTGCCCCTATACATCATTTTTTTAAACTTGAACCTGCTGGACACGTATCTGGGTCTGGTCATCCTCTACGCCGCAATGAACTTTCCGCTGGTGGTCTGGATGATGCGCTCATTTATGCTCGAGGTTCCCTACGAGGTCATCGAGGCGGCGCGCCTCGACGGCGCGAACTTGCGCCAGGAGTTTATGCGCGTCATCATGCCGCTACTTATCCCCGGCCTCGCCGCGACCTCGCTGCTCGCTATGATCTTTACCTGGAACGAATTCTTTTTAGCTGTAAACTTGACCTCTCGCGACGCCTCGCCGCTCTCGGTCTACGTCTCGACCTTTAAGGCGGCGCAGGGAGACCTGTTTATCGCCAAGATGTCGGCGGCCGCGACCGCAGCGGTTATTCCCGTCCTTATCGCCGGATGGGTCGCGCAGCGGCAGCTGGTCACGGGCCTGACGATGGGGGCTATCAAGTGACGGGAGCCCCCCGATGATCGTCGCACAGATTCTCTCGCCGCTGGACGCGGACGTGCGTGAGGCCGAGCAGCCCGTGGTCGGCGCACGTGACGTGCTGATCGAGACAAAAAACGCCGGGGTCTGCGGCACCGACCTGCACATCTGGCACGGCTCGTACGCCTTAGCCGAGTACCCGGTGGTACCGGGGCACGAGTTCAGCGGCGTCGTCGCGGCGGTCGGTGACGCGGTGCAAAACTTCAAGGTTGGCGACCGCGTGACCGCCGACCCGAACCTGCCCTGTTACGGCTGCGTATTCTGCCAGCAGCGGAGGTTTAACCAGTGCCTGAACCTCGAGGTGATCGGGGTGACGAGGGACGGTGCCTTCGCCCGCTTTGTGAGCGCGCCGGAGAGTGCCGTCTACCCGATTGCTGACCTGCCGTTTGCCGAGGCGGCGCTTTTGGAACCGCTCGCCTGCGTCGTCTGGGGGCTTAAACAGGTACAGCTCCAAGCGGGCGACAAGATGCTGATCTTCGGTGCGGGGCCGATGGGCATCCTGATGATGCAGGCGACCCTGCGCGCCGGGGCCGCGTCGGTGGTGATGGTCGATAAAGAAGCGTGGCGTTTGGAGATCGCCGCGCAGCTCGGCGCGACCGCCACCGTTCAGGCCGACGCCCTCACTCCGCAGACGTTTATGGACTTGGCCCCTTACGGGTTCGACGTGGTCGCCGACGCGACGGGTGTACCCAAAGTCATCGAGGGGACCTTCGCGTACGTCAAACCGGGCGGCAAAGTGTGGGTCTTCGGTGTGACCTCAGCGGAGGTGCGCGTCCCGTTCTCGCCGTACGAGGTGTTTCGCAAAGACCTCAAGATCATCGGCTCGTTCGCGCTTAACAAAACGTTTCACGAAGCCATCGCGCTCGTACAGGGGGGCGCGGTGAAGCTAGCGCCGATCATTTCACACCAGCTGCCTTTGGCTGAGTTTAAGCGTGGGCTCGAGTTAGCCGAGCGCGATCCCAAGCGGATGAAGGTACAGTTCGCTTTAGACGCCGCGTAAGCCGATGACCAAGCCCCGGCGCGGCCTTGACCGTCGCCGGGGCGCAGCTCTAGCCCGCTTCGTCCTGCGTCGAGGGTGAGCAGATACCGTCAACACTGACCTTAAGAATTTGTAGAAAAACTAGTTATATAGAACTTTGCGCTGTGGTGTGTGCGGTAGCTGGGCGAGAAACGATGTGTCTCGAGCTTGTCGCGTCTCGGGAAATCCCGATAACACTATACGGATGCGGGTCTCATATTGTAACGGGCGCGTTATACGGCCCTAGGAACGTTGTGGCGATTTACAAAGCAAACGCACCTGTTCCAGTGTTCCAAAGACCCGCTTAATAGGGTTGGCGTGAAGCCCGTCATCAACAGGCCGTCAAGAAGCGGATGTTAAGCTTAGGGGCATGACGCGCCGTCCCACCCCCGCAAAACTGGCTCCTCTGGGCGTATTCGACTCCGGGGTCGGCGGCTTGACCGTCCTTTCAGCCCTTAAATCCCGCTTGCCGCACGAAGACTTTATCTATCTAGGCGACACGGCCCGCGTGCCCTACGGTTCCAAACCCTTGGAGATGGTGCGCGATTTTGCTCTGGAGATCAGCTCGAGCCTCATCGCGCTCGGCGTCAAGGGCATCGTCATCGCCTGTAACACCGCCTCAGCGGCGAGCCTGCCCGCACTCGCGGACGAGCTGCCCGTGCCCGTCTGGGGCGTGATCGAACCGGGGGTGCAGGCCGCCCTACGCGCCGCGCCGGGTGGGCGGGTCGGCGTATTGGGAACGGTCGGCACGATCCATACGGGGGCGTATCAAAGGGGGCTCAGCGCGGGCGGCTGCGCGGTCTGGACCAAGCCCTGCCCGCTGTTCGTGCCTATCGTCGAGGAGGGCGTGTCGGATACGGTTATCGCCAAGCTCGTAGCGGAGCACTATCTGGGTGACGCCCCACCCCTAGACGCCGTTATCCTGGGCTGTACCCACTATCCCGCGCTTGAACCCATCTTGACCGAGGTCTTAGGTGAAGCGCTGCTTATCGATTCGGCAGAGGCGACGGCGGAACGGGTCGCCACCGAACTCACGGGCCTGGGTCTAGCCACCAAACGCGGCACCCCCGGCACGGTACGGCACCTCGTCACCGGGGACGTAGCGAGCTACCGCCACACCGCCAAACTTCTGGGCGGGCCGGACGGCAGCGTGAGCCGCACCGAGTTAGGGCGCGCCGCCCACCCCACACCCCACAGCGCTGCACTGGAACGCCTATGAGACAAGACCGCACGCCGCAAGAGCTCCGCCCTATCACCGTGACACCTGGTTTCAACCGCTTCGCCGAGGGCTCGGCGCTCGTCGTGTGGGGCCACACACAGGTGCTGGCGACGGTGACGATAGAGAACAAGCTGCCGCCGCACCTGCGGAACAAAAAGACGCGCGAGGGCTGGCTGAGCGCCGAATACGCGATGCTTCCGCGCAGCACTCCCGAACGGGTCCAGCGCGAGCGTCTCTACTCGGGGGGCCGATCTCTAGAGATTCAGCGCCTGATCGGTCGGAGTCTGCGCGGGGCCGTCGATCTAGGACTTTTTACCGGCAAGACACTGCTCGTGGACGTTGACGTACTGCAAGCTGACGGCGGCACCCGCTGCGCCGGAATCTTGGCGGGTTACGCGGCGCTCCATAACGCCGCCGATGGGCTCGTCCAAGCCGGAGTTTTAAGCGAGTGGCCGCTGACACACGAGGTCGCGGCGGTCAGCGTCGGGCTGGTTCGGGGGGAGGCGCTCGTTGACCTGGAGTTCAGCGAGGACTCCGAGGCCGAACTCGACCTCAACGTGGTGGCGACGAGTAGCGGCGAACTGATTGAAGTGCAGGGCGGCGCTGAAGGGAAGCCGGTCGCCGCCGAAACCTATGTGCAGCTCATTGCACAGGGCTTGGGCGCAGTGCAGGAGGTACTGGGCCGAATTCGTGGGACGCTGTGACGCACGCGAAACTGGTCCTGGCGACCACGAACGAGGGTAAGGTGCGGGAGTTTCGGCGCGCCTTGGGCGTCACGGTCGTCTCGGCGCGTGAACTGGGCGTCACCGATTTTCCCGAAGAGACGGGTAGCAACTACGCAGCCAACGCGCTTACCAAGGCGTCGTTTGTGATGCAGCGGACCGGCCTGCCGAGTTTGGCCGACGATTCGGGTTTGGAGGTCCACGCGCTCGAGGGCGCGCCGGGCCTTTTCTCGGCACGCTTCGGCGGCCTCTCTAGCGACCGGGAACGCACCGAGCACCTCTTGGCTCAGCTTCACGGCGTCCCGGAGGTCGCCAGGGGAGCGCAGTTCGTCTGTGTGCTCGGGTTCGTCACCCCCGACGGCGACGCCGAGACCTTCGAGGGTCGCTGTGACGGGCGCATCACCGAAGCGCCGCAGGGGGGGGGCGGCCACGGTTACGACCCGGTGTTTTACAGCTTCGATTTGGAGCAGACCTTTGCCGAGGCCCCGCCCGAAGCCAAGGCGCAGGTCAGCCACCGCGCCCGTGCACTGGCGGCATTTTCGGCGTGGTTGGAGAGACGTACCGAGTAGCGGCGCGGTTTCCATAAACACAGTTGTTCGTTCCTGATGTACATGGGGCGTTTGATGATGCGACGACTTATGAGGGGGTTCCGGATCAAGCCAGACGTGTGTCCACCAGGATATCCAGCCGCTAAGGGTATACCTGTTATAAAGAGAAGATGACCCGAATTTTACTGCTGATCACCCTCGTTTTAGGTGCGCCTGCGGCGGCGCAGATCACCTCGTTACAGAACCCGCTGCCCCCGGAGGCCCGAGCAGTGCTCGACGAGGCGCGGGCGGCGGCTCGGGAGGCGCTTACGACCTACAAGAGCCCCCGTCCCGACCAGCCGCTTTTCCGCGAGGCCGTCCGCTTAGGAAGGCGGGCGGTCTATCTGGCCCCCGAGAACCCGGAGGCGCTCCGGTTTTTGGCCGAAGTATACGGCCTGACCGGGTTTTACGGCCCGGCGTTCAGCATCTGGCAGCGCTTCGTAGACGCGGGCGGCGTTCTCGACGCAAACGCCCGCGCGCAGCTCGTCCGAAACGGGCTGCAAGTCGGGTACGCCCGCTACAGCCAGGGCGACCTGGGGCGCGCGCTCTCGGCCTACCGCACCGTCGCCGACCTCTCCCCCGATACCGTGCTGGCGCAGCGCTGGGCCGGACGCATCTTGCTAGAGCAGAATCGCCCGAAAGCTGCTCTCCCCTACTGGCAGCGGGTGCAGGCGCTGAGGCCGAGGGACAAAGGCGCGGCGTACTTTTTAAGGCTGACCGAAGCAGGGATCGAGTACGGCTTGGGGGCGGCGCAGGCCTTTTACGGCGGTATCAGCGATTACGAGGCGGGGCGCAGGGAGGCGGCGCGGGGGAAGTTTCAGCGGGCGACGGCGCTGAGCCCCGACTACGCCGAGGCGTGGGGATACCTGGGGCGGCTGGCGTTTGAAGAGGGGAAGTTTGCCGAAGCTGAGACGGCGTACGGGCGGGCGAGCACGCTGGCATTGGGAAATCAAACGTACAGGTACTTTTTGCAGCAGTCTAGGGACCGTTCCAACAGAGAGCGTTAGCTGGTTGGCAGGCTGCCTTACGCGGGGGGTACAGCCGTCTTGCCCTGGTGCCGCTCCGCAAGTTTGACTGCCACGTCCTGCAAGCTCACGCCGCTCTCTTTAAGTAGAACCGTCAGATGGAAGAGCAGGTCAGCGGCCTCGCCGATCAGCTCGCCCGGTTTCCCCTCGAGCGCCGCCACGATGCTCTCCCCCGCCTCCTCGACGACCTTTTGCGACACGTAACCGAGGCCGCGTTCGTGAAGCTTGGCGACGTACGAGCCCTCCGGCAGCTCCCGCAGGCGGCTCTCGACCACCCGCTCCAGCACGCCCATCATCTCGCCGATGCCGGGGGGCGCAGGCTCGGTGAGGGCGCGGTAGAAGCAGCTGTATTCGCCTGTGTGACACGCCGCGCCGGTCTGCTCGACGCGGTAGAGCAGCGCGTCCTCGTCGCAGTCGAGGCGAACTTCAACTATTTTTTGGACGTGACCGCTCGTCGCGCCTTTATGCCACAACTCGCCCCGTGAGCGGCTGTAGTAGTGGGCTTCTCGGGTAGAGAGCGTTTTCGTGACGGCCTCGAGGTTTGCGTAGGCGAGCATCAAAACCTGACCCGACACGGCGTCTTGGGTTGCAACCGGGATGAGGCCGTGAGCGTCGAAAGAGAGAGCAGAGGCGTCCATAAGGAGAGCTTACCGCCTCAACCCTTGATCCAGAAGTCCGCTGATCCAACCCGTTTAACGACACCCAAACCGCTACGCCAGTTAATCCTTAGTGTCGGCGACCCAGTATTTACCCCGGCCAAATCGGTTTTAACTCCCACGCCTCTAGCAGCGGCATCTCCGCACGGCCGTCAGCGACTAAGGCAACCCCCAGGCTGTCAGCCCTGGTGGGATAGACCCGGCTTGCGATGTAAGCGCGGCCGTTGGCAAACACTTCGACGACCGAGTGATCGACAAACACCCGCAGGTCGAGGGCTTCGCCCTCAGCCAGATCGAGCACAGCCACATGCGGTTCCCGGTTGGCCTCGGGGTCCAGCGAAGCGCGCGAGCGGTCTACTACGAGCTGCCTGACGGGCGCGTGGTAGACAATCCGCGTCTCCTCCTCCCCGCCCGGCGAGCGGCGCACCGCCAGACCGTAGCACTGCGCGCTAGACTTAAGCTGTACCCGAAGTTCCAGCGCGTTTCCCCGAACACCCGGTAAGGACAGGCTCTCAGCCTCGAGTCTCAGGTCGGTGGCCCGGTAGGGTTCACCCCGTAGACCCTTCAGCTCAGGCACGGGCTCTACCTGAAGCTGCCCAGTTGAAGCCAGAGAAAGCGCTTGGGGTAGCGACAGGGCACCCGCCCAGCCTGCTTCTTGTTGCGCCTCGGCGCTACGCCACTCATCGAGCCAACCCACCAGCAGCCTGCGGCCTCCCCGGTCGAGCGCCGAGAGCGGTGCGTAAAAGCTGCCGTTATGGTCGAGTTTGCCCTCTCGCTCCGGCACAAAGCGGTTGTCTATAAACGTACCGACGAAGTAGTAGACGTAGGCGCGCGGCCAGACCGACACGATGAGCACCCATTTACCGTCCAGCGGGAAGAAGTTTGGACACTCCCAGACCTCGCCGGTCTCCTCGAGTTTGCCCTCTAAAAGCGGGTGCAGGTATTCCCACCGCCGAAGGTCCCCGGAGCGGTATAGCAGAACCGCGCCACCACCCGCCTGCACGCCGGTACCGAGAACCATATACCAGGAGTCGCTCTCACGCCAGACGAACGGATCCCGAAAATCTTCCGGGCGCATCCCGGGCGGTGCGCCCGCGAGCACCGGGTTGCCGGGGTCGGGTTTCCAGGTCACGAGCGGGGACGCGCTCGTCGCCAGGCACTGCACCTGCCGGTCGCCCATCACCCCCGTGTAGAGAAGCGTGGGGGTGCCGCCGTCGTCCACCGCGCAGCCCGAAAAGCAGCCGTCCGCGTCGTGTGCGTCCGGCGTCGGCAACAGCGCCATCGGCAGGTCTCGCCAGTGACGAGGTCGCGGCTGACCGCGTGTCCCCAGTGGATGGTGCCCCAGAAAGGTCCGTTAGGGTTGTGCTGGTAGAAGAGGTGGACCTCCTCACCCCACTGGATAAGGCCGTTGGGGTCGTTTATCCAGTTCGCCGGGGGCAAAAAGTGATAGGTCGGGCGGTGAGGGTCGGCTGCCAAGGCCGCACGTCGCTCCCTCGCGCGCACCTGCCACTCCGGCGCGCTATCACCTTTGTCTGTTTGCGTCACACCCTCACCTGCCTTAGCTCGCGCCGCTCGCGGGCGACGCCAGGGATCAACCGGTCTTGAAAGAGGAACTTGGCAGGAATCAAGACGATACATAGCGCAGAGGCCATGACAATGCTTTGAAGATCAATTTCCGAGAATCCGCTGCGCCTCTTTACCCGAAAAAGGGGATAGTGGCGTTTGTTCGTTTGGGAAAGTCACGCCTTTTGCGTTTTTCAAGCCTGAGAGGCTGATAGGAAGTCCTACTGGGCAAAAGCAGTAGAGTCTAAATACGACTTCTCTTACTCCTCCCCAATATCCTCATTCCACACCTCAGAATGCGCCGCGATAAACCCATTAAGCATATCTATGCACTCCCTCGAGGCCATATCGACGACCTCAACGCCGTTCTCGCGCAGCCACTCGATCCCGCCCTGAAATGTTTCGGACTCCCCTATCACCACCATCGGGATGCCGAACTGCTTGACCAGGCCGCTGCAATACCAGCACGGCGCGAGCGTCGTCACCATCACTGTGTCTTTATAGGAGCGCTGCCGCCCGGCCTTGCGAAAGGCGTCGGTCTCGCCGTGGATCGACGGGTCATCCTCCTGCACGCGGCGGTTGTGACCCCGGCCCAGAAGCGTGCCGTCCCGCCTAAAGAGGGCCGCGCCGATGGGGATGCCCCCTTCGTCCAGACCTTGTCGGGCTTCCTCTAAAGCAACATCGAGCATCGCTTGATAATCGGGGCGTCCCGTGTCGGTTTCCATACCTAACAGTTATAACCCAACCTGCATCTTCATTGACGCAACGCTTCTAAACATAGTTAAACTGTTTTTTAACCCGGACGCCGGGACCTCGCCACATCACCGGAGGAACCATGCCGAAACGTTGCTTGTCCGCCCTTATCCTTCTGCTCGCCCTCGGTCTCGCCCACGCCCAGCCGCTTAAAGTCTTCGGCGCGTTCGCCACCGCTATCGAAGAACCGTGGGACGGCGTCATCCACACCGCGCTCCTAAACGAAGAGGCGGCGGGGCGCATCGCGTATGAGTTCGTCGACGATATCGGCTATGCGGGCGATATGGAGCGAATCCTACGCGACGTGGCCGAGGAGGAGGCCCCGGCGGTCGTCTTCGGCGACGCTTTCGGCAACGAGGAGGCGGTGCGCCGGGTCGCGGGCGACTACCCGGACATCGCCTTTGTGTTCGGCTCCGGACTCAGCCCGAGTGAACCCAACCTCTCTGTTTTTGACAACTGGATTCACGAACCGGCGTACTTAAGCGGCCTCATCGCCGGAAGCGTAAGTCAAAGCGGCGTCATCGGCGTGGTCGCCGGAAACCCGGTGCCCGAGGTCAACCGTATCGTCAACGCCTTTAAGGTGGGCGCGACCGAGGCCAACGCCGACGCCCGGGTGCTGGTGACCTTTATCAACAGCTGGTTCGACCCGCCCGCTGCGAAAGAATCGGCGCTCGCGCAGATCGACGCCGGGGCCGACGTGCTCTTCGCCGAGCGCTTTGGCGTGATCGAAGCGGCGCAGGAAAACGGCCTGCTGGCGTTCGGCAATATGAGCGACCAGAACAGCCTCGCGCCCGAAACCGTCGTCACCGGGCCGGTGTGGGACATGGCCCCGACCGTCGATTATGTCCTTAGTCAGGTTGAAGGCGGCACCTACACCGCGCTCGACCTCAAGGACTTTTCGATGATGGCGAAGGGCGGCGCGAGCTTGGCTCCCTTTCACGGTTTCTCAAAAACGCTCCCGCCCGAGCTGATCGAACGTGTTCAAACGCGGCAGGACGAGATTAAAAACGGCCTCTACCGGGTGCCGATCCTCGAGGAAGCCCCCTGAGGTCGTAGCATGACGCAAGCTGCGCCGCTCATAAGGCTCGAGGGCGTCACAAAGCGCTTCGGCCCGCTTCTCGCCAACGACGCCGTGTCGCTCTCGTTTTACGAGGGTGAGGTGCTGGCGCTTTTGGGCGAGAACGGCGCGGGCAAGTCCACGCTAAGCAAAATCTTGTTCGGCATGGTCAAAATCGACGAGGGGCAGATGTTTGTCTCCGGCCAACCCGTCCGCTTCAGGTCCCCGGCGGACGCCATCGCGCACGGCGTCGGCTTCGTATCGCAGCACTTTTCGCTGGTGCCAACCTTTACGGTCGCCGAAAACGTGGTGCTCGGGCGGGAGGGCTCGGCGGTCCTAACCCGGGGCAAGCTCGAGCGTCGGGTCGGGAATCTGTCCGAACGGTTCGGGCTGGGACTCGAGCCGGGTCAGCTCGTGGGCGAGCTGTCGGTCGGCGAACAGCAGCGCGTCGAAATTCTTAAAGCGCTCTGCGGAAGGTGTCGCCTGCTGATCCTGGACGAACCTACCGCCGTGCTGACCCCGCAGGACACGGCGCGGTTTTTCGGCGTCTTGCGGACCCTGCAAGAGCAGGGGGTGTCGGTCGTCATCATCACCCACAAGCTGGGCGAGGTGATGGCTATCAGCCAGCGGGTCGCGGTGCTGCGCCTGGGCCGACTCGTCGGCGAACGCGTAACCCACGAGACGAGCGAGGCCGAGTTGGCGCACCTGATGGTAGGCCGGGACACGGCGCAGGTGACGCGTCCGGCCCGGAGCGCACCGGCCACCGCACCAACCAAGGTCACCCCGCTCCTGCGCGTCGCCGATCTGCACTACAGCGACCGAGGCCGCACCCGGATTGGCGGCGTCTCGTTCGACCTGCACGCAGGCGAGGTCGTCGGGATAGCAGGCGTCGCGGGAAACGGTCAGAGCGAACTCGTGGCTGTCCTGACCGGGATGCTGAAACCGGACGCGGGCGTGGTGGCGCTCTCAGGTGAGCAGGTCGCCGACTTCACCCCCAACACGTTTCTGGCTCGCGGCGTCGGGCGCATCCCCGAGGACCGGTTTAGGGGTATCGTCGGCGAGCTGAGCGTCGCGGAAAACCTGCTGCTCGAGCAGCTCAGTTCCTTTACCCGTGCCGGACACCTCGACCGGCGCGCCCTAAAGCGCAAGGCCGAGACGATGATCACCGCGTACGGCATCAAGGCGAGGCCGAACGACCGGGCGCGCACGCTCTCGGGCGGCAACGTGCAGAAGATCATCCTGGCGCGGGCGCTGGCGCGGGACCCTAAGGTGGTGATCGCCGCGCAGCCGACGCGGGGCCTGGACGTCGGCGCGACCGCCTACGTTCAGGGGAAGCTGCTCGAGCAGGCCGCTCGCGGTGCCGGAGTTTTACTCGTATCAGACGACCTGGACGAGATTTTGCGGCTCAGCGACCGCATCCTGGTGATGTTTAGGGGAGGGCTGAGCGGCAGCTTCTCCGCAGGCGAGGCCGACGCCGACACCCTCGGGCTGCGGATGGCCGGGCGCGCGGAACCCGAGGAGGCGCATGTTCCGGCTTGAACGCGCCCCGGCTCCCTTGTGGCAGCGGGCACTGGTGCCGGTGCTGGCCGTCCTGGTCACCTTTATCCTGGTCAGCCTGGTGATTTTGGGAACAGGCGTAGACCCGCTCGCGGTATTTAGGGAGGTTTTATTCGAGCCGCTGACGTCACGCAGTGACCGGCTCGAGGTGCTCGTGCAGGCGACACCGCTGCTGCTGACCGGCGTCGCAGTGGCCGTCGCGTTTCGGGGCGGCTACTACAACATCGGCGCGGAGGGCCAACTCTACACCGGGGCGCTCGCGGCGGCGCTCGTCGGGCCGAGGCTCGGGGGCGTACCGGCGGCGCTGAGCGTCGCCGTCATGCTGGCAGCAGGATTTTTCGGGGGCGCACTCTGGGCGCTTACACCCGCACTCCTCAAAATCAGGCTCAAGGTCGACGAGGTGGTGACGACGCTGCTGCTGAACTCGGTGATGTTATTCCTCATCAGCGCCCTTCTCAACGGCCCCTGGCGCGACCCGGTGAGCGGCTGGCCGCGCTCCCCCGCCATCGCCGCGTCGGCGCAGTTTCCCGGGATCATTCCGCGCTCGCGGGTACATTTGGGGCTGCTGGTCGCACTCTTAGCGGTCGCGCTGCTCGGGTGGGTGCTCCGGCGAACCCGGTTCGGGCTCGAGCTGCGCGCCGTCGGTTTAGGCGCGGACGCCGCCCGCTTCATGGGCGTCCGGGTGAGGCGGGTGGTGCTCATAAGCGCCCTCGTCAGCGGCGGCGTCGCGGGGCTCGCAGGCGTCGGCGAGGTGGCCGGGGTTCACACCTACCTTATCGGCGAGCTGTCGCCGGGGTACGGCTACACCGGCATCATCGTGGCAACCTTCGGCGGCCTCAGCGCCCCCGGCATCCTCATCAGCGGGCTTTTTTTGGCGCTTATCGACACCGGCACCCTGTCGGCGAGCCGGACGCTCGGCGTGCCGGTCTATTTGGGTGACGTGCTCGAGGCGACGCTGCTCTTGGTGACGCTGGCCTTTTTGTTGCTGAACCGCTACCGTCTGCGGTGGGCTGTAAAAAGGCCGGTCGGGTGATGGAACTACTGATTGCACTGCTCGGGGGTACGCTTAGAATCTCCACGCCGATCCTCCTGGCCGCCCTCGGCGAGACGATTATCGAGCGCGCCGGTATCTTGAACCTAGGGATCGAGGGCACACTGCTGCTCTCCGCGTTTAGCGGCTTTGTCGTGGCGCAACTTAGCGGGTCGCTCTGGCTCGGCCTCGGGGCCGCCGTTTTGACCGGCGTGCTGCTGGGTCTGCTGATGGGCTTTTTAAGCGTCACGCTCAAACTCAATCAGCACGTCGCGGGCCTCGGCATCACGCTCCTGGCGAGCGGGCTGGCGCTCTACGCCTTTCGCCTTCTCTACGGCGGTAGCAGCACACCTCCGGCGCTGGAGGGGTCGTTCACGCAGTTTCAGCCCCTGCACGGAACACCGTTAGGACCGCTTTTTCGGCAGTACGGCCTCACCTACCTGGCGCTCCTCCTCGTCCCGCTGACCGGCTGGCTGCTGACGCGCACGGCGTTCGGCCTGCGGCTCCGCGCTGTTGGCGAAAACCCGGAGGCGGCCGACATCGCGGGCGTGAACGTCGCGGCGGTGCGCTACCGGGCACTGGCCCTGGGCGGCGCGCTGATGGGGCTGGCAGGGGCATTCTTGTCGCTCGCGCAGCTCGGCGCGTTTGCCCACGGGATGGTGAGCGGGCGCGGCTGGGTGGCGATTGCCCTGGTAATTTTCGGCCACTGGCAGCCAAGCAAAGTTCTGGGCGGGGCGCTATTATTCGGCTTTTTGCAGGCGCTCCAGCTGCGCTTACAGGCTGAAGGCGTCAACCTGCCGTATGAGGCGCTCCTCGCTCTACCGTATCTGGTGACGATTCTGATCTTGGCGCTGACAGGACGAAACACGGCGTATCCGAAGGCGCTTTTAAAACCGTACTACCGCGAAGGGGCGTGACGCGGGCGGGGTCATCCTAACACCGCCAGCCCGCCGGTAAACGCCAGCGCGTCTTCCGCTACAGCGACGACCCCATCCGCCAAGCCCCGTCGGGTCAGGTCGCGGCGCAGATGATAAAACGCGTACGAGCCCACAACCGCGCCGAGCGCGCCGATACTCGCTCCAGCAGTGACGCTCTGCCGCGCCGAACGGCTCAGGACAGCGCCGCAGAGCGCCCCCGACACGACGCGCCCGGAAAGTGGTCCCGGATTTACACGCGCGGGCGTCATGGGCAGCTTGTCCCCGATGAGTTCGCCCGCCGCGGCCACTTTGAGAACGGTAGCGGTGGTGGACGCGCGCATAAAGTTCAGGCGTCCAAGGTCCGGCGAAGGGCGCTGGCTCAACCTGTGCGAGACGAGGGCGGGGCCGAGAGCTGAGCGCATCCCGGAAACGACGCCGATGATGAACGCTTGGGTGGTGGCGTTAGGCATGGTTTAGATCGTACGGCGAAGGGCGGAAGTTAAAAGATGTTTGGCTCTACTTTAGAGGGCGTCGAGCTTGTGAAGGTCGGGGCGCTTCCCTGCTTTTAACGCTTTTCAAGCAAAGAGTGTTAGGAGCCCGCTCGAGCCCTCCCAAAATCAGCTCAGCAGCTGTTTAAGGCTCATCCTACACCCTATAAGCGGTTGACTCGAACTGTCCCCGAGCATCCCTACACCGGCTCGGGAACCGTCCCTACGGTGATAAACCGCAGCTGCATATAAAACGCACCTGCGGCAGGTTCGGCTAGGGGGACAAGTTCAACTCGTCGGCCGGGAGCGACGCGCCCGGTTCGACCGCTGCGCCCTCGGCGCTCTATAACGTCACCGCCAGCGCGAGAAGAACAAACCCCACCAAAAGAAGCCACGCGCGCACCCCCTGAAACGTTTCCCAGCGCCGCCTCGTGCGTTCCCAATCATGGGGTGGATTGTCGGCGTCCTAGCGTGCCGTAGCGCTATTGATGGGAACGTTGAAGAAAAGCGTCGTAACAACCGAGACGAGCATGGCGGGTACAGCAGCCCAGCGCAAGATATGGGCGGCTGATCCGTGTTCCGGCCCGAACACCGCGTAGGCCAGTACCAGGAGGCTCGACACCGGCATCAGCACCGGCATGGCACGCCCGACCGTTCTGAGCAGCCCCTGCTCGACGCGGATGCGCGGCGCAGCCTCGAGCGCCCGCAAAACCGGGTGAAAAAAGGCGTACGACCCAAACTCGGCGCAGGCGGTAAAGCCAACTAAGACAAGTGCAAAAAAACCTAAAACGTCCACGCTCGGTACCCCCTCATCCGCCAGGGTAGCAGGCGGTCGCCGCGCGCGTCTTAAGTTTGAATAAAAGAACAGCGACCCAAGCCTATCCCAAAACCGGCTCTCGTCGCAGCCCGCGCTTAGCGGCGAATTTGCGTTACGTGAAGCCGCCTAAACCAGCGCGTGTTCCTCTGAGCTTCGTCGAGACAGAAGCCCACAGCCCATCACGAGGCAGGGTCAGGGGTATAAGAAGACTGTAGCGCTTCGTGCTCGAGCGGATACCCAGACAACCCGGCTATTGTTTGGTCCCCCTGGGGCCGTCTCTACGCCTGGGCTTTGTAAGCGAGCTATAAAAAGGGGTCGGTGGTCCGGGGCGTAAACTGATGTATGAGCGAACTGCGCCACTCCCCAGCTGAAATCCGCACCATGATTACCGAAATCGAAGACACTCACGCCGACGTTATCGGTATGAGCGCAGCAGAGATCGCCAACCACGAGAACGTCGTCTTCTGGCACAGCAGGCGAACCCGTTTTATCGGCATGGTCGACATTCTCAACTGGGTGCTCGGTGAGGAAACCGACCTCTCGAAATATCCTTGCATGACGGATTGGGCCGAGGAACTCGCCAAAGCGGGCGTCTCGCCCTGGGCTGGGAGTATCGCCACCGACTAGGCGGGTGCGTTTTGGACGCTTACAGCCTCTCGGTTTGCTGCGAGCCGAGCTAAGTTCTCGAGCCAACTACAGACTTAGAGGCCACGGCCCAAGCAAAGACCTCCTTTACAAACGTCTACTCTTACGGCTCGACATTTACCGCCCGCAGCCCCGCGTCTCAGGCCAGCTCAGACACCAGCACACCTGGATGCGCCGGGTTCGGCTCGGGTGCGGCGAGCGTGTCCATTGTGGCGATAAAGAGCACGTTGCCATCAAAGCCGCTATGAAAGGGTTGAATCGCGCGCGCTAGCGAGCTGTGGGCCTGCCTCCCTACCTGCGCGAGCGCGTTCGCCGTCACCTTGACGTCGGTTACGACCAGCGTCAGAGTCGCCTCCAAATCGTCTTTTAGGTAGCTGCGCTTGGCGACCCAGGTGACTGCGCACAACCTGACCTCTACGGTCAACAATAGCGCCAATAGCGTTGACGCCGGTAAACACCGCCAGCTTAACCTCATCAAAGTCGCGCGCCGCCCCCCCTTGACCGCCGGGCTCTCCTCCCTGCCAGTCGAGCCCGCTGCCGACGCTCGCCGAGCGGCCCGCACCCCGCTGCCCTAAGGGAAAGCGGCCGGGCTGCGCCACCCGGAGCGCGGCGCGTCCAAGTGCGTAATCGGGATAGATGAAGTTGTCGCGCCCTGCAAAGTCGAATAGAATCGCGCCCCTGATGACGGCGATGACGTCCAACCGATTTGCCGACGTTCCCGACGCGTGATGGCTCGCGAACCATTCGGCAGCGACCCCGGTACACGCCTCGAGGCCGTAGAGCGAGTCGCCCGCAAAGCAGATTGCTTCGGTGAGGCCGTCGCCCGCCATGAACACGCCCGGGATACCGCCCCGCACGTCCGTCGCTACCTTTACCGGCTGCGAAAAGTGGAAGACCGTGCAACCTGTCGGCCTCTCATCGTCTCGGCACAACCGATCTCGAGGCCCGGAAAGTCGAACGTGAGCGCGGGGCCGTTAAAGTGGGTGATAGGCTGCACAGGGTCAGAAGCGTCAGCTCGGGTCACATTCACATTTTATTGAGACCGGACATTTCAGGTACTTTTACCTGCTTCCCAAATCTTCCGGGGTGTATCGTTTGGAGAATTTAGGTCAGCAGAATCTGTTCGTATCATCTAAAGTTAACG
>CADCWP010000176.1 GCA_902806425.1 uncultured Truepera sp.
ACGCAAATCGCCTAACTGCTGCCCGCACCCCTCGGTCCGCCTCAACCACCGTCGAACTGCCCAAACCCTAGATGACTCCCCCTCGCACACTCCATCTGCTTGAGCTACTGCACCTCGAACGCCAAGTTATCAACCGCAAATGAGTCCTCTACCGTTACACGCATAAGGTCCACACCAGGCGTGTCAACCTCGACCGTGGCCCGCTCGCCCGTTCCGCCGCGCGCAAGAGAAATCTCCTCAATAAGCTCGCCATCCGCGTAGAGGTACACCGCCGCACCGTTATGCGAGACGTCAAACACCTCCAAGCTCGTTACGGTCACCGCACCCGGGCCGAAGTCGCCGAAGTCGAAGTCGATATGACCGCCGTCGTGGTTGTCGTTAGGGTCGTCGGCGTTGTTGTCCTGACTGACGATAAGCAGGTTTCCTTGACCCGGCTCGTAGAGGTCGTCATCGTTGCCGCTGCACCCCTCAGGGTCGCCCCCGCATTCGCCGTCGAAGGTCATCGCCCGGTTGCTGTCACCTGAGCGGTCAGCACGTTGGCCGCTGATGTGAATTGTGCTCAAGCCGTTTATGCCCAAAAGCGCTGAGGTTACGCTCGAGCCGCTGATGCCCTGACCAAGTACGACTTCCGAGACGCGCTGGCCGACCGGTAAGTTGCTGAAGTCGACCGTGAAGGTGCTGTCGGTCGAGCGCAATATGTCTTCTATCTGCTCGGTGGGTGATGCGCTCACCAAACTGCCCAGGCTAAGCACCGCTAGCGCCCATCCCTTCGCGGAACGCTTAAAGCTCCTTTGCATGCTCCACCTCTCTCTGACGTTGCCGTCGCCCCGTTATAACGGTCGGGACATGGGGTCGGTGGTGCCCAGCTGACTTCGGGCGGTGCCTATGAAGGCTTGCTGAAGCTTGTGAGCCATGTATGGGTGTCCGATAAACATTATTGCCATCCACATAACGGCTCCAGTCGAGGTGAAGGTTGGGCGGAATCGGCAATTGTGAGTCGATGCTCGGAAGTCATGTGCACTGCGCAAGGTGCCACGCTCACCCCAAATCCCGCAGCGACCAAATGCTGCGGCGATGTGGAAGACTTTGCTAGGGCAGGAGTCTTGCCGAGCTTAGACTGGGGCCAGCGTCTCACCAGAGGCAAAACCCCGGGGGTTCCATGAGGCACAGAAGCGCGCGTCATCTAAGCATAGGGCTACTCACCGTCACGGCTCTCGCCACACCTGCCCCCGCCGAGCCTCCGGAAACACAGTGTCCACCAGCGCTGCGGAGGCTGTTGCAGCTGACACAGCAACCTGGAAGCGGCCCTAGCCAGGCAGAAGCTGCCCAGACCAGGGCAGGCACAGAGACTGTGGAAGTGCGCCGCGAGGTGCTCCGCCAGTGCGTGAGCGAACTGCTAAGTCGCGAACAAACGCGCGCTGAGGGTTTGCTCGAGGAGGCGCACACCCAGTCCGAGCAGCAACGGGATAACCTGACAACTCGAAACCGCGCGGTAGCGGACGAGCTGGCCCGCGTGCGTGAGCAGCTCGCGAAAGCGCAGCAGCGTCAAGCCAGGCTTACAGCATTGCAGCAAGAGCGGGCGGGCCTACAAGAGGAGCTGGGCACGGCGAGGAAGCGTTTGAGTGACCTCGAAGGGCGCTACGCCACGCTCCAGCGCGAGCTCGAAAGTGTGCGGGATCAGCGCCAGACTTTCGAGCGGGAAAGCGAACAGCTTCAAGCTAGACTCGCTGAAGCCACCAGCCAGCGGCAGAGTCTCCAACAGCAGCTGACCTCCACTAACGCCCGGAATGAGGCATTGACGGCCCGGCTGGCGTCGGCTGACGAGATTAGGCGCGGGCTAGAGACCCGCTTAGATACCCTCGACGCCGAACTCGAGCGGGTCGGCAATGAACGCTCTCAACTCCAGGAAAGATTGACGGAGACTACGAACCAGCGCCAGGCGCTGCGTGAGCGGGTCGAGACGGCAGGGGCCGAAACTGCTCAGCTCACACAAGAGGTGCAGCAATTGCGCGAAGCGGGGGACCAAGCGCGGGCCAATGCCGTGACCCTTGAAGAGGAGCTTGCCCGAGCCCAGACTCGCAACCGAAATCTCACGCAAGAGCAGCAAGCCCTACTCACCTCGCTCAATAAAGCACGGACGGCCCGACAGACGCTGGCACAACAGCGTGACACTGTTCAAGCTCGGAGCCACGTCCTCCAGAACGACTTGGAGCAGGTGGAGCAGAGACATGCTCAGCTCCGCACAGAGCTTGAACAGGTGCAGGGTGAACGCACGCAGCTAAAACGCTCCCTACAACGGACGCAGACCCGGTTGAATGACCAGGTGGCCGCCCTGAGCGGGCAGAACACGGCCCTCGAGCGACGAATAACCGACGTGCAGGGGCAGCTCACCAGCGTCCGCGAAACCCTCGAACTGGCCCAGACGCGGTCCGCTGCGCTTCAGGAGGAGCAGCAAGCCGTACAGCAGCAACTCACCGCGACCGACGAGCAAAATGAAACCTTGCAAAACGAGTTGGCACGAACGCAGGACGTCAGGGACCAGGCTCGGGAACGCGCACAACGGCTCGAGAGCGAGCTGGAGGACGCTCAAACGCGTGTGACCGGTTTGGGTCAACGGAACGAGAATCTCCAGACCGAGCGCGCCCGCCTGGAGGACACCCTTTCGGAGCGAACTGAGCAGAACGCACAACTCGAAGGTCAAATCGGCACCTTGGGTGAGCAGGTAACAAACCTTCAAAGAGCACGCACCCAGGCAGAGCAGAGGATAGCCGCACTGGAGCAGGAGCGCGCCTCGTTGCAAACACAACTCGCCACGCGAGGTGAGCGCCTGACTCAAGCCCAGAACGACATCGCAACTTTGCAAAACGAGGTGGTGGGCCTTGACGAACAACTGGCAGGTGCGCAAGAGGCGGGTAGTCAGGCTCAGGCGAGTATCGACACCTTAGAGCAGGAGCAGGCCGCCCTACGGGCGACGCTAGCCACCAGGACCGGGCAGCTCGACGACGCTGAAGGGGAGCTCGCCCAACTCAGGAGCGAACAGGCAAGAATCACGGAGCGTAACCGAGTCTTGCAGGACGACCTCGAGTCCAACCGGAGTGAGCAGCGAAACCTCACGCAGCAACTAAGTGGCGTGAGAGAGCGAGCCAACCGCTTAGAGCAGAATCTCCAACAGGCCAGAGGCGCACGAGACGCTCTTCTTGCCCAGCTGAACACGCTGGACCAGAGGAACGTTGCTCTGGAGGAGCGCCTCGCCCCCACCTCCGCGCAGCTCGAACGCGCGCGATCCCGGGCAGCCTCGCTGACTGGGGAGGTTCGCGCCTTACAGCTCCGGGGCGCGTCGTCCGTGACGGATGAACGCAAACTTGCGAGGGTCCAGCGGGCTCTCGACGGGGCGCAGCGCACGGTGGCCCGTGTGACTGGGGCGCAGGGAGTCTACACCGTCCAGCCTGGTGACTCGCTGTCGTACCTCGCCAGCGTCTTTTACCAAAACGGCAACCGCTGGCCCGCCATCTACGAAGCCAACGCTCACCTCCTAGATGACCCCGACCTGCTGTTCCCGGGCATGGTGCTCGTCATTCCCGACCAGACGCAGGCGGCCTCCGCGAGGTAGCTATGGCGGACGCTCCCAAGCTGCGGCTGCTTGTCGGCGGCACCCTAATCGAGGGGGAACAGGCCACCCTTGAGGACCTACCGGACCACGAGCGTGGTGGGGCGGCTGAGCTCATGAAGCTGTTCGGGGGGCCGAAACAGGTCTTTCTCCTACGTAATCCTGTAGTTTACCAAGGGGGCGAGCAGATCCGGACGGGCTACCTCGTCCTCCGCAGCGACCAAGTGCAGGCAGGCGAGTTCGTGGCCGACGAGAATGCCTCCAGCCAAGCTTGGGATCAGGACGACTTCCGGCAGGGCTGAGAGGAATAATGCGTATGGTAGAGGCGGTTGGCGGACGCTCACAACATGGACACCGTCTTCTAAACACCTTTAAGGATACGGGTACGGGTGATAAAGTCATCCCTCCACCTGTAATAGGCGCGTTTGGAGACAGCATGCGGGCATCAGGGCGTTCGCGCCGACAGCGCATAATCGTCATTACTGCTGG
>CADCWP010000177.1 GCA_902806425.1 uncultured Truepera sp.
AGAACAAGACGGCTCCAAGACTTTCCAACGTTCGAGAGAGCTGGCAGCATACCCTTTCCACTAAACGTCACAGCACCAGTGAGCACCACTGAGCCGGGTAGCTGCGGCTAAGCGCTCTCAGACAAGAAGAGCTGTGCTCCAACGATGATGCCCTGTTCTACCGCAAGAAGCGTTAGCCGTGAGTAGGGTCGGGTTAAGTATGCCAGGAACCGAAAATAGCTTTATGAAGCACAGAAGTATAAAAGTAAGGAGATGCAAGTACGGCATCAGAAATCGCAATAGGGTGACCAACTGTACCTCAGGTCTAGGTCAATACCTTCAAACAACCAAATTATGAGAAACGTCGGGGGATTCCAATGAGGCAGCAGATGCACAAGAAGTTCGTTTCCGGTCTAGTTCTGGGCCTGTTCTTTAGCCTCGCCACAGCACAGGAAAGCGGCGGCATGATGAGCGGCGGTGCCATATCAGCAGGCAGCTTTGTCGAGACTGGCGACGGCACCCGCATCTACTACGAAGGTTGCCTAATCTGTTTACGCCCACGCCCTTAGTCCCCAGGAGGTAGCTTATGGTGACCACCAAGCTCTTAGTCCCGCTCGACGGCAGCGCCTTCAGCCGCCAGATCCTGCCCCACCTGCGCCGCCTCTTCCCGCCCGAGGCCTGCGCCCTGCTACTTCTCCACGTGGCGCAGCCGCCTGTTTCCGCCGACGCCCTCGCCTACCCGATGTCAGTAGGGAGCGACTACGCCTTCTACACCTACGGCGGTGTCGCGGGTGCGGCGGCCAGCCGCCACCCCATCTACGACAGCGAGGAGCTGCAAGACTTCAGGCGCAGGCTGGAGGACGAACTCAGGGAAGAGGCGGCGCTATTCCGGGAGGCGGGCTACAACCCGACGGTCAGCGTCCACTTCGGCCGCCCGGCGGACGAGATCGTGAGCGTCACGCGCGACACGGGTGCCGACCTCGTCGCCATGATGACGCACGGCAGGCAGGGGCTAAGCCGCCTGTTCTCAGGCAGCGTGGCGGAGGAGGTGGTGCGGCAGCTAGCCGTCCCGGTGATGCTCGTGAACGGGACAGATGACACAGCGCCCGCGTCGGGAGGAGAAAGGGAACAGTAACCCACAGGTCGTGACTCCTTAAAAGAGTGAGGACGGTCGCAGCGGCGTTCGTAATCAACAGGCGACGCTGCCGCTCTCCAGGTCGAGCATGAGGTCCTGCACGGTTCCTAGGATCTCGCCCTGACTGTTCCTTACGTCGTCGCCGATGATCGTTTTGGCGGTGAGGTTGCGCCCCCCCGGCGTGGCCATCTCCGGATTGGTGTTGTCCATAGTACCCCCCGGTCTGCTTTCGTGTCCTTACACAAGGAGTCACCGGCTTGCTGGGAATGGGTCGCACGGCACGATCTGTCTTGTCCTGGCGCGACAGCAGCCGTCCGGCCCGGAGTCTTCAGCATCCACACGTCTTGTCGGGATACCGGCGAAATGCGCTGTGCTTACAGATTGGGGGCGGCCACAGTTCCACAATGGCTGGCGGGGGTGGAGATAATGAACGACGACACGAGCGCTCACGACGTTGAAAGCGAGCAGGACGGGCCGGGACGGCGTCAGGCCGACGACCGGGCCGGGTGGGACGAGCGCCCTGGAGGCGCGCCGACGAGCAGAACGCCAAGGGAGCTGGACGAAGAAACCACAGACGACCCCGAGTACGAGCCTGTGAATCCCGAAGAAGACATCTAGAGGCTGCTGGCGCGGCTCGCGGTGCTCACCACCTCACGTTTAACAGCTGACCGTTGAAGCCACCTACACGAAGGGGTCCGGTCCGGCCTTATCAGGTGCTGTATAAAACCGACTCGCTCAACCCAAACCCGACGCCGCATCCTGCACGCGGTCGCTGAGGGCGCGCCCCCTGAGGTCCTCACGCATCAGCAGCGCCGCCACCGCCGCCGCGCCCAGCGATAACGCGTACAGCCCGAGCGCCGACGTGAACGACAAGCCCAGTAGCACCCCGCCGAGCTGCGCCGCGACGATGCCGCCCGCCCGCGCCACGGCGCCCATCACGCCCATGCCGGTGGCGCGCACCTCGGTCGGGTAGACCTCCGGTGTGGCCGCATAGAGTGCGCCCCACGCCCCGAGCAGCGAAAACGACAGCAGCAGGCTCGCCCCAATGACCACCGCGGGGGTGGCGGAAAAGGCGAAGGTCATGCTTGCCGCCGCACTGGCGAAGAGAAAGAGCGCCAGCGTGGCCCGCCGGCCGAGGCGCTCGAGCAGATAAGCCGCGAGCGCGTACCCCGGCAGCTGCGCTAAAGCCAGGAGGATCAAGAACCAGTACGTCTCGAGCGCCGCCACGCCCTGTTCCACGAAGATGGGCCGCAGCCATGTGAAGACGCCGTAGTAGCCGAACGACAACCCCAGCCAGATCACGCCCAAAAGCAGGGTGCGGGGCGCGAGTCCGTGCTGGAACAGCGCGGCGGTCGTGTTGCGGCGCGGGGCGGGCGGCGCGGACCGCAAGGCGCTCAGCTCGAGCCTCACCCCGTTTACCTCCGCCACCCGCTCCAGCACCCGCCTCGCGCCCACCGCGTCGCCCTTCAAGAGCAAAAAGCGTGGCGACTCGGGGACGCTCAGCCGCACCCAGAAGCCCAGAATCCCCGGCAGCGCGTTGATCGCCAAAATCCAGCGCCAGCCCGTCTCCGGCAGCTGCGGCACAACCGCCCAGGCGACAAGCGCGATCACCACCGTTCCGAGCGCCCAGAAGCTCTCGAGGTACACCAGAAACCGGCCCCGCTCGCGCTTGGGCAGGTACTCAGCCATGATGGCGTAGTCGACCGGCAGCGTGCCGCCAACCGCCAAGCCGTTGAGGAACCGGCACAGCAGCAGCAGCCCAAAGCTGGGCGCGACCGCCGAGCACAGGGCGAAAACGGCGTTGAGCGCGATCGTGATGAGGAAAACCGTGCGCCGCCCGACGCGGTCAGCGAGCGCCCCGAAGCCCCACGCCCCGGCGAGCATCCCGGCGAAAAACAGCGACCCCACCAGCCCTGCCTGAGCGCCCGAGACGCCGAAGGTGGCGACTATCGAGGGGATGATGAAGCCGATGCCGATGACCTCCATCGCGTCTCCGGCCCACACCAGGCCGTTGACGCCCAGGAGCCGCCACTGAAAGCGGCCCAGGCCGATGGTCTCGATGGCGGCGTCGACGCTCTCCACCCGCGCGGCGGCGCGGGACATCAGCAGCACTCCGGGGATGAAAGGCCGCTCAAACCGGGTAACAAGATCACGATTTTCCGCACAGGTAAACTCCCATCGTTACGTCATGCGTGGCGTCGGTTGAGCAACGCCCGGGTCCGCATGGCGGGCCACAGCCTATAAGTCATCGTGACGGCACCGAATCGAGCACGAAGCTCAAGCGCCGATGCGGTACTTACAAACCTCAGCACGATACGCCCGGACGGCATCTCAGAGTGTGGCTGGTTTGACCGACTTAGAGCGAGTGGGCGGACCCCCGCGGAGTTTCTGGGTCGGTATTCACGAAGGCGTAAGGAGGCGTTGTGGTGAACAACAAGCCGGAAGGTGCCGAATCGGTCATCGCGTTTTGCCGAGAGCGACGGCATGCCGAGGACGGGGTGTGAGATCCGGCACCGCAGGCTGCGGTTGAGGCACCCGACGTCAAGGGTCTCGCTGCGACTGGCCCAAGTTCTATCGGAGGCGTACCGAAATCTAGAAGGGCTCGAGCGGCCTGGTGCCGAGGTACTCGGCGAGCCGGAGCGGGTGTCCGTCCGGGTCCGTGACCGGCAGCCTCCTTAACCCGCTTAGCAAGCCGTCGGTCCGGAACCACGCGTCGTACGTCTCGAGCGCTAAGGGGTAGCCAGCCCGGCGCAACCGCTCCGCATACACGCCGACGTCTTCGACCTCAATCTGGAGAACGATTTCGCGGCCGGGCGGGTGCGCGGGCTCGGCCTCACGCCGAGGCCCCTGTTCCGTCTCGCCGCCGGGCGCGGTCCCTGCCGGGGCGGCCTGCTCGAGCATGAGCTGGGCGCCGCCGAGCGCCAGGTACGCGTA
>CADCWP010000178.1:0-2552 GCA_902806425.1 uncultured Truepera sp.
AGGCGCCGTGCGAGGTCGTCTGCCCGGTCGCGGCCACCAGCCACAGCGCCGAGGGCATCAACGAGATGACCTACAACCGCTGCGTCGGCACCCGCTACTGCTCGAACAACTGCCCCTACAAGGTGCGCCGCTTTAACTTCTTGCAGTACGCCGAACTCAATGAGACCAGTCTGGCCATGCTCGCCAACCCCGGCGTGACGGTGCGGAGCCGCGGGGTGATGGAAAAATGCACCTACTGTGTGCAGCGTATTCGCGCGGCCAACATCAACGCGAGCAACGAACGGCGTGAAATCGGCGTAAACGAGGTGGTCACCGCCTGCGCCGCCGCGTGCCCGACGCAGGCGATCATCTTCGGCGACCTCAACAAGGCCGAGAGCCAAGTTGTCAAGGACAAGCGCTCACCCCTGAACTACGGCGTGCTGACCGAACTTAACACCTCGCCCCGCACGACCTACTTAGCCAAACTCACCAACCCGCACCCGGCGCTCGCCGAGGCTGTGGCGGAGACCGCGACGGGAGCGCACTGATGGCTGTTCAACCGAGAAGGGTGCGGGGCGTTCAGGAGACAAACCGCGTCATCGCGCCCGGACAGACCTACGGCGGCGTCGACGATACCGTCAACCGGCCTATTCTCAGAAACCTGACCAGGGCCCCGCGCTGGTGGTTTTTAGGTTTCGCCGTCGGTTTCGCGCTGCTGATGTTGTGGCTTTACACCGTCGTCACGCTGATCATCCGTGGTACGGGCATCTTCGGCAACAATATCCCGGTTGCGTGGGCGTTTCCCATCATCAACTTTGTCTGGTGGATCGGTATCGGCCACGCCGGGACGCTCATCTCGGCGATTTTGCTGCTCTTCCGGCAGGACTGGCGCACCTCGATCAACCGCTTTGCGGAGGCGATGACGCTGTTTGCGGTCGTCTGCGCCGGTTTGGGACCGATTCTGCACCTTGGCCGCCCGTGGCTTTTCTACTGGCTTTTCCCGTACCCGAACACCTACGGGCTCTGGCCGCAGTTCCGCAGCCCGCTCGACTGGGACGTGTTTGCGATCTCGACCTACGCCACCGTTTCGGCGCTGTTCTGGTTTATCGGCTTGGTGCCCGACTTAGCGACGATGCGTGACAAGGCAACGCACCCCTTTCCGCGGCTTTTTTACGGGTCGTTGGCGCTCGGCTGGCGCGGTTCGGCGAAGCACTGGCAGCGCTATCAGCGGGCGTACCTGCTCCTGGCCGCCTTGTCGACCCCGCTTGTGCTGTCGGTCCACTCGACGATTGCGATGGACTTCGCCGTAGCGCAGCTGCCGGGTTGGAACAACACCATCGCGCCGCCCTATTTCGTCGCCGGAGCCGTTTACGCCGGGTTTGCCATGGTGCTGATTTTAGGGATTCCGCTCCGGCGCGCTTTCGGCTTAGAGAACCTGATCACCAAAAAGCACCTCGACAACTGTGCCAAGGTCATGTTCGCGACCGGCATGATCGTGCTGTACGGCTACGTCATCGAGTTATTCATCGCCTGGTACTCGGGTGTTGAGTACGAACGCTTCATGGCCTACAACCGCGTTTTCGGCGACTACGCCTGGGCATTTTGGGCGCTGATCTTTTGCAACGGCCTGGCGATTCAGCCCCTCTGGTTTAAGGCGGTGCGGCAGTCAACGGCAGCACTTTTTCTCATCGCGCTTGTAGTCTCGGTAGGGATGTGGCTCGAGCGCTATGTGATCGTCGCCATCACCCTGACCCGCGACTTTTTGCCGTCCTCATGGGGCAATTACTACCCGACCGTGTTCGACTGGTCGCTTTTTATCGGCTCCATCGGGCTCTTCTTGTCACTATGGTTCGTCTTTATCCGGCTCCTGCCGTCGATTGCCACCTCGGAGATTAAAGAGTTGGTTCACCACGATATGCACAGCAGCCACGGAACCCACGCTACAAATGAGTCCCCTCTAAACAGAACAGAACCGGAGGCAGGGTGATGGCGACCCACACAGCTACCGACCCAGCTACCAACACAGCGCCTGAAGCCGACACCACGTATGGCTTGGTCGCCGAGTTCGACACCCCGGAAGCGGTGATCGACGCGGCCAACCACGCCCGCGAAGCAGGGTACAAAAAGATGGACGCCTACACGCCGTTTCCGGTCACGGGGCTCGACGAGGCGCTGGGCATGGAGAATACGCGGCTCGGCTGGGTGGTGCTCCTAATGGGCATTACCGGGGGCTTGGCAGCCTTCGCCATGCAGTACTACGCTCAGGTTATTCACTACCCGCTCAACATCGGCGGTAAACCGCTCAACTCGTGGCCGAACTATATCATCATCACCTTTGAATGCACGATCCTGTTCGCAGCCTTTACCGCCGGACTCTTTATGCTCGCCCGTAACGGTCTCCCGCAGCCCTACCACCCGATATTTAACACGCCGAACTTCGGCGCAGCGACCCGCGACCACTTTTTTCTCTGCATCGAGGCGGCCGACGCCAACTTTGACATGCAGAAGACGCGGGGCTTTCTCGAAGGACTCAGCCCGCTCCGGGTGTCCGAGGTCGAGGTTTAAGATGCGCA
>CADCWP010000178.1:2562-4043 GCA_902806425.1 uncultured Truepera sp.
GCCAAGTACGAAACCTACGACCCCTCTCCGTTCTTTACCGATGAAACCTAGTCACGGCCCCTTATCGACGGCACGGTGTCGAGGAGCCGCGGCGAGGTCGACAGCGTTTTCTTTACGGGCCAGGGCGAAGCCGGGATCGCTACGGAACTGCCCGTCGCGCTGACCGAGGCGGTCTTGCAACGTGGTCAGCAGCGCTACAACATCTACTGCTCGCCGTGCCACAACTATTCGGGCAACGGCGAGGGCATGATCGTACAAAAGGGCTTTGTGCAACCTGCCTCGTTTCACGACGAACGTTTGCAGGCCGCGCCCGTCGGCTACTTTTTCCAGGTCATCACGAACGGTTACGGCCGCATGTACTCCTACGCCTCACGCGTCCCCCCCGAAGACCGCTGGGCTATCGCCGCCTACATCAAAACCCTTCAGTATTCGCAAGACGCGCCGGTCGCCGACCTACCCGCAGACGTCAGGGAACGGCTCGAGCAGGCCAGCACCGAGACCGGAGCAGCGGCTCAGGCTGCCCCTGAAGCCGTCTCGTCGGCGCAGGCAGAAGGTACGGCACCCGAAGGAGCTGACTAATGACCCGCACCGACGCCTACCCCGCAGCGCTGAGCCGCGCTCAGCGTCTAGCGACCGCCGTCGGCATCGTCGGCGTCGTGTTGGTCGCTGTGCTGATCCCAACCAGCGGTGGACTGGACACATTTTTTGAATCGTACCTGTTCGGTTATATCTTCTGGGTAGGGCTGACGCTCGGCTGCTTGTCGATGCTGCTCATTCAGCACCTCGCCGGGGGACCGTGGGGAGCTATCGCACGTCGCTTTTTAGAGGCCGGAGCGGGCAACATCTTTATGATGACGATTCTTTTTATCCCGGTCCTCATCGGGATGGGAGCCCTCTACCCCTGGACGAGCCCTGAGTACGTTGCGGCGCACCCCACCGTCGACCTGAAGTCGAGTTATCTCAACGTTCCCGCGTTCGTTTTGCGGAGCGTCGTCTACTTTGCGACCTGGTGCATTTTGGTAACGCTTTTCCAGCGCTGGTCGCGGCGACAGGACGCGGGCGAGGACCTGGCGCAGCACATGCGTAACGCGGGCGCGCTCGGTCTGCTGATGTTTGTCCTGACGATGACCTTTGCGGCTTTTGACTGGGGCATGTCGCTGACGCCCGAATGGTTTTCGGGAATGTACGGCGTGATCTTTATGATCGGGCAGGCTATCAGCGCGGTGTCGCTGCTGATTTTAATGCTCGTCAACTTCCGCGATGTTGAACCGCTGCCGCGCGTTTTAAACGACAAGCGGCTGCAAGACTTCGGCAATTTTTTAATGGCGTTTACGATGTTCTGGGCGTACGTGCAGACCTCGCAGATGATCATCTTGTGGTCGAATAACATCGTCGAGACGAACACCTGGTACGTGACGCGTTTCGGGCCGGGTTGGGGTTGGGTCAGCGGCTTTCTCTTAGTATTTCACTTTTTCGTACCG
>CADCWP010000179.1 GCA_902806425.1 uncultured Truepera sp.
AAACCTCCCTATAATTCCCCATGAACCCCCTTCGGCTCGCCTTCCTGCTTCTGCTGACCGCCTGCACTCCTGCCCTCACCCAACAGCAAACTGCGCCCATCATCCCCGGCGCAACCGCCCAAAAGGTCGCCTACGGAGACTACACTACCTACTACGAAACCTTCGGTGAAGGTGAAAGCGTCGTGTTGGTACACGGGATCGGTGGGGGTTCGAGCATGTTCCAGTACCGCAAAAATGCCGCTGCCCTGGTGGACGCTGGCTTCAAGGTCTTTGCCCTCGACCTACTGGGTTTTGGCCGGAGCAGCCGACCCGCAGTTCGCTACACCCAGGACCTGCTGGTCGGGCAGCTCACCGAGTTTTTGGAACGGGTGCCGGAAGCGCCCGCCGCCGTGGTCGCCAACGGCCTCAGCGCCGCCTATGCGGTTCGCATCGCCGCCGAGCGCCCGGAGCTGATCAGCAAACTCGTGCTCATCAGCCCGACCGGGTACGAACGGCTCTCCCGACCTCAGAATGAAGAGCGCGTCGCCGCGTTCAGGCGCTTTCGCGGGTTTCTTGGGGGCGTGTTCAACACGTTCTTGCTCGACCCCGGCACGCAACGATTTTTTCTGTTGGACGCCTACGCCGGGCCGCGAAGCTTGACCGAGGAGGTGCTGGCGAGTTACGACGACAACCTGCGGGTCGAGAACGCCCGCTGGGTCATCTTCTCGTTCGTCAGCGGCAACTTAGATCAAAGCGTGACGCGGCTGTGGCCGGTGGTGACGCAACCGGTGCTGATGCTGTGGGGCGACGAGGCGACGACCACGCCGATTGGCGACGCGCAGGATTTTATCGAGGCGCGGCCCCGGACGACGCTGCTGCCGATCCGCGGGGTCAAGCTGCTCCCAAACGAGGACCGACCTAGGGTGTTCAACCAGGTGGTCACGAGCTTTTTGGGTGGCGGGTTGGACTGACGCGCGTGCGCCGAACTCCAGCACATCCCGAACCCGTCTTTCTGCTCTCCGGCACGCCTGGGTCGGGCAAAACGTCGGTTGCGCAGGCGTTACTGCAACACTTCCCGCTCGGCCTGCACCTGCCGGTCGATGATTTTCGGGAGTTTGTCGTCTCGGGCCGAGCCTCCGTGTTCGACTGGACGGAGGAGACGACGAGGCAGTTCGCACTGGCTAGAACCGCGGCCGCAGCTATGGCCGGGCGTTACGCGGAAGCCGGTTTTGCCGTAGCGCTCGACGATGTTGTCTTTCCTGCTGAAGCGCAGTCTCTTTTCGGCGAACCACTCAGCGCCTTTGCGGTTTACAAAGTGCTGCTTCTGCCAAAACTGGACACGGTCTTGAGCCGTAACGCCGAACGCACCAACAAACGCTTTGAGACGGTGGCACTCGTAGAGACCATTAGAGGCTTGTACAAAACCTTTACGGAAAAAGAGCACGATTTCAGCGCGGCCGGGTGGCTCGTTGTCGACAGCAGCGAGCTGAGCCTCGAGGAGACCGTCGCACACATCTTGAACAGCGCAGGCTATAAGGTCTGAAAGCTGAGCGCACAAGATATAGTGGCCCAAATGTCGCCACAAACCCCTTACGTCAGCCGACGCACAGCATCATTCGGCGAAAACGTCTTTACCACCTATACCCGCCTGGCTCAGCAGCACGGGGCTGTCAACCTGGGCCAGGGGTTCCCCGACTTTCCACCGCCGGAGTTTGCGCTTGAAGCCCTACGCGAAGCGGCCTCCGGTTACCAGCAGTACGCGCCGCTGCCGGGGATGCCCGCGCTCTTGGAGGCCGTCGCGGCGAAGATGTCCGCGCGTCTTGGGCGGGACCTAGAGCCCGCGCAAAACGTTCAGGTCACCGTGGGCGCAACTGAAGCACTTTTCGCAGCCATGCAGGCGTTTATCGATCCGGGCGACGAGGTGGTGGTGCTCGAGCCCTTTTACGACGCCTACCCCGCCGACATCATCATGGCGGGCGGGGTGCCCAAGTTCGTGGCGTTAGAACCGCAGGGAGACGAGTGGGTACTGGACTTTGACGCGCTCGAGGAGGCGTTTACAGATCGAACCAAAGCTATTATCGTCAACACGCCGCACAATCCGACGGGCAAGGTTTTTTCTGAAGCCGAACTCGACCGTATCGTGGCGCTGGCGGACCGCTACGACGCCCTTATCGTCAGCGACGAGGTCTACGAGCACATCGCCTTTACGCCGCACGTGAGTATCGCGGGCCGACCGGGGGCGTGGGAGCGGACGCTGAGCGTCTCGAGCATCGGCAAGACGTTTTCGGTGACGGGTTGGAAAGTCGGTTGGACCGTCGGACCCGAACGGCTCATCACTCCGCTCAGGATGGCGCACCAGTGGATTCCGTTTGTGGTGGCGACGCCCTTGCAGGTGGCGGCGGCGCGTGTGTTGCAAGAGGTGGAGACGAACGGGTATTACGCCGAACTGGAGGGGCTCTTTCGTCGTAAACGCGACCTGCTCCTGGCGCAGCTCCGGGGGACGCCGTTCAGGGCACCCGCGCCTCAGGGCGGCTACTTCGTCATCGCCGACAGCTCGGCGCTGGGGTACGAAGACGATATCGCCCTCTGCAACGCGCTGCCGGAACGCGCGGGCGTCGTCGGCATCCCGCCGAGCGCTCTCTACTCGGGGGCGCACAAGCATCTCGCCAAACATCTGGTGCGCTTCGCTTTTTGCAAGTCGGACGAGGCGATTTTAGAGGCCGGGGAGCGTCTCAAGAAGCTGTCGTGAATACACTATTTGTGATGGGACTTACAGGCGTCGGCAAGAGCACTGCGGTAGCGGCGCTCCAGACCGGCGGCGTACCCTTGACGCTACTCCCTAACCGCCGCACGCTCACCGACACCCTGATCATTCCGGAGGTGCAGCGGGCGGCGGGTGAGCCCGTGCAGGCTGTAAAGGACAGGATCGAGCGCTTCGACCTGACCAAGCGTTATCGGGAAATGCATCCCGGCGGGATGGTTCACGCGCTGGGCCGGTATCTGCAAACAGCACCAGCACCACCTGTGGAGACGGATACGGTGGTGTTCGACAATCTGCGCGGGCTCGAGGAGGCTCAAGCGGGCGTAAAGATGTTTCCCGAGGCGCGGTTTATCTTGCTCGACGCACCCCCGCTTGTGCGGCTTTTACGGTTAGTCGGGCGGGACGACAGCTTTGACCACGTTTCGGTAAAGGGTCCTAAAAGCACCTCTTTTACGGAACAACTTCTAGCCATTGATAAGTTGGGGACCGTATTCGACCCTGGTGAGCTGGCAACGCTTGCAGCGCAGGGCGTCCGGAGAAGCAACCTCTTAAAAGCCGTCCGCGTCATCCTCAGCGAAGCCGAGAACTACGATATGACCGCCGCCGCCGAATACCTGCGTAGGGCGAAGGACGCGCACAGCTTTTTATACTTGGACACCACCAAGATGTCGGTGGACGACGTGCAGGCGCGTATCCAGAGGTGGCTGTAAGTGCCGCACATCGCGCGCGTCTTCACCCGGCCTTTTGAGTTGGCCTTAAAAGGTACGCTCCGCTGGGGAAAGTCGGGCAAGTTGGCGAGGTTGGAGCACGTCCTCGTCTCCGTCTTTGACGACGTGGGCAACATCGGCACCGCCGAAGCCCCGGTGCGCCCGACCATCTATGGCGAGACCGTCCCCAGCGTCGAGGCCATCGTGCGCGACCATCTAGCACCAGGTCTCATCGGGCTCGAGGTCGACGCCATCGACGCGCAGCAGCAGGTCTTGGCGCGTACCCCAAACAACCACTGCGCCAAAGGTGCGCTCGACACGGCGCTCTCTGAACTCTGGGCAAAGGGCCAGGGCAGCACCCTCTTCGACACCGAGCGAGGTGAAAAGGAGAGGCTCGTGGTCTCCTACATTCTGGGCATTGACAGCTTGGAAACTATGCTGAGCGAAGCGGCGCGCGTCTATGACGGGGGCGTGCGCGTCTTCAAGGTCAAGGTCGGGCGCAGCGCCACGCACGACGCTCAGGTGTTGGGGGCGTTGCAGCACGCTTTTGC
>CADCWP010000180.1 GCA_902806425.1 uncultured Truepera sp.
GGAGAAGCTGAAGTGTAGACGTACTTAGGCCACTTAGCTCTGGAAGCGGATTGCCACCTCAACACAAAAAGGCGTGGTTTCAGTACTGTATTCTATATAGCTATCGCCAAAGTACTAGCTAAGCATCAGCCGGTAAACAACGTCCCCGACGCCCTCGTCCATAATGTTCTCGATAATGCCGTTTGACGAAAAACCCATGTGCAGGTGCCACCGCTGCGCTTCGGGTTCGTCGGTCTGCGACGAGCTTAAGAGGGCGACGTAGCCCTGTTCACGTAGATGATCTTTGAGAAAGGAAAGCATCAGCCACGAGTACCCTTTACCCCGGTGCGCTGCCTCAATTTCGATGAGGCCCAGAAACGGCACGGTCGTCCAGAGCAGGTCATACCGCATCAAACCGACCACACCGCCGTCAAGCTCGGGCACCATCACCTCGCCCGCCGCGATCTTTTGACGCCAGATGCGTTCTTTCGGCCACGGGTCGAGCCGCTGCAAATCGCTCAGGTCGTCAGCTTGGGCAAGCCGAACGGTCGCGCTCATCCCTCAGTCCCGCTCCCAATCCTTGGCCCGCTCGACCGCCCGCCGCCACCGGCCTAAAAGCCGCTCACGCTCCCCCGCGTCCATATTCGGTTCAAAACGCCTGTCCTCCTCCCAGTTCTGCGTGATCTCACCTTCGTCGTTCCAGTAACCGACGGCTAGACCCGCCAAGTACGCCGCGCCCAGCGCCGTCGTTTCAGTGACTTTAGGCCGGACCACGGGCACGCCCAGGATGTCGGCCTGAAACTGCATCAACAGGTCGTTGGCACTCGCGCCGCCGTCGACGCGGAGTTCGGGAATCTCTAAACCGGCGTCCTGACACATGGCGCTGAGCAGGTCCGCGACCTGATAGGCGATGGCCTCCAGAGCGGCCCGAGCAATATGTCCCGCCGTGCTCCCGCGCGTCAGGCCGACCAGCGTGCCGCGCGCGTAGGCGTCCCAGTGCGGCGCGCCCAGACCCGTAAAGGCAGGAACAAAGTAGACACCGCCGTTGTCTGGGGCGCTCATAGCCAACTGCTCGACTTCACCGCTGTGCCGGATGATGCCCAGGCCGTCGCGCAGCCACTGCACGACCGCCCCGGCGACGAAGACACCGCCCTCGAGCGCGTACGTCGTCCTGCCGTCTCGACGCCACGCTACGGTCGTGAGCAGCTTGTGCTCGCTTGGGACCGGCTCCGGGCCGGTGTTGAGCAGCATAAAGCAGCCCGTCCCGTAAGTATTTTTGACCATGCCTTTGTCCAGACACGCCTGCCCGAAGGTCGCAGCCTGCTGGTCACCGGCGATGCCGGAGAGTGGGATGCGGCTGCCGAAAAGGCCCTCCGCCGTCTCACCATAGACCTCGCTGCTGCTCCGAATCTCCGGCAGCATGGCGCGGGGAATCGTGAGCAGCTCTAGCAGGTCGTCGTCCCAGGTGCCGGTATGGATGTTGTAGAGGAGTGTCCGGCAGGCGTTGGTGGCGTCGGTCAGGTGCAGTTCGCCGCCCGAGAGGTTATAGACGAGCCAGGAGTCAACCGTTCCAAAGGCCAGCTCGCCCGCTTCGGCCCCCTCCCGCACGCCCTCGACGTTGTCCAGCAGCCACCTGAGTTTGGTACCGCTGAAGTACGGGTCGATCAGCAGCCCCGTCCGTTCCCGGACCAGCGCCTCGTGGCCCGCTTCCCGCAGCGCGTCACAGGCAGCGGCGGTGCGCCGGTCCTGCCAGACGATAGCGTGATGGACGGGCTTGCCGGTACGCCGGTCCCACACCACCACGGTCTCGCGCTGATTGGTGATGCCGATAGCGGCGACCTCACCCGCCCGGATGCCCGCGTTAGCAAGGGCCTCTTGGGCGACACCGACTTGGGTGCTCCAAATCTCACCGGCGTCGTGTTCGACCCAGCCGCCTTGGGGAAAGAACTGCCTGAACTCTTTTTGACCTACGCCGCGAATACGGCCCTTGTCATCGAAGATGATGGCGCGGCTGCTGGTCGTGCCCTGGTCGAGAGCTAAAACGTAGCGCACATGTGCCTCCTGTAGTGAGGCCAAAATAGCACGGGCGCTTGCAGGGTGGTCCGGAAAGTTCAGGCCTGGGGAGCGCCCGTGCGGTTTAACGAACGCGTCAGCAATCCCTCAAGGTCGGCGAGCGAGCCGCAGCGGTTTATGGCCTCGCGCGTGAGGAGCAGCTCGAGCTGCGACCCCTTCTCTTCAAAAACTGCCGGGAGGGCGACCCCTTTGAGACCGTAGCGCTCAGCGAGTTCGTCGGCGTGTAAAAACGTGACCGGACGCTCCAACTGCTCGGTAAACGTGCGCCATTGGCGGCGCATTCCCAGAGGGCTGTAGGTGAGCGCGCAGAGGCGGCACGCATAGGTGCGCGGCGAGACGACCTTGTGGCCCAAGTCGAGAAGCGCGTTTAGGAGCCCGCTGTCGGCGTTGTAGACGAAGACGAGCGCGGGTTGGGAGGGGTCCATACGCTACTCTAGCGGGGGCAATCCAACGTGCGCGGGCCTGCCCTCACAGTTTGGCTAGGAGTTCTCAAGCAGGTATGGCTCGAGCCGCTCGTGGTGAAGCCTATCCTTGGGCCTGTTTAACAGGCGTCTGTACGCGGCCACGTCGCTGAGGTGTGCGATAGGCAGGCCGTCTATGCGCTCAGCGCGGCAGATGATGGCGTCTGCGTCTAAACCTAGCCACCCGTCAAAAATGTCGAGGTTGGGAGCTATGTGTACCACCCTGTCACCGCCGGACGCGCGGGCGGGGAGCCCAGCTTTTGTGCCAACTGCCACGCTGAGCCCGTCGCCAAGATGTCGATATCACCCACTTCAGCGATGAGGCCGCGCGCCAGCAGCGGAGCGCTACCGAAGACCGCGTAGTCCCTAACAGACAGCCCCAGCGCCCGCACCGCGCTCCATGGAGGGCCGAAAAGCCGCCTCAGCGAACCGTGACGGCGGTGCCGCTCGCCGAGACCATCAGCATCCCGCCGCTGCTGCCCGCGGTGATGTTTTCATAGTCCAGGTCGACGCCGATCACTGCGTTCGCTCCAAGCCGCTGCGCCTCCTCTTGCATCTCGCGCAGGGCAATCTCCTTGGCTTCGCGCAGGGCCTGTTCGTACGCGCCGCTGCGCCCGCCGACGATGTCCCTGATACCGGCGAAAAAGTCGCGGAAGATGTTTGCGCCCAGAATAGCCTCGCCGCTGACGAGGCCGTGGTACTCGCTTATCTCCTTGCCGCTGAGAACGGAGGTGGTGGTGACATCATGATGGGTCTCCTTTTGGGTGGCCGTTACGTCTACACGTTAAAGGCTAACCGCGCCGCGTGGATGAGGGGCGTGAGGGTGCTTCTCTCTGCGAACGCGTCCGGCGAGAGCCACTCGTAACGGTCGTGCTCGCCGCTCAGCGTTACCTCACCGCCGCCGTAGTAGGCCCTGTAAACGATGACGATCATCGGCAGCTCCAAACGGGTAGCTGGGTAACTGGTGACGGGGCGCGGGTCGATCTGCACGGTTAGGCCACATTCCTCCCGAACTTCACGCGCAGCGGCCTTCAGGGGCGCTTCCCCCGCCTCAACGCGCCCCGAGAGCGCCTCCCACAGACCCGGTCCGGCGTCCTTAGTCAGTGCACGGCGCATGGCTAAAAACGTGCCTTCACGCCGGATGATGACGGCGACGGCGACGACGAACAAGGTCGTGTCCGGGTCGGAGGTCATGCCGGGTTATATCACCTGCGGGTCTCGAGGCGAGAAGGCCACTTTGACAAGCGGTGGTCGGAGGAACGTTACCAGAGGCGCGTTCTTGACTTCATTTTGCCGCCTTAGTATGCTTAGCGGACCTGTAGGGGCGGTTAGCTCAGCGGGAGAGCACTCGCTTCACACGCGAGGGGTCGTAGGTTCAATCCCTATACCGCCCACCATGTCAGAGACGCAAAAACAGCTCGGTTTAGATGCCGAGCTGTTGGCTTTTGACCGCAGCAATACC
>CADCWP010000181.1 GCA_902806425.1 uncultured Truepera sp.
AAGTTGAGAGCGAATCCCATCGTTCGTGGCTATATGTTAGCAAATAATGCCAACATCATGATGTAGACGTAGAAGGGTGGTCTCACAGAGGCTCCAACGGGACTTTCTTACTCGAGCGTCCTCAGCTCGTGCGTCTGCACGTCGAGTTCAAACACGCCCGGTCGGGGCAGCTTGAAGGTAAAGGGGATGTCGACGCCGCGCCGCGACAACACCGCCCGGTGGGGCCCGGGGCGCAGGTTGGCGGCGAAGTTGCGGGGACGCACTACCCCGTCCACTGAAACCGTAAAACCTGTTGGCGGCGTCCAAAAAACCAAGCTCTCATAGGTGGGCTCGAGCCTGATCTGCGGAACCCGCGAGACGAAAAAATTGCGTACCGTCACCGACTGCGTGTGGGCTCTGAAGCCGGGACGGGAGAGCCTGAGCGTCCGCACGCCCGGCTCCGCCTGGGTCGTCAGCGGCGTGCGTCCAACGCGCCGCCCGTCTAAAAAAACTTCAGCCGACGGCACACTGCTGAGCAGGATGCTGCCGCCCCGGATTTCGGTCAGGATAAGGGCCAAAAACTGCGTTTCTCGCACCTCGAGCGTGACCATGTCGCGCTCGGGGACAAAGCCTTTTTTGCGCAGCTCGACCTCGTAGCGCCCCGGCGCGAGGGGCAGCTCGCGCGGCTTGGCGGTGGTTCCGACCTCGACACCGTTTAGATAGATAGACGCGTCCGGGGGCGTGCTGGTGATAAACAGGCTTGCCGAACCCTGCGCGGGCGCAGCCGCCGGGTTGATAAACGCGCCCGCCGCGCGCGTCAAGGCGGCGACGGCGGCGGGCAGCTCGGCGGGCACTAGAGGCTGGCTGAAAAGGTCCGACGTGCGGCGGGTGCGGGCGTCGGTAACGAGCAGATTGACCGTATACCGCCTTCGGCTGAGGCCGGTGTCTAAGGCGATGATCTCGCCCGCGACGCTGTAGCGGCCCCCACCGAGGGTCGCTATCGCCGCGGCGACGTCGGGCTCCAAACGATCTACGAGCGTCTGGGCGACCGTCGTACCCGGTAATACTGCCAACCCGGTGCGGAGCCCGAGCTGCTGCCGGAACACCTCCATAAACCTTGCGACCGTAGCCTCCGGTACCGTCCCCTGTGTTCCAAAGGTTGGAACCACGACCTGTCCGTTTGCGCCACCTAAAAGCAGCAGGATCAGCCAGAGAGCCGTTCGGCGCACAGCGTCCGCTACTCCCATCGTTACAGCGTCCGTCACCGGCCAAGTATAGCCCGCTCGTCTTAAGGCCGGGTGATGACGGCTCGGGTGAGAGCTTAGGTAGTAACCATTTCGGGAGTGCAGGTCGGTGGGGGTTAGAGTAACGTCTGCTATGCGCCTATTGCTTCTCAGCGACATTCACGCAAACGCGGAGGCGCTCTCCGCGGTCCTGCGTCACGCAGAAACAAGAGGCTGGGAGCGCGTCATTTTTCTCGGGGACGCCGTCGGTTACTATCCGCAGCCCGAGGAGGTGGTGGCGGTGCTCCGGTCGCTCCCTTTAGAAGCCGCACTCCTAGGCAACCACGACGCCATCTTGCTGGGGTCCGATACCGGCGCGGGTGTCCACGGTCTTGTTATGGACGTGCTGGCCCTTCAGCGCGGAAGCCTGAGCGCGGCCTCTAAAACATTCTTGTCCGGGCTCTCCCGGCACGTCTGCGGCGGTGGTTGGGAAGCCGTTCACAGCACGCTGTTAGGGTCGTGGGATTATGTAGACTCGCTCGCGCGCGCCCAGAGGGAACCGGAGCACATGTCGGGCAACCTCCTCTTCTTTGGACACACGCACGTGCCGGTGATCTACCTGTTCGCCGACCTTGAGGGGCGGCAGCTCACCCGGAGCGTCCCCTTGACCCAGGAAAAAACGCGCTACCGCCTGCCGCCCAACGCACGGGTTCTCTTTAACCCCGGCTCGGTTGGACAACCCCGAGACGGGATTCCGCTAGCGTCGTACGCCATCTTCGACGACGACGCGCGGGTGATCGAACACTACCGTGTCCCCTTCGACGTCCAGGCGGTACAGCAGCTCGTGGCGGAAGCGCGCTATCCACCAGCGTTAGCGGCGCGACTTACGAAGGGCCGGTAGATGACCTTACCTCTTATCGGCCACGAACAGGCCCGGACGGTGCTGCGTGGGCTCCGCGCCCACACCCTGCTGTTCGTCGGGCCGCCGCGTGTCGGGCGGCGGCTGGTCGCCCGCTGGTACGCCCAACTTCTCAACTGTCAGCAGCCGGAAAGGTCACCCTGCGGCACGTGCGAGAGCTGCCGTTTGTTCGCCCAGAGCGCGCACCCGGACCTCCGCGAGCTCTCCCCGGTTTTAGAGACAAAGACGGGCCGCCGCAGCCGCCGCCCACAGCTCCGCATCGGCGACTTGGTGCGGCGCGAGGACGGGCCGGAGGTCCCCTTGAGTACCTGGCTCGAGGCCCGCCCCCGCTTCAACAAACGCGTCGGGGTCATCGACGGGGCCGACGCGCTGAGCGAAGCCGCCGCGAACGCCTTTCTTAAGTTTTTAGAGGAACCACCCTCGTACGCCGTGGTCATTTTAATCGCGCCGAGCGTCGAGAGCGTCCTGCCGACCCTCGTCTCGCGCAGCGTGCCGGTGCGGTTCGGGGCTGTAGACGCCGCCATCGACCTGCCCGAACCGCACCCCGCCGCCCGCCTCGGACGGGTAGGAGAGTTACTCGAGGCCGCCGCCCATCCAGAGGCGTTCAGCGCGCAGCTGAGCGTCGTGCACAGCTACTTACTGGCCCTCGAGAAGGGGCTCGAGGAGGCCTTGGAACGGGCCGACGCGCTCGAAAAAGCGTGGTCGGAGGACGCCCGCTTCGACGTGGCCGAACTTTTGCGTGCCCGCCTCGGCGAATGGCCGCGCGGCCCCTACGCGGCGGGGGTGGCGGCGCTCGAGCGGTGCGAGGAGGCGTTAGAGGCGTACGCCGCGCCCGGTGTGGCAGTGCAGGTGTTGACGCTCGAGCTGCGGGACATTTTACGAGCGAGTAGGCGGTTATGACAAATGTCAAAGTCGGGATGAACGGCCGCTTTTTCCCCAACAACTGGCGTCCGGTTCTAGACGAAATCTGCTTTACTCACGCCGCCGGTTTTTGTGCGCTGCAATTCCAGGGTAAAGAGTCGGGCTTGACGGACGAGCATCTAGGCGCTTCTTTAACGGAGACGGAGCGCGCCCTAAACGCGGCTAACCTGAGCGCAACGATGGAGCTGCTCATCCGGTTGCAAGAAGACGGGCGCACACTGTTAGGCAAGACGCCGCTAGAAATTCTAGAGGCCAACTTACCCGCTATCCAGAGTCTGCCCTGCCAACATGTTCACTGGCACCTCGTACTCGAGCCTCCGAAAAAAGCTGCCGAACAGCTCGAGAGCGCCCTATTACCAGAGTTTGCAGGTGCTACGAGACTGGCCGCGCAGCACGGCTTTACCTTTGCCTTCGAGCACAACGAACCTGCGCTCAACTTTTTTTCAACCCCGCAGAGTTGCGCGGCGACACTCGAGAGCGTACCCGAACTCCATTTTGTTTGGGACCTCAACCATACCGTGCCGGACCACCTTCCCGGCTTCAAGGCGCTGGCGTCCCGCACCAGCCTCCTACACGTCGCCGACACGCCGCTGCCCGCGGTAAATCACCATCTTCCCCTGGGTTTGGGCACGGTTGACTTTACGGACTACGCGCGGCCCCTTTCTCTGGCAGGGTTTCAAGGCTTCGCCATCCTCGAGATCGGTGGCTTGCCGAAGTCGGGCGGTTTGGGCCGTGACACCGACGACGCCCTAATGGACTCAAAAAACAGGCTGGAGCGGGCTTTCGCTGCTGCAACCGGTTAAGGTCAGGTGACGTTGACCAAGGTCGTTTTAATTGCAGTCTTTGCTGGCGCTCGAACTGTGGGAGA
>CADCWP010000182.1 GCA_902806425.1 uncultured Truepera sp.
CTCGTTTACGCCGGGGCGTACCCCGGCACCCGCGTCGGCGGTGAAGCGCTCGCCGCCACCGCCTCGTCCAGTCGCTTTGTCATGGCCGCCTCACGGGACAGCGTGGTGGTTCTGTCGAAGACCAGGCCCACTGAGGCGCCCGGTAAACCCCCCCAGGCCAGAGAGCCGGAAGGAGAAGAAACTGTGAAGGTCAACCTGAAGAAGCCGGACGGCTCAAGCGTTGAGGTCGAGCACACTGAGGTGCAGGCGCTCTTAGACGAAGGCTATACGTTCGGCAAAACTCAAGCAGAGGCTGCCTACGCCGCTCAGGTGGCCGCAGCATTTGGGTTGAAGGTCGAGGACATCACACCCACCAAGTTAGCCGAGTTGAAGGTGCAGGCTACCGCCGGGCAAGCGTTCCGTGAATCGCTCGAGAAGCGCCTGGAGAAAGCCCACACCCACTTGTCCGCGGACGCTGAAAAGGCCGAGGCGGCGTTCCAGCGGTCTAAACGCATCTTTGCTCACGCCTCCGCCACCGACCTGGAGGAAGAGGTCGTGATGCTCGAGGCGCGAGTTGCGGCTCTCGATTTGCCGGACGGCCAGCAGAGCAAAACCCCCAAGGACAAGGAGGCGAAAAAAGAGTTCGTAGACCTCGACGCAGTTTAAGGAGGCGTATGAAAGCCAAGCAGCAATCCAGGGAAGTCAAGCACATGGACCAGGTCGTCTTCGTGGACGCCGAAGGAGCGCGGCACGTGGCGAACGTAGCGCGCGTCTGGAGCAACACGATGCTCAACGTTCTCTACCAGACCAGCGACGGGGTCAAGACGGCTGCCAGTGTGCCACACCGCTCGGTCAACGCGACCGGTAGTTATTTCATCCACCCGGATGAGGAAGAGGCGAAATGAAAGCGCTAGGGATCGAGTACGGCGGGCAGTTCGACGACGGAGGTTTAACCTTCGCCATCGCTGATGGTGCCCAAGTGGGTGACGCGGTGACGCTCACTGCTACCGCGACGATGGGTCGTGGTGCTGATAGCGCCCCGTTCGGCGGCAAGCTCATGAAGATCGAGAAGGACGGACGTGGCACCGTGAACCGGCACGGCGTGCTGGTAGTCCCTTGCGACCCCGCCCTGACCATCGGCCAGCAAGGCTTAGTCGTCGACGGGGCCGGGAAGGTCAAAGCCGGTGCCGCCGGTGCCGGGCGTCAGGGTCTCGTCATCGCCATTCAAGACGGCATGGCAGCTATCGAGTTCGACTAAACCCCTGCACGTCGGGGCAATATCCACCCACCACAATCCAAACCGATTCAGGCACCCCAACGGGTGCGAGGAGGACCCGTGTCCGTAAAACTCAGCAAGTTAGACCAGCTCGAAGTTGGTCTTTACAAAGACGCCAAAAACCAGGGCATGTCGCTCTCGGTCATGCTCGAGCAGTGGGCCAAGAAAGGCGAGATCTCGGAGGATTTGGTCAAGCCCGAGGCTAAGAACAGCCAAGGTAAAACCCTCACTGCATTCCAGCAGATCCTTGCCAGCGCTGGCATCCGCACGAAGGGGCAGTTCGCGCAGACCGGCGAGGCTTTCTTCACCGATCAGAGCAAGAAAGTGTTGTTCCCCGAGTTTCTGGCGAACGAATACCGCGACGCCGAAAGGGACCTGCCGCCGGTATTCTTGCAGCTCACCGACCTCGTCACCAACCGCGAGGGCATCAAAGGCAACTCGCACAAAGTCGGCATGATGGCCGCACCTGCCGACGGCGAGCTCGAGTTCGGTCGCGTGGCTGAAGGTGCGGCGCTGCCCCGGTACACCGTTAAGCAGGCGGAACGCGCCGTGGACATATACAAGTACGGCGGGATGCTGGACATGACCTACGAGGCCATCAGGCAGGCAGCGCTGCCCATGCTCAGCCGTTATATCGGCAAGATCGCCCGCGCTCAGGTCAAGCGCAAGATCAAGATGGCTTTGGCCGTGGCGCTCAACGGTGACGGCAACTTCAACCCCGCTCCGAACAGCCCAACGCGCGCCGCTGCGTTGTCCTTCGCCGACCTTATCGACCTGCACTTCGAGGCGGCCGGGATGAGTGTCGAGACTTCCCTCATCATCGGTGACTCCACCATGATTAGCGCCCTGATCGCCCTCTACACCCTCACGACCGATGGACGTCCGGCTGACCGCAACGTGCCGTTCACGGCTAGCGGGGGCGCTCTGCCCGCGCCGCTGGGGATGATGCTGAAGCTTACATTGCCGGGCAGCCAGCTCGAGGGGTCGGACAAGCTCATGGCCATCGACTCGCGTGACGGCCTGGTGGAAATCTTCGAGGAGAACTCGGAGATCACCGAGTCGACGCGCCTGATCGAAACGCAGTTCGAGCGCGTCACCTTCTCGGAGAACCTCGGCTACGGTAAGCCCGAAACCTTCGCGTTCCGTACCAAAACCCTTGCTGCTTAAACGTTAACCGTCTAAGCAGTTCTTTTTAATCCCACTTTCAGAGGAGAAAAGTATGTCGCAAACGGAAAAACCGTTCGACGTTAAAGGTTCCAACGTCGACCAGGTGCTGGCCGAGGTCAAGGCTGGACGTCTGAGCCCGCAAGACGCGCTCAATGCCGAGAAAGCTGGTGAACCGGTACGTTCCGGCATCACCGGGCCTCTCGAGAAGATGATCGCCGACGCCAAGGCAGCTCAGGAGGAGACGGAGGTGACGAGCGACGACCAGAAGGTGTCCCCTCAAGACCCGGCACCCTCGGTGCGGACGGCGATTCAGGACCCTCCGAAGAAGCCCAACCCGAACAACTACCCGGAGGTGAAGGTCAAGGTGTCGCAGAAGGTGCTCGATACCACGGCGGGCCGGGGAAGCTACTTCGATCACGAGCAGAAAGAGGACGTCGGTAAGGAGCCGGTGACGGTGCTCGCCACTCCGTTCATCAACGCTCTCATCCGCAACCAGGAACTTGATACGGTCTCATAGGCCGTGGCACGGCCCGACTTTCGTAAGCTAAGCACGGCACTGGATACCGCCAAGCGCGCCGCCCGTTCTCAAGACACCGCCGGGCTCACCGACCTGCTTGAGTTGACGGCGGGCACGGGTCGGTTCGATGTGGAGGGTGTGCCCACCGACGTCACGGTCTACCGGCCTTTCTACGCGGCGGCGCGCTGGCTTAGGCAAAATCCTAAGCACATTGTCGAAGCCAGGGGTCTTGTCGGCGCTAAGTACGCTGACCTTGAAGCGGTGGTAAACGATCTTATCGAGATGCAGGCACCTGAGGATGCCCGCCTCGATCTGACCATCCCATTCGGTTACGAGGCCGTCGTCGTGACCCTGCCCGAGTTGGACGCTGATACGCCGGTGTTCGCCGGCGTTGTTCGCTGATGCAGAGCCCGCTGTACGACCTCGGTGAGCGCCACACGGTTGTCTTCACGCCAAAGGCTGCGACCGGGACAGTCCCCACCATCGACCCCAAAACCGAGACGACGGTGTTCGCTCCCAGCGGACCCACTCCTGAACCGATCACCCTCGAGGTGTTCGTGTTCCCCGCTGGTCAGGGCAGCCGCGGCGGAGAACGCGCCGGACTCGACCTCAGCGACGGTCGCCTGATCATCCAGGTCGTCGGCACGCAAGGTGACGCACCCCTCAAGTTGCCGGACGGCGTGGGCGCTGGCGATAAAGGAACAGTGACGCTTTTGGGGCAGAAGGGCACCCTCGAGCTTCAGGCGCTTGTACCCGCTCAGATTCCCGAGGTGTCGGACGAAAACGGCTGGCTGTACGCAGCTCTGTTTAGTTCAGTGAGATAGCTCGCGAAAGGAGAATGACCGTTGGCCTCGAGTGTCACCCTTACCGAAACG
>CADCWP010000183.1 GCA_902806425.1 uncultured Truepera sp.
GTAATTGTCCGCCTCGTAGTCAGGGTTCTTGACGGCAACGCTGGCCCACAAGAGGCGCTGCGGTTTCGCACCCTTATGCGCTAGTTCCTGAAATTGTGGTGTGCTAAATAGCTCTTTGTAGACCTGGTAGGCGACCTTGGCGCTGGCGACAGCCACCTCCCCTTTGATTTTGCCTGCCTGTACGTTGCCGTCTTTTTCTAACGCCTCAAGCTTGGGGTCGATCAGCGTGTCGATACGGCTCAGGAAAAAGCTGGCGACCGAAGCGATGCCCGCGACGCTTTCTCCGCTCCCGGCACGTTCGGCCAGTCCCGCTAGGTACGCCCTGGCGACCGCTTCGTAGCGCGGCAGCCCGAAAATCAGCGTGACGTTGGTGTTGATGCCCTCACTCGTGAGCTGCTGAACTACCGTAAGTCCCTCTTTAGTCGCAGGCACCTTGATCATCACGTTGGGGCGGTTAATACGCTTCCATAGTTCCTGCGCTTCCGCGTAGGTCCCCTCGGCGTCGGCGGCGAGCTTCGGCGACACCTCGTAGCTGACAAAACCGTCCTTGCCACCACTCTGGTCGTAAAGCGGGCGGAACAGGTCTGCGGCGTGCTGCACATCTTCGACAGTCAAGGTTCGGTACACCTCTGGGGTACTGTCACCTTGCTCAACGAGGTCGCGGATGGCGTCATCATATTCGTTGCTTTGAGCAATAGCTTTCTCGAAGATCGCCGGGTTTGTGGTCAGGCCGCGTACACCGTCGTCGATCAGGCGTTGCAAGCCACCATCAGTGATGAGTTCGCGGTGCAGGTCGTCAATCCACGGGGACTGACCGTAGCTGTGTAGCTGCTGAAGTGCGTTCATTTGTGCCCCTTTCCGTTACGGCTACCGTAGCGCCTCTGCTCTCCGGATAAAAGAAGGTGGGCGACTGTTATGGGCTGTGCCGACAGTTCATCGAGAACCGCTCAAATAGCACCTTTATAGCGGGACGCTCAGCACCCCGCTGGTCGAGATCGCCGACGTCTCGTTTGTTGGAGCTTGATTGAAGTCTCAACACAGCTTACTTTTACTGCGATTCCTCCAGCTTGGTAGGACAAACCGCTGATAAACATCATTATCAACCCGCACAGAGCCGATCTCGTTTGCTACTGGGAGTTAGCGGGTCTGGGCCTACGCCGCTTCTTCTGGGGTCTGGAATATGGAGCGCAGCGCTCCGCGGCGGTCATCAGGCTCGAGCGCCCACGGGCCTTTCAGCAGCAAATTCGAAGCGGTGCCTGACAGTTCCAAGGGTCATGGCGATCCTGGAGGTTAAAGAGGTGGCCCGGTAGGTCCTGCCCACGCCCTCGATCCGACCGCTCGGTTACTTCGTGAAGTGGCGGGGCAGTTGACCTAAAACCACTGTTGGTAGGTGAGGATCGGTTGAGCTGGCCGTACGGAACCGGCCTGGCTCCGCTTGAGCGCCGACGAAAAACAGGAGCATCTGGACTACCTGATACGATCTTAAATCTTAGGTCAAAAAGGGCGTGCAGTTGTGGAATAACGCTTCTAGGTTTCACTGTCGCTCCTCCGCAGGGGGAGCAGGGGACTCGAAGGCATCAGGGCGCTCGCCGTGCACCAACGCGGCGATGATAGCGTCGGTATCAAAGACGCAGCCTCCCCAGGTGCCGCCGCTCACCTCTTGCAGCGCCGCCCACAAGCGGGTGTCGTCAGGTAAAGCAGGGTGAGGACTCAGGTCGTCACGCGGGGGGCGGGCGTCCAGTATGCGCGCGCCCTCTTCCGGGCCGTATACCTCACCACCTTCACCTACCAAGTCGATGCTGCCTGTCATGGTATTGCGGTCGATGATAATCTGAATAAGGTCCCCGTCGCGGACTTTACCGATGGGGCCGCCCGCGAGTGCTTCGGGTCCGATGTGACCAACGCAGGCGCCCGTGCTGACGCCGGAAAAGCGGGCGTCGGTAAGCACGCCTACGCCTTTACCCCACTCCAGGTGCTTCAGCGCCGACGTGACCTGGTAGATCTCTTCCATACCCGTCCCAAACGGTCCGCCGCAGATCAGGACCACGACGTCGCCGGGCACAACTCGGTCGAGTCCTTGGCTTTTGATGGCACGCATCGCGCTCTGCTCGCGCGTAAATACGCGTGCCCGCCCCAATTGGCGGTACACGCCGTCCTCGCCCACCACGCTCGGGTCGAGCGCCGTGCTCTTGATCGCGGAACCGTCCGGCGCGAGATTGCCCTTGGGGAATACCGCCGTGCCGGTCAGACCACGTGCTCGAGCCCGGCGTGGTGGCATGATGACGTCGTCCGGGTCCACGCCGTCCTTGCGCTGGAGCTGCTCGCGGAGGCGCACGCGGCGCTCGGAGCCTTCCCACCAGACCAGCACGTCGCCGAGGCGGGCTCCGGTGACGGTGAGTGCGTCCAGGCGCAGCAGGCCGAGGTCACGCAGGTGGAGCATGGTTTCTGGTACGCCGCCCGCGAGAAACACCCGCACCGTGGCGTGGTCGTCCGGACCGTTGGGCAGGACGTTCACGAGGCGCGGCACTTCCCGGTTGATGCGGATCCAGTCGTCTATAGAAGGGCGCGGCAAGCCCGCCGCATGGGCGACCGCAGGAATATGTAAAAGCAGATTCAGCGACCCTCCGTACGCCGCGTGAACTGTCATGGCGTTGTGGAGGGCGTCGGGCGTGAGGATGGCGCGGGTGGTAAGACCTTGTTCACGGAGGCGCACCAGGGCGCGAGCCGAGGCCCGCGCCAGCTCGAGCCAGACGGGTTGCCCGCTCGGCGCGAGGGCCGAGTGCGGCAGGGAAAGCCCAAGCGCTTCGCCCACCACCTGCGACGTGGCGGCGGTTCCGAGGAACTGACAGCCGCCGCCGGGCGTCGCGCAGGCGCGGCAGCCCATCTCCGCTGCCTCCTTTAGGGTGATCTCGCCCTGTACGAAGCGCACGCCGATGGTCTGCACCTTACCCGCGTCCTCGCCGTGCGTGGGCGGCAGCGTGACCCCACCGGGCACGAGCACCGTGGGCAAGTCCGGGCTGCCCGCGAGCGCCATCATCATGGCGGGCAGACCCTTGTCGCAGGTGGCGACGCCCAGCACGCCTTCTCGCCGAGGCAGCGAGCGGATCAGCCGGCGAAACACCTGCGCGGCGTCGTTGCGGTAGGGCAGGCTGTCGAACATGCCGTGCGTCCCCTGCGAGCGCCCGTCGCAGGGGTCGGAGACGTACCCGGCAAAGGGCAGCATGCCCTGGCCCCGCAGTTCCTCCGCTGCCGCCTGCATCAGCAGGCCGACCTCCCAGTGGCCGGTGTGGTAGCCCAGCGCGAGGGGCCGACCGTCGGGGGCGCGGATGCCGCCCTGGGTGCTGAGGATAAGCATCTGCGGGCGCAGCACCTCGTGCGGGTCCCAGCCCATGCCGACGTTTTGTGTCAAGCCGAACAGGTCGCCGCTCGGCGCGTCTTGGAGAAGGTCGTCTGTTAGCGGCAACGCGCCCTGTGGGCCGTCCGCATGGGTGGCAACCTCTAGGGCGTCTGCATTGGTGCCGAGCAGCGCGTCGAAGTCAGGTGGTGTGGAATTGGGCATCGAAACCCTCCTACGGCACCTTCGCGGTGTGGGTCCAACCACCGTCGATCAGCAGCGTGTGGCCGTTCACCATGGCCGCCTGGGCAGAAGCGAGAAACAGCACGGCGTCCGCTACATCTTCCGGACGTCCGTCACGGCCCGTGGGGATGACGGCGCTCCAGTGGTCACGAAACTGTGGATCGTCCGCCAGGTTGCGGGCGTTCGTAGTTGCGCCGATGCCGACGGCGTTGACCGTGATGCCG
>CADCWP010000184.1 GCA_902806425.1 uncultured Truepera sp.
ACGTGAGCAATAACGAAAAGGGGGTGTAGACGATGGCGAGACGGCGCAGCACACGACGGGGTAGAGGTGAGGGCAGCGTTTTCCAAAGGGCTGACGGGACTTGGGCTGGGGAGGTCACGACCGGTTATGACGAGGGAGGTAAGCAGCGGCGCAAGACGGTCTACGGCAAAACTCAGGCTGAAGTGCTCGTGAAAGTGGCTGGGGTCAAACAACAGCTCTCACTCGGCACGCTCTCCAAAAGCGCACTCACCGTCAAGCTTTACCTCGAGAAGTGGCTTGCTGAGAAAGCCCGCACCGTTAAGCCGCGCACCCAGGAGTCGTATAAATACTGTGCCGAGAAGTATCTGAACCCGCGTCTAGGCAGAACCAAGCTCGACAAGCTCACCCCGTTACAGGCTCAGAGCGCCCTCAGCGAAATTGCCGATGCTCACGGGGCGAGAACTTCCAACCTCTGCCGCGCGGTGCTCTTCAACGCCATGAAACAGGCCGTGCGCTGGCGCTTACTACCCTACAACCCACTCGAGGGTGTAACCCGAATTAAAGAACAGCAGCGGGAGATGACAGTGTGGACGGCTGACGAGACCTTGCGCTTTCTCTCGGTTGCCCAAACCCACCGGCTCTACCCGCTCTTCTATCTGGCGATGGCGACCGGGCTACGCTGCGGCGAGTTGCTAGGGCTTCAGTGGGGCGACCTCAAGGGGAACGTCTTGCACGTCCGCCGAACCCTCCTGACTCGCTCCGGGCAGCCTACCTACTCGACCCCTAAAACCGAGCGCGGCGTGCGTCGCGTCGCCTTAGCAGAGGATGTGCTGAGCCTCCTGGAAGCTCACCGTGAGCGCGTAGGGAGCGAACACCGACAGGGTGTCAGCCCTATTTTCGTCTCTGATGCCGGAACGCTGCTCAACGCCCGCAACGTCACTCGGGTGTGGCACGCTCTTCAGGTCACGGCAGGGGTGCCCAAAGCGCGCCTTCACGACGCCAGACACCTTCATGTGTCGCTTTTGGTTAAGCAGGGCTTAGACCCTCGCACGATAGCCGACCGGGTAGGACATACCGACCCGTCCTTTACCTTGCGTAAGTACAGCCACATGTTTGAAGACCAGCGTCAGGCTACCGCTATCAGCCTCACCGATCTGCTGAAGCCGAGCGCCCCCCGCATAGCGAATTGAATCCTGTAGCTGTAGTTAAGCTGTAAACCGGCACACAAAAGAGCAGCCCCGCCGAGTGCGGGGCTTGGTTTTACCGTGCTGAACAGCTTTTTCCTGGTGGGTCGTGTAGGGTTCGAACCTACGACCCGCTGATTAAGAGTCAGCTGCTCTGCCAGCTGAGCTAACGACCCAGACAGGAAAGTATATCTGAAACGGCGAACATTCTAAGTTATTGGTAAGACGCCCTCACGACGGCTGCGTCTCGAGCGGGCGCTGACGTGAGCGCCAATCGAGCCGCAACGAGTGCAGGGTGTAAAAGACCGGATAGATAAGGGAGACGTAGAGAAGCCCGGTGCGCAGCGCTCCGGGGTCTAGGGTGAGCGCGACGATACACAACAGACTCCACACCGACCCGAGCGCGATATGCAGCGTCCTGCCACGCTGAAGGCGGCTGACGTACAAAAAGCGCACCGGCACGAAGACGAGGAGCGACAACCCCAAAATTAGCAGGGTGTTTAGAAGCGGCGGTGTACCCAGCATATATAGGTAGAACACCACGATGCTCCAGTACGACGGGAAGCCGACAAAAAACCCCGCGTCGGCGAGTTTAGCGGTTGTGCGGGAGAACCCGAAGGCGCTAGAGAACATCGCAAACGCCGTTACCATAACCCCGGGCGGGGCTAGCAGCCCGGTTCTCAAAAGCAGCAGCATCGGCAGCAGCACGTAACTGGTAAAGTCGATGATGTTGTCGAGCAGCGCGCCGTCGATTCCGGCAGCGGTCTCCTCGACCCGAAACTTGCGCGCCAGCGCGCCGTCGGTGGCGTCGATAATAATGGTGACCGCGAGCGCCAGGAGCGCCCAGCGGTACGCCCCTTCCAAAATCCACTGCGCCGAGAGCGCCACGAAAAAAAGCGTCGAGGCGGTGTAGACGTGGACCAGGTACCCTTGAACGGTTTCTCTGATGGCGTCGCGGCTGGGCATAGCGCAATCTATCACGGGGGGTGGATCACGCGGGTGGTGGTCCCTACGGTATGGTCTTCCGTAGCTGAGCTGCTGTTGGGACCGGAAGTAGGACTACAGCGGTCACACGTACACCATAGACGCGCGCTAATATTTAGTGTCACTGTTTTGAAACCGGCACGCACAACTTTTTGGGAGCTCGAGCTGTACGTGCGGTCCTTTCGGCTGCGCGGCGTACCTTAGAGGCGGGTAATGACAAAAAGGCCGGGACAACCCGGCTCAGGGGAGATACAGGGGTGGGAGTACCCTCTACATGACATTCACTAGCTGCCCGGTTCGGCCGGTCCTTCCGCGGGAACCGCCTCTCCGGCGGGCGAAACGACGTACCATACTTCGCCGACGTCTTGACCGGTCGTATCGCCCGGTGCTTCGTCTTTGACCCAGTAGTAGAGCGGCCAGCCGCCGTAGGTTATCTGCGTCGTGCCGTCGGTACGCTCCGTGGTACCGAGTAGAGACGCGTCCAGTCCTTCACCGACGGTGGCTTCACCATCCGTCAGTAGAGGCGGCCACGCCGTAGCGCAGTCGCCGTAGCAGGTGCTGGTGTTCTCGGTGTCTTTGGTAAAGAGATAGAGCGTCATGCCCTCGGCGTCCACCAAAAAGTCGCCGAGCGTCTCGTTTTGGGAAACGCCGACGGTCGCGCTGCCTGCGTCTTGGGCAAGGGCGAAACCACAAGTCGCCACTAGGAGGATGGAAAGTAAGGTTTGCTTCATGGATACTTCCTTTCGTTGGGGTGTACGTTTAGGCCGAAAGTGCGTGAAAACTTCCTCTCCTTTCACCTCTCATTACGCCCGAAAGCGGTTCTTTAGATGCGTGTGTAGGGATGACCAAAGGTCCTACCGCGTTCGGGGCTGATTTATGCTGAAATCAGCCTGCGCTGAACGAGGACACATCTCAGGTAATGGTTGCGATCCGCCATTTTAGTAGTTGTTAAACCGCCCCTAAAGTGGCATCCACAGCCGCTCAAACGGGCGTATGGTTTAGTAAGGATGTGGTGACGGACGACGAGCTTATCCGGCGGGTAGCCCAGGGACACGACGACGCGGCGGAAGACCTTTTCAAGCGTTACGCCCCGCCCGTCTTTACCCTCGCGTTCCAGATGCTGCGTAGCCGTGAGGAGGCGGAGGAGGTCTTGCAAGACACGTTTTTAAAGCTCTACCGGATAGCGTCCCGCTATGAGGCGGAGCGTGGTTCGGTCAAGACCTTTATCTACGCGGTTGCCCGCAGTCAGGCGCTCTCGAGACTCCGCAGCCGCACGCGGACGCCCGCGACCGCCACGGCTTACGACGTTCACGACTCGGCTTCAACCCTCTCCACGGGGGAAGCCGACCCGCTCACCGGCATCGTGGTACGGGACGCACTCGCGCAGCTTACGGCGCAAGAACGGACGCTGCTCGAAGCGTCGTTTTACGAAGGGGCGAGCCACGAGCAACTGGCGTCGCGTCACGGTCTGCCCCTGGGAACTCTCAAAAGCAAGCTCCGCCGCGCCCTGCTCAAGTTGCGGGACCTCTTAGGAGAGGTGTGAGTCGGCCCCCCGAAACACTTGCAGACTACGTGCTCGGCGCACTGTCCGCTGCTGAGACGCGCGCGCTGGAGGCGCACCTGGAGACCTGCCCCGGCTGTCGGCGGGAGGTCCGCCGTCTGCAAGGGGCGTTCTACGCTCTCCCGGACGCCCTACCTCAGCAAGCGCTGCCCGAGGATGCGTGGGAAAAGCTTCAGGCGCGCCGAAAGGTGCCGAGACGCTACACCGGCCCGCGCACGGAGCGTTGGGCCGCAGCCGCCGTTTTCTTGGTACTTCTCGCGGGCAGTTTGGGCTGGGGACTCGACCGGAATCAGGCGTTCAGGCGGCTCGAGGCGGAGCAGCAGGTTTTGACCGCCTGGATGAACAACCCCGAACTCGTCATCCGGCCTCTCGAGCCCCTGGGAGGAGCGTTTTCGGGCATTTTGTGTACCTACCCGGACGGTCGCGCCCTGCTGGTGCAGAAGGAAACCCCTCCGCGCGGCACAGCCTACGAAGTGTGGGGCCTTATAGCCGGAGACCGTACCGCCTTGGGCACGACGACGGGTCGCGTGTTGCGTCTTCGTAGCGGTGGTTACGACGCGATTGAGGTCAGCCTCGAGCCCCTTAGAGAGGGCGCGAGAGAGGGGCCGACGCAGCTCGTAGGACGTGTGTCGCTCTAATAACCGCTCGCTGCGGCCCAAACCCCGACCTATAATTTCAGAGCGACCGCCGCGTACAGCTCACGCCCGCCGAACAGCGAAGGTCGGCGGCTGAGTTCTTGGAGGCCCTGCAACCCTACCGCTACGGCTAGCTGCTGAAAACGGTTGAAGGGTAACGGAAACGGATTCCACGGCGAGCGTTGGTCGTTATCGTACTCGACCACGAGTACCTGACCTCGAGGTTTCAGGTAACGGACGAGGTGCCGTAGGGTTCGCTCCTGCCACATCACGAAGTGCAGCGAGTTTGCCAACAGTATGCCGTCAAGGTCGGGAAGCTCGAGCGGCCTGGTGAAGTCGGCGTGAAGGGTGCGGATGGCCGCTCCCGAAGCGGGGGGCGCTCCTATGTAGGCCAGCGCCCGGGCGTTCCGGTCGACGGCGACAACACTACCAGCCGGACCTAAAAGCTCACTCAGTGCCCGGGCGAAGACGCCAGCCCCCGCACCGAGGTCGGCCCAAGTGCCCCCCGGCGTCCTGACACCGGGCTCGATAAGTAAAAGGGCGTCTTTATGGGTCACGCTTAACCATAAACGACCGGGTTGCGCGGGAGCTAGCGCCAGCCCTCGACGGTCGCGCCGCCGAAGACGATGCGCTTGAGCCCGTCGCCAAAGAACTGGGCCGACTCGAGCGCACTGGCCTCGTCCAACCTTTGGAGTTGTTCAGGAGTAAGGCTGACGTCCATTGAGGAGAGATTGTCGTGGAGCTGCTCGAGCTTGCTCGCACCCAGCAGGAGCGACGTGATTCCGGGCTGCGCCGATGCCCAGGCGAGGGCAACTTGTGCGGGCGGCCTCTCGACCTCAGCAGCCACAGCCTTGAGGGTGTCCAGTACACGCCAGTTTCGCTCCGTGAACTTGGTGAACGGGCCCTGGAACGGGTTAGGACCGCTCAGCCGCCCTTCTCCGCTGACACCCCCACTTTCACGCCGGTACTTGCCAGCCAGAAAGCCGCCCGCGAGCGGGCTCCACGGGACTACGCCGAGACCACCGTCGTGAGCGGCAGGGATGTGCTCGACTTCGGTGCTGCGCGCGACCAGAGAATACTCGAGCTGCATGGCAATCGGGCCGGGGATGTTGTGTACCTGCGCCAGCGTCGCGGCTTTCGTGGCGTACCAGGCGGGCATGTTTGAGAGCCCGAAGTAGCGAATGTGACCGGCTCGTACCAAGTCGCCGAGCGTCCCCAGGGTCTCTTCGACGGGTGTGACCATGTCCCAGACGTGCAGCCAGTAGAGGTCGATATAGTCGGTCTTCAGCCGACGAAGCGAGCCTTCAAGCGCCCGGTAGATGTTCTTGCGACCGTTGCCACCGGCGTTGGGGTTACCGCGTTCGGCGCTAAAGCCGAACTTGGTAGCGAGCACCAGCCGGTCGCGCAGCCCGCGCTCGGCGACGAAACCGCCCAGAAGCTCTTCGCTGCGGCCACCTGAATAGACATCGGCGGTGTCGATGAAGTTGCCCCCAGCGTCCACATAGGCGTTGAAAACAGCCTTGGATACGTCGTCGGGGGAACCCCACCTCTGGGTCCCGAAGGTCATGGTGCCGAGTGCGAGTGGGCTGACGACGAGGCCGCTTCTACCCAACGTGCGGAAGTCGGTAAGGTTCATAGTCTCCTTAAAGCAGTCATAGTTCACGCCCGCGCCTCTACAGGGGCGCTCTCCACCGGGTCTAACCAGCTCGAAAGCAGATGCTCGGACAAAGCCCATAACCGTTCCTGCGCGGCCTCATTGTACGCTATCCGGTTGGCCCTCCTCGGCCTCTTCTTGGCGAAGAATACTCCGCTCACGCCCGCCACTTCGGGCGAGGTGGCGAGGTACACGCTAGTCTCTGCTCCCTTTTGGGGAGAGACGGAAGAGAGAATAGAGAGGTTGAAGAGAAGCTTGTCGGAGCCCCGCAGGTCGAGGCCAAAACCAGAGCGAACGACGCCGGGATGCAGCGAGTTGCTGGTAACACCCGTGCCGCCCAGACGGCGGGCCAGCGCATTGGCAAACAGCAGGTTCATCAGCTTGCTTTGCGTGTAGGCGGTGAAGCTAGAGTAACCCTTGCGAAACTCGAGGTCGTCCCAGCGCATTCTTCCAAAGTTACTGCCTATAGAGGACACGCTTACGACGCGGGCGTCCCCGGCTGCTTTCAGCGGTTCGAGCAGCAGCGTCGTAAGCAGAAAATAGGCGAGGTGGTTGAAGGCGAAGGTGGTCTCGAAGCCGTCTACCGTGGTCTGACGCTCGTTGAACACGCCGCCCGCATTGTTGACCAGTACATCGAGCTTTGGATGCCGGGCGCGAACCTCGAGCGCGATCCGGCGCACGTCAGCCATGCTCGACAAGTCTCCGACGAACAGCTCGAGCGCGTCGTTCCCGCTCTGCGTCCGAATCTCGTCCAGTACCTTCCGGCCTTTAGCCGCGTCGCGGGAGGTGAGCAGCACTCGGTAGCCTGCACGGGCTAGCTCGAGCGCCGTGACCTTGCCGATGCCGTTAGTTGCGCCGGTAACCAGGACGATTCTCGGCGTCGCTTGGGAGGTAATCATGCTGACCTTTCTTGAAGCCTAGTGAGATCAATGTTCTTGTGTACTGAAGGTCTAGGTAAACGCTTCACCAGCACCCGAGGATGCCACTGTTGTCGACACCGTTCTTTACTTTATAGGCAGCCACCCTTCACCTCCATAAGTATTTGCGCCCGCACGCATCTTACTACTTGTTGCCTGCGGGCGCAAGTATTAGACTAGGGGCGTGAGGCTCCCCCCATTTCCCTCCTCAGACGATGCGTTCTTGCATGGTGCCGACGGCAGAGCAGCCTGGTTCGGACTGATTTACGTTCAGGGGCTGCTTGTCAAAAAGATAGACAGAGCGCTCAAGACCGAACACGACCTGGCCCTCTCCTGGTTCGAGGTGATCTTGCGCCTCGCGGCAGAGGACAGCTTCGTGTCTGTATCGAACATCGTCGAGACCGTTAGCCTGAGTTCGAGTCGGGTGTCACGGGTGATCGAAAGTCTTCAACAGCGGGGGCTGGTCAGACGCAGGCAGGGGGAACGTGACGCGCGCGTGAGCGAAATCGCCCTGACCGAAGCGGGCCTGGCTTTTTACAAAGCTGCTGACGCCACCCACCGCCGTGTGGTCAACGAGTATTTTCTGGCTAAGTTATCCCCGGAAGAGGCCGAGGTGGTCGCCCGAGTTTGGCACCGACTCCTGGGCGAAACGGCGGGGAGCGGACTTGGCTGATACCGAGGCTATTTAAGCGGCCCTAAACGCTTTACAACCGACTTTCAGGGCTCAGCTCCGGGCGTCTTGTAATTGCTTGACCCGCGCCTGACTCCACATCCCCAGCATCCAGCCGGGATATTCGGCGGGTAACTGGCTCACTTCGTCGAGTGCCCGCAGCTCTTCCTCAGAGAAGGCAACCTCAACAGCGCCGAGGTTGTCGTTTAACTGCTCGAGCCGCTTGGTTCCGAGCAGGACACTGGTAACGCGGGGCTGATGAAGCAGCCAGCCGAGGGCGAGCTGAGCCACCGTGACCTGTTTGTGCTCGGCCAGCCTCTCTAAAGCGTCGATAACGTTATACGCGCGCTCCATCTCCACAGGTGGAAACGCCATAGCCGCGCGGCGGCTCCCCTCCTCACCCCCCTTGTTCCGGCTGTATTTTCCGCTCAGTAACCCGCCCGCTAACGGGCTCCAGACCAGCAGACCAAGACCTTCGCTCTTGAGCATGGGTACGATTTCGCGCTCAAGGTCGCGGGCTGCCAGCGTGTAGTACGCTTGCAGCGACGCGAACTTCGTCAGACCGTACAGGTTGGCCACCCCGAGGGCTTTAGAGATCTGCCACGCCGCCCAGTTCGAGACGCCGATATAACGTACCAACCCCTGCCGGACCAGATCGTCGAGGGCTCCGAGTGTCTCCTCTATGGGCGTGGCCGGATCGAACCCGTGGAGCTGATAGAGATCGATGTGCTCTAGTTGCAGCCGCTCTAAACTGGCCTGCGCCCCGTCCAGGATGTGGCTGCGTGACGAACCCCGCGCGTTCGGACCCGAACCGATATCGCCGAAAACCTTGGTGGCTACAACGATCTCGTCGCGTTTCACGCCTAAGTTTTTCAGAGCCTGTCCTGTAATCCGTTCCGAGTTGCCTTCCGAGTAGGTGTCCGCGGTATCGATGAAGTTGACGCCCCCCTCGAGGGCGCGAGCGATCAGGGCGTCGGCTTCGGCCTGCTCAACCGTACCCATGACCGCGAAGTTGCCGCTACCCCCGAACGTCATGGTGCCGAAGCACAGCTCCGAAACGAAAAGCCCGGTATTGCCCAGTTTGTTGTAGCGCATCGTCTGATACCTCCGAATAGATGGGTGCCGCAACCTTGCGGCACCTCTCAGTTGCAACGCGGTTCAAGCAAGTGCTTGTATTTTGCAACTGGTTGCAGCATATCTAAACCAATGTAATAATACAAGTGGTCAGGGGGCGACTGTGGACGAAAAGATTAGGTCGGGATGTCCGGTAAGTCTCGGGCTCGACATCTTCGGTGATCGCTGGACGCTGCTGATCATCCGCGACCTGATGTTCTCCGGTAAACGGCACTACCGCGAGATGCTCGGGTCTGAAGAGCACATCTCCACGAATATTCTAGCTGACCGCCTGAAAATGCTTTTGGACGAGGGCATCGTCGTCAAAACCGAGGACCCGAGCCACAAGCAAAAGGCGATCTACAGCCTGACTGAAAAAGGTATCGACCTGTTGCCCATCTTGATGCAGATAAGCAGCTGGAGCTACAAGTACCGTCCCGTCGATGAGGCGTACGTGGACAACGCCGCACCTTACGAGCAAGGTGGAGATTGGGATGACCTGATGACGGAGCTTCGTAAGGTGCATTTGAGACCAGGTGACGCGCCGACAGTGAGCAATGGCCCTTCAAACACCTGACCCCCTGCATGAGCCAGTAAGCCAAGTTCAAGGTGGTAAGCGCACGAGATTAAAACGCAGCCCGAAGCGGTGCTGAGAACCACAACAGCGCAGTCAAAGCCTACTCGGTCGCCCTGAGCACCTCTTCTGCTCAGTCATCGCTAAAACCATGAGGGGCAACGAATAAATCCGCATTCGGAAGTTTCTCTAGAACCTCTAGCACGTTTTTTCTGGTAGCGACGGCCGGACCTGAACGCTCGACCTCACGGTCATGCGTCTTCCCGGAGCTTGTTAAGCTGTTGTGGCACATGTGAACTACGCTGTGCCGGACGCGATTTTTAGACGGCTCGAGTCGGGTAAAGCCCTGAACCTACATTCCACGGTCTCTAGCCTGTTCCGCAGCTTCCGCTCTACCTGCAACCTGCAATTTTGACACGATGCTGCTGGTGTGGTTCCGCACCGTTTTCGGATGGACCTCGAGCTGCCGCGCGATTTCACCTGTACTCAGCCGCTGCGCTATAAGTGCGAGCACCTCGTGTTCACGTTCGGTAAGCTCACTAAAGACACGGCCCCTTCCGGGAACGGGTCTTGCAAAGTAGTGCATCATGCGCGTGGCGATGCGGGCGCTAAAGACAGCCTCACCCTCGGCAACCGCCCGAATAGCCCGCAGAAGTTCGTCATGTTTGGCGTCTTTAAGCGTATAGCCCCGCGCCCCGGCCTGCATGGCTGCGAAGACTGAAGGGTCGTCGTCGAACATGGTGAGGATAAGTACGCGCGCCTCCGGGTCAGCCTCAACAATTTTACGCGTCGCCTCGATGCCGCTCATGCCCGGCAACTTCACGTCCATCAGCACCAGATTGGGGTGGCGCTCCCGAATCAGCTCGAGCGCGTCTTCGGCGTTCGCGGCTTCACCCAGCAGCTCGACCTCCGGAACGGTTGCGAAAAGGGTTTTAAGACCATCACGGTAGATCTCGTGATCTTCAACAATCACGATTCCTGTAGCCATTACGTCTCTTCTCCAAGCGCAGAGGACACCGACGTGTGCCTCCTTTCTATTTTGAAAAGGGGTAAGGTGGCCCGGACGCGCACGCCCGGACGGTGAGGCGGATCCGAAAGGATCACCAAATTCCCGCCTATCTCTTGGGCGCGCTCCCGCATCGAAGCCGTTCCGACCCCAGAGCGTGTTCCGGTTAAACCAACGCCGTCATCGGTAACTGAAAGCTCAAGGGTCGCGCCGCTGACCTTGAGTTCTACGGTGCATAACCGTGCTTGGGCGTGACGCACGACATTAGAAACCGCTTCGGTGGCTATGTGGTAGGCCGCGACCTCTACCGCAGCCGGGTAGGCTGCCTTTGCCGCCGGGAAAACCAGCTCGAGCTTTAAGGATTCACCTACCAGCTCCCTGAGCTTTGGACGCAGAGCGCCCTCGAGACCGAGCTGGTCTAAGTCGGGCGGACGCAAACTGTAGATAAGGCTACGCATCTGCGCGAGCGTCCGGTGGATGTCGTTTTCAAGTTTGGTGAGCAGCTGTTCGGCGTGCTGCGGGTCGGTCCTCAGTAGCCGCCGCGCTGAACTGACCACCAGGGTTTGCGCGGCGATGGCTGGCCCGAGACCGTCGTGCAGGTCCCGCTGCACTCTGCGCCGCTCTTCTTCGCGCGCTGCTACAAGCTGCTGCCGCGCGGCTTGCAGCTCAAAGGTCAGCTGTATCGCTTTGGCACTTACGGTCAGCTGCTCTGCCGTGGTCTCCAAGAGCTTGTACTCGTCGGCGTCGAGAACCTCTCCGGGTGGTAAGGAAACCTCGAGCCATCCTAGAGATTCGCCTTGCGCTAGAAACGGAAACCGCTTCACGTCAGCCGCAGGCGTGCCTACACAGGTGTCCGTTTTCCACAACTCCGAGCCCGCAACGATACCCACGTGACGAAAGCTGAGTTGCTGGCTGAGGGTACGCGCGACGCTGGGAAACAGCTCACTCGGGTCCAGTGCCTGGTGTATTCCGTGAGAAAGTGGAGGGGACAGTTTGGGAGGGGCGCTCCTACCGCCGTACAAAAGCCGGTTTACGCCGCCTTCCAGGCGCGTCCACGTGGACTGAAAGAGGAGGACGATAAAGGCCGTTGTGGGGGCGGAAATCCAGATATTTTGTTCTACGCCGAGAGAGCTTTGCAGACCAAAGGTGACGAGTAAGTAGACGCCTAGGAGACCTAGAGAGAGGCTCCCGTAAACAAGCGCGCGGCTCAGGTAGAGATTGACGTCGAACAGGTTGTAGCGCAAGATTGCGAGACCTACCGATACCGCAAACCAAGCCGCGCATACCGACTGAACACCACTCTGAGCAAGGTGTAAGCCGAAGCGGAGGGTGTTCACCCCGATGTCCTGACCGTACCAGATGAAAAGGCCCCAGACCATAGAAACCGCGTAAGTACCGGCCAGTGCGGCGGTGCTGGGTAAGATCGCCCTGAGCTGCCGCTTGGACCGTTCGTCGGCCACGAAGCGGTACCTAAACCAGAGGGTAAAGAGGACTGAAAGTGGCGCGAGCAGTGAAAGCGCTCTGTCCAAGGTTTCAAATAGAGGCGACTGGAGCAACCCGAAGGGATAGCGGTACAGGGTGTTAAGCGCCATATGCAAAAACCAGATCAGCGCCAGCCACAGGGACCAGCGCGCGGGGAAGCGGCCATCGGGAATAAGGTAGGCGAGCACCACGACAGTCGCTTGCGAAACAAACCCGACGAGGTAGACGCACACCAGACCTAACGGCAAGAGCTGCGGCCAACTCGAGACCGCGTCGAAGAAAGCGAAGCGGATGTTGTTGCTGCTCAGGTCGCTCGCCCAGCCCGTAGCCAAGCCGAGCGACATTAGAAGGTCCGCCACCGTTTCCGATTTACGGATAAACACAAGCCAGCCCATGACGAGCCAGGGAACGGCGATGATAAAAATGCAGGCGAGTAGGTAGAAAGCTAAACCGTTTTGCGAAAAGTTAGCGAGCCCTAAGTTTTCCAGCAGTAAACAATACGGCTTTCTGAACGGCGTGCAGGCGTGGCTGGTCTCCTCATAGATATGTACCGACCCTAGGATAAGCGCGACCATCGTCAGACCCACCAGCACTACCCAGCAGCCCTTGGCGATACAGAGCCCCCTACCCTGCAAAGGTCTATTGATGCCCAGAGGCGGCCTGACGGTTGTCGCCATCTACTACCCCCACTTCGCACGGCCAAGCTAACTACACCGGACTCACCACCACATTTTTATGAACCCATCATATAGCCAAGCGCCCAAAAAGTGTCCCGACTACGTCCCGAGGGTCCGGGACAGGCTGGCTGATGACAACAGGACGGTGCGCGCCGCATAGTTTTGTACAGGTGCCATAACCAGGAGGTAAGTAAGCCGTGAGGTCGCTATGGGCAGATTTGCGGACAGAGAAGCCTAAGTTGTTGGTCGCTCTCATGCTCTGTTCCGGTGCCCCGGTCACGCTCGCGCAGGCCGAAGTCGACCTCGCCCACAAAGTCGCGGTAGGGGACCACAGCCTCTACATCAGCTGCACCGGCACGGGCAGCCCGACCGTCGTTATGGAAGCCGGGTACGGCGACACTTCAGAGGTCTGGGCAGAGGTTCAACCCGAGGTTGCGACGTTCACCCGCGTCTGCGTCTACGACCGCGCCGGTCTCGGCCGCAGCGACGTCGTAGGCGAAAGAAACACTCGCGACGTAGTTAATGACCTGACGGCGCTCATCGAGAACTGTCCAGTCGAAGGTCCAATCGTCCTGGTTGGCCACTCCATCGGCGGCTTGATCGCCGCCATGATCGCCTTTGAAAAGCCCGAGAAGGTAGCCGGGGTAGTGCTCATCGACAGCTCGCACCCCAATCAGCAGCCGAGGTTGCACAGCCGTCTTCCAAAAGCATGGCTCGAGGCTTTAGAAACATTCTTCACCGACGCGCCCGCCTTTGAGAGCTGGGACAGCGACCTCGCTACCACTCAAGGTGAGACGCCGTACATAAGAGCGGGGTCGCTTGGAGACATGCCGCTCGTAGTGCTGACCCGCGACGTCGACCTTATCGACCTGGACGGCATCAGCTGGATCAAAGAAAACATTTGGTCTGGTTACAGCGCCGAGGTGGACCGCCGCTACGGAGCTGCTTGGCTCGAGCTGCAATGGGAGCTCCTAACGCTCTCGACGGCCAGCAGCCACGTCGTCGTCAAAGGCAGCACCCACTACATCCAGAAAGACAGACCCAAGGTGGTCGTAGAGGCCGTGCGCCGGGTGGTTGAGACGGTACGCAGGGGGGGGGGATGGTGGCGTCTTTGCCGAGGTGGCGAACTAGCCACCACCTTTCCCACCTACGATGTCCAGCCAAGCATTGCGGAAAGGGAAGGACCAAACATGGGTCGTTAGCTGGTCGCCTAGTCAGCGTCGAGACGACGCTACGAAACAAGAAGGGGAGACATGATGAAAAAGTTTCTGGTCCCGCTACTTCTTCTGATTCTTGCTGCTTGTACTCAGACACCCACTCCGAGTGACGGGGTGCAGCCGGACCTAGCGCCCCTGATATTCGGTGGTCCTGGTTATGAGGGTGCGACTGACCTAGCCAAACACGCTACCGGGGTGTACACGGTGGGCTTCACCACGAACACCGGGCGAGCTGATCCTAATGACGCAGACGCCTTCGTCCGCAAGTACAGCAGTAGCCGCTCAGTTATCTGGACCCGAAAGTTCGGCACACCCGAGCCCGAGTATGCCAGTAGCGCCGCCTCAGACCCCAGCGACAACGTCTATGTGGCGGGCTCAATCTCCGACAACAGCACCGGCGGTCGAGCTGCCTTCATCCGCAAGTACCGGGCGGACGGACAGCTAACCTGGACGCGGCAGTTTAACGACCGTCCCACCAGCGATATTCCACCGGTCACCTCCGTTACCGATGTGGCAACCTATGGCGGCAGTGCCGTCTACGCGGTCGGCGAAACCTACGGCAAGCTCAGCGGTAGCGTGGGAAGCGGGTACATCTTCGTCCGCAAGTACACCAGCAGCGGCGGCGTCTCCTGGACACGACAGTTCAACCTTTCAAAAGATGAGTGCTGCCGCGACTTTGTCGGCAGCGTGGCTGTGGACGGAAGTGGCAACGCCTACGTGGTGGGCGGCACCTACAATACGCTCCGCGGACCCAACAACGACCTCCTGGACACGTTCATCCGCAAGTACAGCCCCAGTGGCAGCGTCGTCTGGACCCGTCAGGTGAACTTTGGTGTCATCGACTACTCCGGAGCTGTCACCGTCTCGGGCAGTAACGTCTACGTAGGCGTCAGTTACATATCTGACGCTAACAGCGACAATGAGGGCTATGATTTCGACTTCCGCATCATCAAGTTCAGCACCGGCGGCATCCGAGCTGAGGGCTGGGGCTTTGTCTACAGCTCTGCGAACTCAAACTTGGTCTCTGGCCTAAGCACCGATAGGGACGGCAACATCTACTTCTCGGGGAATATTCAGGCGCTCAATGGAGAGGGAGATGCCGACGGCATCGTCGGCAAGCTCAAGCCCAGCGGTACTCGTGTATGGAGCAAGCGTGTCGCGTCCTCGGGCAGTGATAGGGCCAATGCCGTTCTCGCCCGCACGACCAGCGAGGTCTATGTTGCGGGCTCTACCGACGGTGTGCTCGGCGACGCCAACCGTGGCAACATCGACCCCTTCCTCAGGCGTCTCAGAGGAGGCGACGGCAGCACCGTCTGGACCGAGCAGTAAGCCAGACGTTTCATGTGTAAAAGGAGATTCAAATGCTCACGAAGATCGTTTCACCCCGCATCTGGCTCTATGTGTCTATCCTCCTATTGGTTGCGCTCACCGCTTGCGCCAAGCCTGTAACCCAGCCACCGCCCCCCGACCTGCCCGACAACCTCGAGGCTGGCTGGAACCGTATCGCGCCCGCTGGTGAGACAGTCTGCGCGAACGGGTCCGAGTACGCCTTTTACGTGGAACCTGGAACGGTCAACAAGCTGGTGGTGGATTTTGACGGCGGCGGGGCCTGCTGGAACGACGGCACCTGCTCGCAGCCGTCGAACCCGGAGAACGATTTTGGAGGCGTCTACGTTGAGGGTGTCTACGGTTCCCCCGCAGACTCTGGCTTTGGGGGCATCTTCGACCGGGAAAACCCGGCTAATCCCTTCCGCGACTGGTACCACGTCTACATCTCCTACTGCACCGCCGACCTTCACTTAGGGGACAACGTAGCGACCTACACCGGCCCCGACGGAGAGTTGAAGGTCAACCATAAGGGGGCAGTCAACACCCGGGCCGCGCTGGGGTGGATTTTCGACAACTTCAGCGCACCCGAAACGATCTTCGTGACCGGGCTCAGCGCGGGCGCGTACGCCTCTATTGCGTGGCTGCCCGAGATCGCGGACGAGTATCCGGACGCACGTGTTGTCCAGCTCGGCGACAGCGGCGCGGGCGTCGTCACCGAAAACTTTTTCACCGGCGACGCCGCCAACTGGCGGGTTGAGGACGCGCTGCCCGACCTGGACGAGCCCGTGGTCCTTGACGGGAACGCGCTCACGAACCTCTACACTGCGGTAGGTAAGAGTTACCCGAAGACGGTCCTGTCACAGTACAACAGCCTCTTCGACGGCACGCAGATCGGCTTTTACGGCCTTATGCAGGGTATCTCTTCGCCAACGCAGGAGCTGAGCCTGGAGTGGTCGCAGAAGATGACGGCTTCGCTTACGGCCATCTCCGGGGAAACAGCCAACTTTCGCACCTACCTTTCCACGCTCGATGTTGACAACGACCCCAGCAACGGAACAACGCATGTGATCCTCAATCGCCCCGAGTTCTACACCCTCGAGACGGGTGGCGTGCGGTTTGTGGACTGGGTGGACGATTTAGTAAACGGGCGGAGCGTTGAAAGCGTAAACCCGAGCGATGCGCCCGCTTCAGCACTTGGCGACAGTCCGACCGTGACGGGCAGGGTCGCTAACATTACCAGAGGCGATTTTTCCGGGAGGACGCTCGAGATCAAGCTGGGAAGGTTCGCTTCCGATCCCGTAGAGGTTTTCGCTCAGGGGCCAGTGTCTGACGACGGTTCCTTTTCTATTCGGCTCCCCGGTGAAGCCAAGGTGACCCCCTACCTGTTCGACGCCAGACCCACCCTCTTCGGGCCGGGGCCTGAAGAGTGCGACCTGAGCATCTCGCCAGCCGCTTACAGGACCCTAGGAACCCCCGATTTCGCGCTCTATAGTGATGGTCAACTCGTGGATAAGCTGCTTCACACAGGCGACCCGAACAGCAACCTCGTGTATTACGTCTACGTGGACCGGGACGTGATGATAACGGGCGCGTGTACGAGCGGTGAGTCGGCTGGCTTTACCTTCGACATCGACATGCGTAAGGGCTGGAACAGCGTCCTGGTCGACTTTGCCACGCTCGAGTTCCGCAACGAAGAGCTTGACGAGAGCTATGGGTGGGTGGTCCCCTCCTTGTGCACCGACGACGGCGACTGTGTGGACTAGCTGAAGCAGGCTGAGTGCGGGTCTGGCTTTGACGTTGGAGACGATCCCCAAGCCGAGGCTGCCCCGGCGTGCTACAAAGGCGCTGCCGCTTAGCCTCGAGCACCTAGAAGGGATCACCGCCAGGAACTGTGCGCTGCTGCCCGGGACAGCGTCTATCTGGGTGTCCAGACGCTGTCCCCGTTTAGCGCAGATTCGCCTACGACGTGAGCCCAGGGGTCTCCCACGCGCAAACACGGACGGGCGGAACGGTGCAATGGGCTTTGGCGTCCACGAAACAGCGGGCATCGAGCCTCACGCCAGTAGCGTCGGGCTCTTCACCGACATACGGCTTTGGCCTAGCCGCGCTCCCGCTACGCTCGAGCCTCGGCGTCAACTTTTACCTTTACCCCGCTGCCCTGCTCAGGTTTTGGAAAGGGGACAAAAACAGGATGGGAAAACCGATGAAACGCCTTGTACTGATCTTAGCCGCCTCTTTAGCATCCTCATACGTGCAGGCCCAGAGTTCTTATGTCGGCTTTCATCTCAGCGCCATAGCAAGCTCGAGGTTTGAAACCCAACTTCAGTTTGCACTTACGGAAGGGTCCATGAAAACCCGTTGGAGCTTTAGAGAAGCCTTTACAGTCAGATTCGTTCAACTCGTCGCTGTGCTGGCGATGTTGGCGACGTCACGGGGGGAAGAACAAGCGCTTATCCTCGGCTACCACCATATCGGCGTATCTAATGGTGTGACCCAGGAGGTAAGCCAAGTAGAGCTTGAACGTCAACTGCGCTCGCTGCTCGCACTAGGCTACGTGTTTGTTACGACTGGGCGTGCGCTCGAGACGCTGGAAACGGTACCGCTTGTCGCCAGTGTAACCTTCGACGACGGCTACGCCGACGCCTATTCGGAGGCTCTACCTGTACTGCGGCGGCTGGGCATCCCTGCCACGGTTTTCATCATCGTCGCCAGGGTGAACGAGCCGGGGTTCATGAGTTGGGAGCAACTGAAGGTATTGCGGAGCGCGGGCTGGGAAGTGGCTTCACACACTGTGAGCCACGCCGAGCTTACCGACCTCTCGCCTACGGGACTCGAGCGCGAACTTTTGGGGGCGAAAGAAACCTTGATGCTGCGGCTCGGTTCCCCCGTTCACTGTGTGGCTTACCCTTTCGGCAGGCACGACAGGCGTGTGCGCCAGGCCGCGGCCATGACCTACGACTGCGGGGTGACCACCGCGCCGGGCCTGAATACAAAGCGTGCCGACGCCTGGGCTCTGCGGCGGCCACTCACCAGTCCCCTAGACGTCCAGGGATTAAGCTGGCGGGCAGGGTCGGGCACGGACCTTCGCGTCGCCCTGCTCGCGCCCGCTTTTGCCTACTGGCTGCTACCAGCGGGGGCGGAGGGCCGGAGACCAGCTTTCTACAACCCCGCCCGCTACGAACTCATGGGCGATGGGCAACTGGGCTTTCGTTGGCAGGGCGGAAATTTGTACCAAGACGTCTTTTTGCGGACAGGAGACTTTGCAACGAGCGCAATTTTCTCGAGGCTTGGCACTGGCTACGTGGAGGTGACCGGCACCATCCATCTGGCCGTAGCTGCGTTCGGTATCGGCTGGTCTACAGAAGGGGCTGTTCTGGCGACCGCCCTCCCCCTAGGCGGTTATGGCGAAGTCTGGGGGCGCATGTCGGTCCAGACGTGGGCCTTAGGGGCTGAACTCATACCCTTGGACTACGCCCGCCTCAAAACTGAGGTCAACTCGGATCGAGGCTTCTCTATGGAGGTGGGCTTCGCCCCTCCCGTAATGGTAGCTGAGGGCCGCCCGCTCAGAATGTTCAGTGGACTTGACGGGTCGTGGTACGGCGGTTCTTCTTTAAGGCTGGGAGGTCTCGAGACGAGCCTGAGCGTCGACGCAACAGGTGCCGTCGGTCTAGCCTTCACGTCCTCCTGGTAAAGTTTTGCCACGGACGACGTGACCCTTCAGTCTATACCTGCCACAGCCTGTTAGCGGGGTGCCGAAAATGGTCAATACCGGTGGGTGCTCCGAAAACAAACGTCTAGTTAATTCGGTGGCTCTAGGCCCAATCTGCGCTACACTAGCGCGTATCAGGAGACCACGATGAAACGCCCCCTGCCGGTCTTGCTCGCTCTCTTGGCCCTGTCTTGCGCCTCGGCACAAGACGCGTACTTCGGCCTCCACGTGGACGTCGTAGGTAGCCCCGACCCGGGTTCGGTAGCTCCTCTCGGGGGATTGCAGCTAGGTGGACCCCTGCTTGACGGTGTGGAGCTGCGCGCTTCGGGCTTCGTGTTGGTGCTCGTTAACTTTTTACAGGTCGACCTCCTCTACTGGCAGAGACTGTCCGATACCTTGAGGGGCTATGCGGGCGGTGGTCCCGACGTGCTTCTGCTCGCCTTTACCGACGGCCCCGCCCTCGGCGTGCACGGCACCGCTGGGGTCGAGTACCGGACGGGCAGCCTCATCGGTCTGTTCGCCGAAGTGCAGCCCATCTTCGTCGTCAGCGGCCCCTACACCGGTTTCGGAACCTTTTTTGGCAAGCTCAATCTAGGTGTTAACTTTCACTTCTAGCCCGCCACCTTTAAAGGAGTCTCGATGTCCGCATACCGCCTGCTTACACTTCTTTTAGTCTGCCTCGCTTCTTTCGGGAAGGCGCAGACCGTGATCGAGTACTGGCATTCCCAGGACGCCGCCCAAGGCACCGTTCAGGCGCTCTCCGACGCGTTTAACGCCTCCCAAAGTGAGTACGCGGTCGTACCCCGCTACGTCGGCAACTACCAAGAAGCGACCATCAAACTGGTAGCTGCCCTCGGCGGCACCGACCAACCCGTGCTCTTTAGCGCGGAGGGCACCGTGTTCCCGCGCCTGGTCGAGGAGGGGGCGCTCGCCGACCTGAGCGACCTGAGCGCTGCACTTCCGGAGGCGCTGGTCAACGACCTCTACCCGGCCTTGTGGGGTTCGGGGGAGCTTGATGGTAGCCGCTACGGCCTTCCCTGGACTTCGTCCCTGCCGGTGCTTTTCTACAACGCCACTGCCTTTGAGCAGCTGGGCGTCGCCGTGCCCAAGACTTGGGAGGAGTTCGAGGCGGCGGCGGCGAGGCTCACGACCCGGCAGACCGAAGGGTACATCCACGTCAGCGCGGCCTTTATCTTCGAGATGATGGTCAGCACCCGCGGGGGGAGCGTTGTTACGGAAGAGGGGCGGCCCAACCTTAATTCTCCGGAGGCCGTGGACGCTCTAGCGATGCTTAAACGCATTGCCGACGCGGGCAACGCCACCGTCCGCAGCTTCGCGGAACTCGACGTCGCGCTCGTTGATTTCGTCCGCACAAAGGGGATGATGGCGTTTGCCAGCATCGCCTTCTGGCCCCAAGGACAGCGCTACTCGGTGGCCTTTAGACCGGCTGTCGCGCCGGTACCGACGGGGGAGAGCGCTGCCGTGCCGCTTATAGGCGCGCAGCTGGTGGTCCTGAAGCGTGCCACCGAGGAGGAGCGCCGGGGCGCGGTGGCGTTCTGGCAGTTTTTGATGGAGCCGGAGCACCAGGCGACCTGGGTGGAGGCCTCGTACTACCTACCTACCCGGCTGGCCGCGCTCCCGCTGTTGGAGGCCTGGTATCACGAAGACCCGAGCCGCCGGGTGGCGCTTTCTCAGCTAGAGAACGCCGTTTCCCGCCCCCGCGTCGGTGCCTATGCGGTCTGGCAGGGGTTTTTGGAAGAGGCTCTTGAGAAGAGTCTCCGGGGCGGCGTGCCGCCCGAGGTCGCGCTCGAAGAGGCGCAGCGCCGCGCGTTAGAGAGCCGCTGATGTTGCGGCACGTTCTTTGCTTTTTATGCCTTGCGCTACCAGCGTCTGCTTTGGCGGTGCCCTCCATCTTCCCCGAAAACGCCGCGTTCGCCACCGTTGGATATAACGGGGACGTCGGTGGGGCGGTGGGGCTCGAGGTCGTCTTGCCCATCCGCTATCTCGACGTTTCGCTGGGGCTCGAGGCGTACGCGCCTGTCACCAACGTCTCCGAGGCGGGGTTCAGGCTCTCGGGGACGGCCCTTATCTTTCCCGCCTTCGGCACGACGCCGCCGCTCGCTTTGGGCCTCGGCGCGGACACGGGCTACGGGCCGGACGGCGTGAGCCTTCACGCGGGGCCCCTTATCGGCACCGACCTCCTCTTCAGCCTCCGCCTGCCGATGACGGCCTCCCTCTACCTGGCACCGGGGTACGCCTCACGGGAAGGTTTTTCGCTCGCCTGGGCCGCGCAGCTCCGCTACTATCTTGACGTGGAGGGGGTCGCCATAGAACTCTCGAGCACCGACCTGTTCTCGCTCGGCCTCGGCGTACGGGTGCTGTTTTAGACCATGTCGAGGCCCCTCCCAGCACGCCCGCCCACGCAACCCGGTAAAAATGTCATGACGCGCTCCCCCGAGAGGGCTTGGTGGCTGGCGCTCCCCACGCTGCTGATGCTCGGAACCTTTGTCCTTTTTCCCCTCGTGTCGGTCGTGCGCTACGCCACCTGGGACTGGTCCGGGCTGTCCGCCCCTGTGCCTGTCGGAGCGGGCAACTTCAGGCGGCTTTTCGCCGACGCGGAGTTGGGGCGTTCGCTGCGCGCCACGCTCCTCTTCGCCCTGCTGATGCTCCCGGCGTTTCTCTGGCTGTCGCGCACCATCGCCGTCGCCATCGACGGGCTGAGGGCCGAGCGTTTTATCAAAGCGCTTTTGTTTTTGCCCGGACTTGTTACGGTGGGCGGTTCGGCTATCGCTTGGTACTCGCTCTACAATCCCGACTACGGCCTCGTCCGAGAGCTTACCGGGCTGGCCCTCCCCTGGAGCACGGAGCCCTGGGCGGGGCTCCTCTACATCGTGCTCTTTACGCTCTGGCAGAGCACGGGCTACGGCGTGCTGGTGGTATCGGCGGCTCTTAAGGGAATTCCCAGCGGGGTCAAGGAGGCGGCCCGTATCGACGGCGCTAGCGACGCGCAGGTGCAGCGTCTTATCGTAACCCCGCTGCTTCGCCCGACGCTGCTATTTTTGGTGGTGATCGGCACGGTCTTTGCCATTCAGTCCTACACGGCGGTCTTTCTCCTCACCAAGGGCGCGCCCTTCGGCAGCACCCGCGTGGTCGGTTACTACCTCTACGAGACGGCGTTTGAGCGCCTGCAACTCGGGTACGGCGCGGCGCTGACGGTTTTGGTGCTCGCCGCAACGCTTCTCATCGCGGCGTTACAGGCCCGCATCCTGTTGGCGCGGAGCCGCGCATGATGGCGTTTAACCGCCTTGTGACCACGCTTTTTTGCGCCTTCGTCCTGCTGCCGATTGTCTGGCTGCTCTACGCCGCCTTTTTGCCGCCCGAAGCGGTGCTGAGCGCCAGCTTGGTCCCGACGGGGTTCAGTCTCGGCAACTTTGCCGACCTTGCGGGTACGGGTGTGGGACGCGCCCTGCTCGTGTCTCTCGTGGCGAGCGGCCTCACCGTCTTCGGTCAGCTCGTCTTCGGCCTCCTGGCAGCCTACGCCATCCGCACCGGACTTCCCCTGTTGGGGCTTATCCTGCTGGCGCTGGCGCTACCCTCCGAGCTGCTGCTGATCCCCCTCTACCGCGAGCTTCAGGGTTTCGGTCTGCTCGACACCCTGGCCGCGCTCGTCGTACCGTTTTGGGGAAGCCCACTGGTCGTCTTTTTACTGCTTCAGGCGTTGCGGCGTCTTCCCTGGGAACTCGTAGAGGCCGCCCGACTTGACGGCGCGGGTGAGGCCACGGTCGTGATCCGGGTTTTGGCCCCGCTGCTTCGGCCTGAACTCCTCGCCGCCGGTGTGCTCGCCTTCGCCGCACACTGGAACCTGGTCCTCTATCCAAGGGTTGTGGCCAGCGCCCTGCCGACCGTCCAGGTTTTTCTGAGCGACCTTTTACGAAGCAAACCGCTCGAGTGGGGCCTGCTGGGCGCAGCAGCCCTCGTCACAACGCTTCCTATCCTTATCCTCTACGTGGTTTTTGAGAAGCGGATCATCCGAACGTTCGAGGCGAGCTTTCAGTAGCGACCCTTCGCTCTTTGGCCACTTGCTCAGGGGTCCCCCTAGATACAAGTACCTATGCGGCATGTCCTCTCAAATGGTGACCTGGTTGCTAAACGACCCTGGCAGTTAATGTCTGGGAGCCCGGTGTACCACGTTGAGGTGGTTGCCTTTAGAGATTGGCAGGGCTTGTCCGCCCCGGCTGAGCAGGCGGCAATTTCGGTTAAAAAGGATCGGTATACCCGGTACTCGCTATCGTTAGGTGGACGTTGGCTAAACCATGGCGGTACAGGTTGGTAGCTCTGCGGGCACCTAGACAGGAGTTACTGCCTGAACTTGTCGGCGAAGCGCGGGCAGCCGGGACGTCTTCATTGCATTCGGCAAGCTACCCCCAGAGCGGCGTCCAGGCCGCCTATCCCGGTGGCAACTTTAGTCGAAGGCGTAGCGTTCAGCCATCTTCACTCATGAGTTGGTAACTCTTTCTTAGCTTCTGGAAGGGTATTTGCCAAGAAGGTATCTACAAAAAGCAGATACGCTCGCAACTCACCAAAATAAGAGCAGTTCACTTCACACCGACATCGCGCTGCTTAAGCTGATATTAGGGGCGAAAGGCACGGGTTTCGAGCCGCCAAGACCGTGGCTTTGAAATGCGGATAGTTCAGCAATACCATGGGGTCCGTATAACTGTTTCTGCACTTTTTATCTAGACCTAGCTATAGTACTCACTGAATCTATACCCACATCTATTGGGGAAGGGCAGCGAAGCCGATAAGAGCAGGGTCTCGAGGTAACGAAAACTGCTTCTATCAGCTTCATTTCGGTGAGGTGACTTCTAGGGGTAGCTCATGACTATTAGAGGCAGCGCGTCGGTCACCAAAGACCTCGCACGCGTTTATCCGGAGGAGACCGTCGTAGCACAACTCAAGCGGTTATACAGAAGTGAAATCAATCGGGCCATCGAAGAGGCGAGCGGGCTGTTGCCGCAGTATCGTGGTCGTGTCGACGCGACCACCTACGCCCGTGACCACGCCAAGCTGCTGCTAGTAGCGGCGTATCTTCACGATAACTCGATGAGCGTTCACGCGCTGGAGAAATCGCTGAAGTACGTGCTGAAGCAGCAACAAGTGTTTACCGGCGTTTTAAGTCAACCTGCCTAGAAGCGTCGTGAAGCGGGCAGTCCGGGGTACGGGTGTCGTCATAAGGTGCAAGACGAAGATCACGGGTTATAGCGATGGACTGTAGAAGTTTAGTTTCCGAAACGTAAATTACTTCATCGTGAAAGCGTTTTTGCACCTTAATATCTTTGCGAACAATTTATGACTGTTTAGCTGATTTATTATGTGTAGGTTTAAAGTGACGCGCGAGCAACGCACTCACTTTCGAGTGCCGGACGCGGCGTAATAGCATCTGAGAGGCGACATGTGTTAAAGCCGTTTTCAGAGGCGCAGAGTACCTTACGAAGCTTTTACGACAGTGCCTCGGTAATGATGGGCACGGTCGAGCTGAGTGCGGACGACATCCTGCACGTCTCCGACAACAAGGCCGCGGCGTTATTTTTCGACACTACTCCCGAGGCCATGCAGGGAAAAACGGCGAAAGCGGTAGGCGTGCCAGAAGAATACATCAAGTTGTGGCTGGTGGCCTACCGGGCGAGCGTCACCTCACCTGAGCCCATCCGCTTCGATTACGAGCACGCGGGCAAGGGCTGGCTCAAGGTCACGGTCAACTACATCGGCCTGAGTGGGGGATGCCAGCGTTTTCTCTATGTGGTCGACGACATCAGCGACCTCAAAGCTTCGGAGCGTGCACTGCAAAAGGCACACGACCGGCTCGACGCTCAGGTTAGTGAGCGCACCGCCGAGCTAGAGGCGGCCAACTACCGACTCCGGCACGACGCCTACTACGACGCTCTGACCGGCCTCCCTAACCGCCTGCTTTTTACCGACCGGCTCACCTACGCGCTCGAGCGTTACCAACAGGAGACGGATTCGGGCTTTGCCGTGCTGTTCATGGATTTGGACCACTTCAAGGTCATCAACGATTCGTTGGGCCATCCCGCTGGCGACGCCCTGCTCGTTGCAGTCGGTGAGCGTCTGAAGGCGTGCGTGCGCGAAGCGGATACAGTTGCACGCTTCGGGGGCGACGAGTTCACCATCTTGATCGAGCACTGTGACCGCGAGCGCGCCGCCGAGGTCGCCACGCGTATGCAAACCGTGCTGACGCAGCCCTTTCGCATCAAAGAGCGCGTGTTCACGCTTTCAGCAAGCGTCGGGCTGCTGCTTTCCGAGTCGGGCCACGCGCGAGCCCAAGATGTGCTGCGCGACGCCGACCTGGCTATGTACCACGCTAAGGCGCACCGCGCCGGACGCTACGCGATATTTAATCCTACGATGCGCGAGGGGGCGGTTCGGCGACTCGAGCTCGAAGCGGACCTGCGCGTGGCGCTGCGAGAGGGGGCGCTCAGCCTCCATTTTCAGCCCATCGTCCGCCTTGACGACGGCCACCTGACGGGCTTCGAGGCGCTCGCGCGCTGGTACCACCGTAAGCACGGGCTGCTGGCACCGGACGCTTTTATCCCCTTGGCGGAAGAAACCGGCCTCATCATCGAACTCGACCGCTACGTTCTGCGCGAAGCGTGCGGCCAGCTCGCTCGGTGGCGCGCCGAGTTCCCGGAGCGCACGGAGCTGAGTATAAACGTTAACCTCTCGAGCCAACAGTTTGTGCACGAAGGCCTTGTGCAGGAGGTCGAAGGTGCCTTACTTCAACACGGACTCAGCCCGCGCAACCTGAACCTCGAGATTACCGAAAGCCTGCTGATGCGCCCCATATCATCGGTCGACACCGTCGTCGAGCAGCTTTTAGCCTTGGGTGTGGGGCTCTGCTTAGACGACTTTGGCACCGGCTACGCCTCCCTCAGTTATCTGCGGCGTTTTCCGGCTCGCATCCTTAAGATCGACCGCAGCTTTGTCCAGGACATTGACCTTGACGAAAAGGGAGCGAACTTGGTCAAGGCTGTCGTCATGATGGCGCAGATGCTCGGTATGCGGGGGGTGGCCGAAGGCGTCGAGACCGAGGTGCAGCTAGCACGGCTTAGAGAACTGGGCTGCGAGTATGGGCAGGGATACCTTTTCGCCAAGCCGCTAACGACGGAACAGGCCGGGGCGCTCCTGGAGCCCTCGAGCACCGAAGATAGTGAAATCTAAACCCGCCAAACATCAGCGAGCGTCCAGTTTTAAGCAAACGCTTTCAGGCAACGGCAGGTTGAGGCGTCGCCTCAGGCGTTCGACGTTTCCCGTACAAAGGTGATGAAGTCGGTGTTCACCGGATGGGTACCCGCTTGTCGCAGGACCAGCGCGATCTGCCCGCGGTGGTAGACGCCGTGGGAAAAGACCTGCATCAGCACCTCTATAACAGGCGTCTGAAAAGCTATCCCCTGAGTGTTTCGGTACGTTACCACGCGCGCGAGGTCTGCGGGCCCCAGAAGCGACAAGGTTTCGGTATAGGCTGCGACATTTTCTTGCTGCAATGGGCTGCACTCCTCTACAGTAAGGGCAGGCCAGATGGGTGTGGCGGTCGCGTCTTCGCCGCGCAAGCGGAGCAGCCATACGCGCTGCGCCCCCAGAATGTGGGCGAAGAGGCGGAGCGCCGCCGGGTTCGGGTTTTTTGTGAGCGTCTCCAAGACGCGCTTATTGGCCCAACGGTCGTGCGCCTGGTACTTCGCCAGCATTTCCAGCATGACGCCTCCAAACTGCTGCGCCAAACGGTGTGAGGTTCGCCCGGTTGGCAGCTACGGCATCTATACTACGCAGACCTCAGTACGGAGCGCAGCCTTGCTCCACCAAGTCATGCCAAAGCTTAGCGCAGCATAGGCGCTCCGAGATGTGGCTGCCAAAGGCGGTTGACGGACACTTAGGAGCACAAAGCGAAGACCTAGCCGCGACCTCTACTTTGTGGCTGAGGGGCTGTCAGCCGTCTGTCACAAAGTTCTTCAGGACTTGCGGCAACACGATGCTGTAGAGTTCTAACGGTACCGTGTCCTCACTGTGTCCTCAGTCTCGAGGGTAATAAGGTAGGCGTTTCCACCCTCGGTGGTTGCCGTAACAAGATCGGTACCGTCCAGATCGATTGGCGACCACCACGTCCGTTTACCCTGGCGATTTTCGATTGCTTCGCCCTCGCTCACGCCGCGCTCGCGCAAGGCAGCTTTGGAACTATCACCCGGTAGTTTCTCAAAGGTCAGCGT
>CADCWP010000185.1 GCA_902806425.1 uncultured Truepera sp.
ATCCCCTGCCGATATAGAAGTGTCATGCTCATCGTTTGAGGGGACTTGTTTAGTTGACGCCCTAGTTCAACCTGCGTTATGCCTTTCTGTCGCATGTAGTCGCGGACTTGCTTCCTTACGCTCTCGCTGATTCCATCACTCATACCTGAAATCATAAGGTACATCACAGTGCTTTACAACTACAGCACTGTGATGTATGATACGTCTCAGAAGGGCGCTTCCTACGGCATAACCCTTCTGAATCCCTGTTAGGAGATGGACACATGATAGCAACATCCACCTTAAGCGCAGCTGAACACCCCAGGCAGGTCAAGCTCCTGTGCGCGACCGTCGAAGGCCTCGGCACGGTCGTCGCCGTCACCACGCACCTGCACTGCGGTTTCGCCATCGTGCGGGACGCTCTCGGCGCAGAGCACCGGCTGTACTTCCGGGACGTCAAGACGCTGGACGGACTAACTCTCGCCCCCAGCATCCCGGAGTACATCACCCACACCGACCGGGTCGCCTACGACACCTGGCTCGAGCTTCATGAGGTTGTTGGACAGCCGACCCTAAGCAGCGCGCCTGCGCTCGTCGAGACTGGGATGGCGGCCTGATGGCTGCCACCCAGTGCTACGTGGGCGCTCGCACTCCGTTCGGCGTGATCGTCGAGGTGAACGACCGGGTGTACAACGCCGAGGCGACCGTCGAGGCCAGAGACGGCAGCAGAGGCACGCATAGGCTGCCCTTCCTGATCGCCCACGGTGCGAGACCAGCCGCTCGGGTAGCAGCATGAGCGGCCCTGCTCCTACGGGCGAGGCTCCTACGCGCACCGCCCGGCTGATCACGATAAAAGTAGAGGCGCAGGTCGAATCACCCGCACTGGCCACCGCGCTCCTAGAGGTGCTGAGGGCGCACGCCGAAGCTTACGGGTTCTCCAACCTGGAGAGTGTCGAGACGGAGGTCGTGGTCTCTTTCTCGAACACGGCGTACACGCCAGCCGACGTCGACGGCTTCAGGAGGAAACTCAACGCCTTGTGGCTCGGCGGCATCACCGACGTGACAACCGATGAGGTCGAGGTGCAGCGGTGACCGCCCTCACCCTCACCTCCTACGCCGCTCTCCTGGAGGCGCTCTCGGTCGTCAGGACCGCCCGGGAGCGGGTGGCCGAGCTCGGCTTCGAGGCCTCCACCGTCGACGTCCACGGGGTACCCCGCGCCTTGTTCGACCGGCTGCCGGGTGTCGAGGAGCGCGGCCAGTACGGCAGCTACGAGCCCTTTTGGTCGAAGAGCATCGGCGGTGTGAACGTCTATTGCGACGAGCCGCCGGTGCCGGTGATCGCGGGCGAGAAGGTGCTGTCGTGAGCCGCCCCAAACTCACCCTGACGGACGTGCGGCGCACCGAGACGGCGATCTACCTCACGACGCGCGACAACGACGACGGCAGCGTTCAAACCGTGTCGTTCGGAGTAGACGGCAATAAAGAGGGCTTACCTTATGAACTCGTGCGGGCCAGCCACTCGGTTGACTTTGCAGACGACGAAGGTATCGACCTCACCTTAGTTGCTCAGGACGGCAAAGGCGACGCTCGCCTACTGGTGGTGTGGGTAGAGGATACAAAGCGGTTACTGCCGATGCTGCAAAAGCCCCGTCAAGACGATATGCCTGTCCTGATGAGCGGCCCAAATGTGGCGGCTCCCAAGCTCGCTGCTGTGGAGCTGGGTGAGGACGCCATCACCCTCGAGCTGCACTATCCCGCCTCTAAGGTCGGCATCCTCAAGCTTGGTTTTAGGGGTTGCCCTAACCCTTATCGCTATCAGCTTGTCGAGACGGGCTACACGACGGGGGCGGTGGGCGACGTTCCGATGTTTGGCTTTGTCGCCGAGTGCGAAGATGGTAAGCGCTACCGCTGGTACGTCCACACCGAGAATCCGGCAGAGCTTTATTTGCAGATCAACGCGCACATGGCAGCCAAGCCCTCCCCGAAGTCTGACGACGCCGCTTAGTCGATCCCGTCCAGTGAAGAGCCCCCACGACATTCGGGGGCTCTCGTTTTGCCGCCTAATAGAGGGATGCGCCGTGCGCCGTCCCGCCTTAAGCAGCTGTCCAGCTCCCTCTTCACAGGCTTGGGTCTCCTGTGCGTCCTACTCGGCTTTATAGGCGCGTTCCTACCGCTCGTGCCCAGCACTCCATTTGTCATCGTCGCGGCTTGGTGCTTCTCTCGCGGCAACCCCCGGCTTCTCCGGCGTCTGAGGCGACACCATGTCTTCGGACCTGCACTGAGAGACTGGCGAGCGGGGCGAGGGCTGAGCGCACGCGCGAAGGTCGCAGCAGTGGTCTCGATCACCCTGACCTTAGGCTCAGCATCGGGTTCGTCGTCGAACAGCCGATCATCAGAATCCTGCTGGCGCTCTTCGCGCTCGGACTTGTCACCTATTTGCTGAGGCAGCCCACGAGTCGTCCGCTGTAGCTCTGTACGCCTCTGACCTGGAGCTCGAGTGCAAGGTCGACATTCGTGAATAAAAGCAACACCCGTTTCTCCGATGCTCTATACTTCGGCCACGAAGGAGTTGCTCATGCGCACGGTACTGCTCGCCTTACTGGCCGCTCTGCTCACCTCGTGCAACCCACTCTCCTCGTTACCCGGCGTGGTGCAAGCTGACATCCCTGATGAAGCGCCCTCGATCTGCGGCGTCATCACGGCGCTTTCAACCGGAAGCTTACTGGTCGAGGAAGACCCGCGGGCAGAGTCCGGCTCCGCCAAAGCCATGATGCGCGTTCAGGCGGGCACCCGTGTTTTACATAGAGATGGGGGCGCGGCGCATTACGCGGCGTTAGCCGTAGGCCAGACGGTCAGCGCCTGGTTCGACGGACCGGTTGCCGAATCGTACCCGGTACAGACAGCTGCCGGCGTCACTGTGCTTGAAACTCCCGAGGGATGCGACTAAGCAGATAAACCTACCGCTCAACCTTCGCAGCCCCAGCTGGCAGGCTCGCAACCAGGTTGGCCGCGTGGGAGCGCTCGAGCGTCAGCCTGACATTGTCGTTCTCCAGGCTCTCCACTTGGTAGTCACGCACCCGGTACCCCTCGGGGTAATGCTTGGCGCGTCGGTAGTGGCTGCGCTCGATGATCAGGCTGACCTTGCTAGTGCTCGCTATTTTATGCCTGGTAGAAGCGAGCGCCCCAGTCGTCGCCACATCGCCCTATCGGGCACCTAGAGGTGATGAAGCGCGCAAGATTCGAGAAGCGCGCATACGACCACGTTGTTACGCTCTTGGAAGGGCACGCCCTCGCATGATGACGTCCAACAATTGCTCCACTGATGAAGGAGGCTCGCTATGGCTCAGTTGATCTACTTGGCAGTCATGTCGCTCGACGGTTACGTTTCGGACAAGGACGGTAAGTTCGGCTGGGCCGAGCCGGACGCGGAGGTGCACGCGTTCGTCAACGACCTCGTCCGGCCTGTCAGCACCCACCTTTACGGGCGCCGGATGTACGAGACGATGAGGGTCTGGGAGACCGACGCTTCGCTAGCTGACCAGTCGCCCCTTATGCGGGACTTCGCGGACATATGGCAGGCAGCCGACAAGGTCGTGTACTCCACCACACTGGCTACGGTGTCTACAGCCAGGACGCGGTTGGCGCGAGACTTCGAGCCTGAAGCGATCCGGCAGATGAAAAGGTCGACGGAACGTGATCTGAGCGTGGGTGGTCCCAACCTCGCCGCTCATGCATTCAAGGCCGGGCTGATCGACGCGTGCCACTTGGTCATCGCGCCCATAGTGG
>CADCWP010000186.1 GCA_902806425.1 uncultured Truepera sp.
GTACTCGCTTGGGTGAGTTTTTTAACCGAGCGATTGGACGGACTGAAGCAGCAATTGAGTCTGTGAGCACCTGAGGGAACAACAGGTCGTCTCGTGCAACTTTGCAGGATGTGCCGGGAGGACCCTTACCCGGCGAAAGCCCCCGCTCCTCCCGAAGGGGGCGGACCCGGCAACGGCTAAATCGCCTCATTGTTGGGTTGGGTGCGAAGGTATGTTGTATGCTGACACCTAGTCCGAGCACTATCAATCTTTTTAGCGCTGCGCGCGCCCGGTTGTTCTGCGTAGAGACGGGTTGACGTTCATCTGACTGTTTGACTTGACATAGCCAAGCTTTAATTTTAAAGTGTCTACATGCCAGAACAGCATAAACGCAAGGAGGGACGCCCTTACGCTCGTCACCCGGCCCTCCTCGCTTGGCTGCGTATGGCGCAGCTTAACAGCAGGCTTATGCGGGCAGCGAATGGACGCCTCGCGCGTTGGGATTTAAGCGTCATGGAGTTTGATATCCTGACGCACGTCGGGGCGTCCCCCGGCTCAATCCAGAACAAACTTTCCGAACGGCTGTTTGTCACCGAAGGCAACGTCACCTACCAGCTCGGGAAGCTCGAGGCCAGGGGGCTGCTCGAGCGGCGGGTTGCCGGACGGTGTAAGCGCCTCCACCTCACCGACAAGGGGCAGGCCCTCTTCGACGAGGTGATGCCGGAGCAGGAGGCGTGGCACGTCGAGCGCTTCGGTAGCCTCAGCGACGCCGAACAGCGGCAGTTGCTAGCGCTTCTGCGCAAGCTAGAGCACGCCACGCCGTGAGGTCGAGTGCGCTCTCTATAGGGTCTGAAGCTAACAAGAGGAGTGGCGTAAACCTCAGCGCCCGCCCCCGTGAGTCCGACAATGTAAACGTCCAGCTTTCTACGGGTGGTTTCAACGTACCTACTGCTAAAATTACAACCAACCCGAGAGGTCAGCACTATCTCCAGAACCTTTACAAGAGCTTGAGAACTTCTGCCAAAGCGCTACCGGACGCCGAAGCTCACCGGAGGGTGGCTGAGATGGACCCCTAAGGGACTTCATCGCTACAAAGGTTTAGAAACCGAGCACATCTCAGCTAAAGATCTAATTACTAGGAGAACTTATGACAAAAGTTGCCATCATCTACTACAGCGCCACCGGCACTACCTACAAGCTCGCTAAAGCCGTCGAGGAGGGTGCGAAAGAGGCGGGGGCTGAGGTGCGTCTGTTAAAGGCGCGTGAACTCGCGCCCGAAGAGGCCATTGCCAGCAACGAGGGCTGGAGCGCCCACCGCCTGGAAACTCAAAACGTTCCCGAAGCCAGCAACGACGACCTCGAGTGGGCCGACGCCATCATCTTAGGGACGCCGACGCGTTACGGCTTGCCTACAGCGCAACTCAAGCAGTTTATCGACGGTACCGGCCCGCTCTGGGGACAGGGCAAGCTTGTCAACAAGATCACCTCGTCGTTTACGAGCGCCGCGACCACCCACGGTGGACACGAAACGACACTTGTTGCGCTGAACAACACTTTCTACCACTGGGGTGCAATCATCGTCGCGCCCGGTTATGCCGACGGGGTGCAGTTTGCCTCGGGTACGCCTTACGGCACCTCGTTCACCTCGAACAACGGGGCTCTAGAGCCCGACGACACGGCGCTCAACGCTGCCCGCTTCCAGGGCAAGCGGGTAGCCGAGGTCACGGCGCAACTTCTGGCTGGGCGCGCAGAGCCTGTAGCCTCCTCATAGAACGGTAGCGTTACGTCGGTTGCTCCGAACGCGGAGCATCCCGCACACGCTCACTCGCCGTACCGGCCACGCGCTCAGGCTATCTGGACCCCTCACCAACGCTGAACGCTTCGTCGCGAGCCCGACGCTTGTGCGGCGCGCTTCACAGCAGGTAAGGATTTTATGCAACCGACCGGCATCCACCACGTCAGCGCCCTTTCGCGCGACATCCGCCGCAACTATGCGTTCTACACCCAGGTGATGGGCATGCGGCTCGTGAAGAAGACCGTCAACCAAGACGCGCCCACGACGTACCATTTCTTTTACGCCGACGGGCTGGCCTCGCCCGGCAGCGATCTCACGTTCTTCAACCTGCCCCGGGCCGCTCCCGAGCACAAGGGCAAGCGCAGCATCACCCGGACGACGCTGCGCGTCGCCAACGAAGCCAGCCTGGCGTACTGGCGTGAACGCTTCGGCGAGCACGGCGTGCCCCACGGCGACGTCCGGGAGATCGGCGGTCGCCCAAACCTCACCTTCGAGGACCCCGACGGCTTGTCCGCCGCGCTCGTGGCCGACGATGGACAGGGCGACGCCCACCCCTGGGAGCGCAGCCCCGTGCCCGCCGAGCACCAGGTACTCGGCCTGGGTCCGGTCACCCTGACCGTGCCCGAGCTCGCCACCACCGACGGCTTTCTCGTCGGCGTTCTGAACCTGCGGCGCGCCTATGTCTACGCCGACCTTCAGGGTGCCGCGGTGCAGGTCTTCGAGATGGGGGCGCGCGGCGCGCCCGCCGAGGTGCACGTCGCCGCCCGCCCCGACCTCCCGGACGCCCGCTACGGCGCGGGCGGCGTGCACCACGTGGCGCTGCGCGTCCCGGACGAGGTCGAGTACCACGCCTGGACCGCCCGCCTGCAAAACAGCGGGCTCGCGTTCAGCGGCGAGATCGACCGCCACTACTTCCGCAGCCTGTACGTGCGCGAACCCAACGGCGTGCTGTTCGAGCTGGCCACCGACGGCCCCGGCTTCACCACCGACGAGCCGCTCGCGACCCTCGGCGAGCGCCTCGCGCTGCCGCCTTTCCTTGAAGGGCAGCGCGCCCGGATCGAGGCGAAGCTCGCGCCGCTAGACACCTCACCCGCCTGACACGCCATCAAACAACCTGTTCTCTACCGTTTCCTTCGCCCTGGCCGCTTGGCGGCAACCTTCGCCACCCAGCTACCCGGCTTGGAGCGACCTTACGCGGGCCCGAAAAGAGCGGTAGACGAGCGAACCGCTACCCAGGAGAACGCATATGCAGATCGGTATTGACAGCTTCGCAGCCGTTATTTCAGACCCCTCCGGGGTGACCCTCAGCGGTGCCGAACGATTAGGCAATCTGTTAGAGGAGGTTGAGCTCGCCGACCAAGTGGGGCTCGACTCGTTCGGCGTCGGCGAACACCACCGGCACGAGTACCTAGACGCCGCTCCGACTGTGATTCTTGGCGCAGCAGCAGCCCGCACGAAGCAGATCCGGCTGACAAGCGCCGTGACCGTCCTGAGCGCCGACGATCCGGTGCGGGTGTTCCAGCAGTTCGCTACCCTCGACCTGCTCTCGCAAGGCCGGGCGGAGATCGTCGCTGGCCGGGGGTCGTCGGTCGAGGCGTACCCGCTCTTCGGCCTCGACCTCCGGGATTACGACGCGCTCTTCCAGGAGAAGCTCGAGCTTCTCCTAAACATCCGCGAGAACACCCACGTGCACTGGTCGGGCCGATACCGCGTGCCGCTCACCGGCCAAGGGATCTTCCCGCGCCCGTTCCAAGACCCACTTCCGGTCTGGGTCGGCGTGGGCGGCACACCAACGTCGTTCGCGCGCGCGGGCACCCTGGGGCTCCCGCTTATGGTGGCGATTATCGGCGGGGGCTTTCGGCAGTTCGGGCGGCTCGTCGACCTCTACCGCGAGTCGGCAAAACGCGCGGGCGACAGCCCCGACCAGCCCCGCGT
>CADCWP010000187.1 GCA_902806425.1 uncultured Truepera sp.
TCTTGGCGAAGTCTGCGCCTCCGAAACGCAGGTCGATGCTGAGCGACCTTTCTTGCACGGTCGTCAGGCGCAACGAATCTCGCCCCCCGAACAGGTCGATAAGCGGCGAAGCAGCGGCAGCATAGGCCATCATCCCGCCCGTAGCAGCGGCATAGTCGGGAATCCCGTCAGCCGCAAACGCTGCCATCCCGCCAAGATCGGATAAGGACGGGCCGGTGAAGCCGACGGTCGAGAGGCCGAAGGGTCCGGGATCGCCCTGAACTTTCTGCGGTGTCGGGGGTGGCGGAAGGCTCGGGTAGTCGTAATTCTTGATGAAGTTGGCGATAGCGTCCATAGCCCGCTTGAGCCGGTCGGCGTCCGACTTGACTGCGCTGATCGTGCGGTCGGTCTCGCTACCGTAGGCGTCGCGCTGGCGAGAGAAGTGGCTCTGGATGCTGCCGACGATGCCGGAAGCGGCGCTGCTAAGCGCACCACTTGCCGCTTTTTCTGCGCTACCGATAGCGCTTTTCTCCCGGTCGCTTGACGAGCGGATGGTGCTCTGGTAGTCACCACTGCCGTTCAGGTGAGCGTCGCCGATACCCCTGTAAGAGCTGTTTATCCCTCCTACCACGCCCGACTGAAGGGTTCTTAGTGCGCCGGTAAGGATGGACGTTGCGGAGCTGAGCGAGCCGCGCTCCCCGTTCGCAGCTGACACGATGGCACTTTGATACTGATTGCTCTTAGCCTCGTGCTGGCGCTGCATTTCGCCATACTCGGCGATCAAACGATCCTTTTCGGCTCCTTTCGCGCTCTGGATGCGCCGCACCATCTCCGCGCTTTCACTCTGGAACTTACTTTGCTCCGCTTGGTAAGCGGCTTGGATTTTCGAGACGAGCTGGCTTGAGCCTGAACCTTGGGCGCTTACCTGCTGGTCGTAGCCGGTGTTGATACCGGAGACGAGTTTTTGGCTTGCGCTGATGATGGCTGAGAGTTTGGAACCGCCGACCGTGGTGAGGATGCCCGCTTCACGGGTACCGCCCGCTTGAATAGCCGCGGCAAACTGCTGGCTTTTAGCGTCGTGCTGAGCCTTGAGCTGCTCGTACTCGTTTATGAGCCGTTCGCGCTCAGCGCCCTTCGTGGTGGCGATGCGCTGCAACAGCACGGACGACTGGGCCTGAAACTGTGATGCCTCTTGTGCTGCCGCACGTTGAATGGCAGCGACGTGCTGGCTCGAGCCTTGACCCTGTACGGAGATGAGCCCGGTGTAGCCCGTGAGCACAGCGGTTTTGAGGCCACCTTCACGGGCGACGATAGCGGAGCGAATGACGTCGGCGCTACTTGTGACGCCTCCCGCCGTGACGCGCCCGCCCTCGCCGAACGCCTGACCGAGCGTGACGCCCTGCCCGACGACGGCTGGACTTAGCGTATTCTCCTTTCCGATAGCAGCAAGCAGGGCACTCGAGCGCGTGCCTAATGCACCGGTGATGAGCGTGCCGCTACTAGAGACGCCTTGACCTGCAAGCTGACCGCCGGTAAGGAACGCCCCGGAGATCGCTTGGTGGGCGGCGCTGACGGCGGGTGTGACGCCTCCGCTGATGCCGCCTGCTCCGGTGACGAGGCCGTTTCGTAAAGCTTCGATGGCGGCGAGCTGCGCCTGTTGGGAAGTGTTGACTCCCTGAGCTGCCAGCTCGCCTCCGCTGGTCGCGCCCCTTGCAACCTCCGCGCCCATCTGATCGAAGGTGCGTGCCAGTTCCTCATCGACCCGGCGCACCGCTTCGGACAGGGGCACACCCTGTTCAACGAGCGCCTGGATTTTCGACCCGCGCTCGTTGATCGCGTTCGTGACGGTCTCGCGGTTCGCCGCGATTTCGGCGGCGGTCATGTTGCCGCCCTCGCGGAAAGCGGCGTCTAGCGCCTGTAGTGAAGTGCGGAGGGCCGGAGTAACGTCGCCCCGAGCAAGAAAGGACTCGATTGTGGCCTTGCGGGTTTCGAGTGCGCCGGTTGTGGATTCGGTGCTCTGATTGACCCCCTGGGTCGCAAGCTCGCCGCCCTCCGCCGCGCCCTGGCCTTCCGCTGCACCTCCCTCTCTTGCCGCCGCCCCGGTCTCCGCGCCTCCCGAACGGTGGGCCTCCTGTTTCTTGCGGTTCAACTCGTGAATCATCGCAATGACCGCTTCGGCGTCCGGGCCGAAAAGGTCGCGTAAGAGCTGGTTGATGTTGGCGACGCTCTGAGACTCCGATTCTGCCGCCAGTCTCGCCGCCTCGCTGTTACCCTCACCGCCCGTCCGGTACGCTTCCTGCTTTTTGCGGTTCAGCTCGTGAATCATGGCGATGACGGCCTCTGCATCAGGGCCGAACATGTCACGCAAAAGCTGATTGATGTTGGCGACGCTCTGGGCTTCACTTTCAGCCGCCAGGGTCGCGGCGTTACCTGCACCCGCCCCGCCCGTCTGATAGGCGGCAGCGCGCTTGTCGTACGTCCCCTGGATCATGCTGATGATCACGTCGGCGTCCGGACCTAACACCGAGCGGAGAATCTCGAACACCTGGTTGAGCTGGTCGATCTCCGACTGGTTCGCCTGACCCGCTGCGTCCGCCGTGGCCTGTCCTTCAGCGAGGTAGGCGGCGCGGCGTTTGTCGTACGTGCCCTGAATCATCGAGATGATGATGTCGGCGTCCGGCCCGAGCACTTGGCGCAGAATCTCGAACACGCCGTTTAGGGCTTCTTGTTCCTTGCGGCCCACCTCCTGTTGGGCAGCAGCAAAGTCGTCAGCACCCTTGTCTTGGGCGTCCAAGAGGTCCTGGTTTGCTTGAGTGAGGTCTGCCGAGAGCTGGTTACGGGCCGTCGTGTAAGCGGCACTCTCCTCCCTATACATACGCTCGTACTCGGCTTTGGCCGCTCCGGTCGAGTTGTTGATGAGGTTCGTAAGTTCCGCCGACCGGGTAGCCCATGCTGCGTTCAGGGTGCTGATTTCCGCTGAGATGGCGTCTACGTTCTTCTGGGCGCTCTCTTCGAGTGCCGAGCCTACCCCGTCACTACCCTCGTTTATCGAAGCAACGAGAGCGGCGTCAGCCTCCAAGTAGGCCGCGTCAAGTTCTGTAAGGCGGTTCAGGATGGCTGCCCGCTCTGCTACGGTCGCGCCCTCGAGCTGAGCGATTAGGTTCTCGCGGTTCCGGTTGTACTCCTCGTTCAGCCTTTCACGCTGCCTGGTCAGGCCGTCGATATCCGTCTGGGCGCTCTGCTCGTTGGCATCACCGATGGCAGCATCCCGCTCAGCCATCCCCGCCTTATACGCCTCGGTCTCAACCCGGAACATCTCGATATACATCTGCTGGGTTTCGCCCGAGGTTGTACTGATCATCATGCGGAGGTAATCGGCACGGGACCGGAAGGCGGTCTGGTAAGCGTTACGCTCCTCTTCTAGCGCTCGGATGTTCTCCTGTGATGCCGCGCTCCGGTCAGCGGTCCCGTCACGTTCCGCTTGGGCAATCTGGTCGTTATAGTCCTTGATGCCTGCGCTCAGCTCACCCGCGCGGCGTTCATACTCGGCTTTCTCCTCCTCGAGCTGACGCTGAAGCTCTGCCTTCTCTTCCCCTTTCGCGTTCTTGATTTCCTCACGCAGCTCAGCCGAGCGAGTTTTCCACTCCGACTTGAGAGTGTCGTAGCTGGATTGCAGAACGTTCCGCTGCGCCTCGAGCGACTGAACG
>CADCWP010000188.1 GCA_902806425.1 uncultured Truepera sp.
CCCATGTCCTCAAAAACGTCGACGGTGGTGAGGTTGAAAGCGAGTGAGTTTAAGCGCCGCCCGGTCAGCGTGTCCTCGGGGGCCGGGAAGTCGCGGTGCCACGGCTGATCGACCGCGCCGGGATTCGGCACGTCGAAGCCGATCTCGACGACCTTGTAGTCAGGGCCGAGCACCGCCTCGGACACCGCGACTACCCAAGGGTGCGAGACGAGGTCGACAAAGCCGCGGATGTCCTCCGGGTGAATCTCGACGTAGTGCCGTTTGGGACCCCGCCCGACCGCACCGCCCGGACGCGCTAAAGCGTCCCGGTAGGCGACCCCGAGGTCTTCGCCGAGCCGCACGACCCACTCCCGGTCGAAGGCCCCCTTGAGGCCGAGGATACCGTCCCCATAAAGACTACCCATGATCGTTGCGGTGTTGAACTCGACTTTCTCCTGAACGGTTGTCATCATATCCTCCCTGAATGTTTAGACCATTTTACGACAAAGGGACGCGCGTTGCAGCCGCATGGAGGCGTTACCGCCCTTCCGGATCGCCCGACGGCAGCGGCAACGGTGTCTGAAGCGGGGCAGGTTCGCCGAAGCGGGGCAGGCCGTCCTTTCCCCAGGTGATCTTCTGCGCCCTTGGCGACCGCACGGACGCGCAGCCGAGCCCGAAGGTCGGGTTGGCGTGGTAGATAAGCCAGTCCTCCGAGCCGTCGGGTGATTTAAAAAACGCGTTATGTCCGGGGCCGAACGCCTGCGCGTCGTCGTCGCGCTCGAGGAGCGGCTCCGGCAGTTCGCGCCAGGACGCCGGGCTTAGGGGGTCGCGGGCCGCGTTAGCGACCAGCATTCCGACGGCGTAGTCGTCCGTCCAGCAGCCGCTGCCGGAGTAGGCCAAAAAAACCTGCCCGTTCCGCTGCAAAACAGCCGGACCTTCGTTGACCGCACCCTCGACCTGTTCCCAAGCCCGGTCGGGTATGGCGATCTCCACCCGCGGTCCCTTCAGCGTCCAGGGGTTGACGAGCCTGGCGATGTAGAGGTACTGCGGCTTCTCGTAAGGCATGTCGTCCCGGGGCGTCCCGCTCCAGACGACGTAGCGACCCTTCGGGGTCCCGAACACGGTGGGGTCGATGGCCCAGAAGTCGTGCTTCGGGTCGTACAACCGGCTTTTATAGCTGTAGGGGCCGAGGGGATCGTCGGCTCTGCTCTCGAGCACGTGCATCCGCTGCTCCGCGCAGCACTCGGCTGGGCCTGCGGTGTAGAAGATGTACCAGCGCGGGCCGCTCGGCCCCTCCAGGCGGTGCACCTCGGGAGCCCAGACGTTGCAGCAGCGTGCGGGGTCGGTGTCCGTCCAGACAGTTTGCTCCTCGGCCTCCGATAGCGTCGCCAAACTCTCCGCTTCCCGGATACGAACGTCCGAGCCAGTCGTATAGGTCAGATAGTAACTGTCCTCAAAAAAGGTCAGGTAGGGGTCGGCCCCGCTCGGAAGAAGCGGGTTGGTAAAGGTCTGGGCTCCGCCCAGGGCGCTCGTCAGTACCGCTACGAGGGTCAGTAGAAGTGGGTACAACCGGGGGCCGCCTAGCCGCTTCATAAGGTCCTTTCGGTACGCTGGAATAGATTGAGTTGGTTATAGCACGCCCGTGCGCCTCAAACCGTGAGGCTACAACACGCGTCAGTCTCCCGGTCGGATAAGACACTTGATCGTCTCCGGTGACGTCAGCAGTTCGTCGAAAAGACCCGCGTCCGTCAATCCTGCGCGGCGGCTTGTCAGCGCCTCGGTCGGGACGCGCCCTGCGGCGAGGAGCGCGAGCGCCCGCGCGAAATCCTCGTCCGTCAGCCCATATGAGCCTAAGACGCTCAGCTCTCGAGTGACCACGGCCTGCATGTCGACTTCGACCATGCGGTGATTGTTCCCAACCCAGACGACCCGCCCACTGTCCTTGACGACCGCCACCGTTTGCCCGACCGTGGCGCTGATGCCGACCGCTTCAAATGAGACGTCTACGCCGTTTCCCTGAGTAAGTGCCCCCACGACCTCGAGCGCGTCTTCACGCGCCGGGTTGAGCGTGGCCGACGCGCCGATCGCTTTAGCTACCCCCAACCGCGCGTCGCTGACGTCGCTCACGATCACGGTCCGGGTGCCCGCTTCCAGGAGCACGGCGGCGATCAAGAGCCCGATAGTCCCTGCACCGGCGACAAAAGCCGTTTCGTAAGTGGGCACGTGTGTGCGCGCGACGCCGACCGCGTGGAGCGCCACGGCCAGCGGTTCGGCAAAGGCCCCGGCCTCGTAAGACACCCCTTCGGGCAGGCGGAAAAGTCGCCCGGCGGGCCAGACGACGTGCGTCGCGTAGGCTCCGGGCGCGTCCTTGCCCATGAGGCGGCGCGCGCCGTTTTGAACCTCGAGGGGCATCACCGCCACGCGCTCCCCGACCCGAAGGTCCGTCACCGCAGGGCCGACCGCCGCGACCCGCCCGGTGGCCTCATGGCCCATGATCAGCGGTGGCACGCGGCGACCGCTCGCGCCGGTATAGCCGTGCAGATCGGAGCCACAGACCCCGGCGGCTTTGACCTCAATGAGCACGTCGTCGGGGCGCTCGAGCCTCGGCATGGGCACGTCTTGCGGCTCGAGCTTGTTGACCGCGGTAAACATAAGTGCCTGCATCGTCCGTGTCATCTCTATCCCTTCACGCCGCCCGCGACCAGCCAGCCGCCGTCCACGACGATGGTCTGGCCGGTGATGTAGTTCGACGCCTCCGAGGCGAGCAGCACCGTCGCCCCAGCGAGGTCGGACGGCACACCCGGACGACCCTGGGGAATCACGCTCACCGCACTTTCGTAGAGCGCGTCGTCCGAAAAAACCGCGTCGGTCATCGCCGTCCAAAAGCGACCGGGCGCAATGGCGTTGACCTGGATGTTGTAAGCAGCCCACTCCACCGCCAAAGCGCGGGTCATCTGCCGCAACCCCCCTTTGCTGATGGCGTAGAGCGCGATGTTGGGCACGACGATCTCAAACGACAGCGAGCCGAGGTTGATGATCTTGCCGCTGCCCTGTCCGCGCATCACAGCCCCCGCCGCCTGAGCCGCGAAAAACGCGCCCTTAAGGTTCACGTTCATGAGCGCGTCCCAATTGGCTTCGGTGAACTCCGTGGCGGGTTGGCGGAAGTTGACCCCGGCGGCGTTGACGAGGATGTCGAGCCGTCCGAAGTGCTTAACCGTCTCCTCTACCATCGCCTGAACTGCCGCCACCTCGGACACATCGGTCGGAACCGTCACGACGTTCCGGCCCGTCTCCCTGACGAGTGAGGCGGCCTCGGCGAGTTGATCTTCCGAGCGCGCGGCCAGAGCGACGTCGGCCCCGCTGTGGGCCAGCGCGAGCGCCATCCCCAGGCCGAGCCCGCGGCTGCCCCCAGTGACGAGCGCGACGCGTCCGTCCAGGCGCAGGCTGGGCATCACGAAGTCGCGGTCTAGAGGGCGGCGTCTGGTGTTAGAGGGCATGGATGGGTCTCATGAGCTACCGCTTGAGGTCCCGTGTCAGACGGTTTTGCAACAGCACCACCAGCAGCAGAAACCCGCCCCGGATGACCGACTGCCAGTACGACGAAAGGCTGATCACGCCCCGACCATTTTCAAAGTTCAGCATGTTGAAGATTAGACCCAACAGCAGCGCCCCCGCCAAGGTGCCGCCGACACTTCCCAAACCGCCC
>CADCWP010000189.1 GCA_902806425.1 uncultured Truepera sp.
TAGTGGCGTAAATCTTCGTTCATCACCGAAAAGTGAGCCAACATAAATTGGTCGCCTACGTCGTCAGAGGGTTCGGTTAGGCTCTTACTTGAATCTGCATCGCTCACGTGGCGTTATTCTACTGTTTCTCCGATCTGCATATGCTGCTCGAGCAGGTTCATGTCCGGACCTATAATCATCCTATGACCGCCCCCAAAACCACCCCCCTGCGCCCCGGCGCGTACCCCTACACGCGCGGCATCTACCCGCAGATGTATTCGGAGGGCCGCCTGTGGACCATGCGCCAGTACGCCGGATTCGGCAGCGCGGAGGAGTCGAACGCTCGCTACCGTTACCTCTTGGCCCAGGGAACCACCGGACTCTCGGTCGCCTTCGACCTGCCCACCCAACTCGGCCTCGACCCGGACGACCCGCTCTCTCGCGGCGAGGTTGGCAAGGTCGGGGTGTCCATCGCCACTTTGGACGATATGCGACGGCTTTTTCACGAGATTCCGCTCGCCGAAGTCACCACCTCGATGACCATCAACGCGCCCGCCATGATGCTCCTGTCGCTCTATATTCTAGTGGCCGAGGAGCAGGGCGTCAGCAGCGACAAGCTCGGCGGCACCGTGCAGAACGACATTTTAAAGGAGTACATCGCGCGCGGCACCTACATCTACCCGCCGGAGCCGTCGATGCGCCTTGTGACCGACATGTTCGCCTACTGCGCCGAGCGCGTCCCGAGCTGGAACACCATCTCGATCTCGGGCTACCACATCCGCGAGGCGGGGGCGACGGCGGCGCAGGAGCTGGCCTTTACCCTCTCGAACGCCCGAGCCTACGTGCGGGCGGCGCTCTCTAAGGGTCTGGAGATCGACGCCTTCGCGCCCCGCTTGTCGTTCTTCTTCGCCTGCCATAACGACATCCTGGAGGAAGTCGCCAAGTTCCGGGCGGCGCGGCGGATGTGGGCGCACATTATGCGAGATGAATTCGGGGCGAAAAACCCGAGGTCGCTCACCTTGCGCTTTCACACCCAGACCGGCGGCAGCACCCTGACGGCGCAGCAACCGGAGAACAACGTCGTCCGGACGGCGTATCAGGCTTTGGCAGCGGTGCTGGGCGGTACCCAGTCGCTGCACACAAACGGTATGGATGAGGCGCTCGGATTGCCGACCGACCGCTCGGCGCGGGTTGCGCTCAGGACACAGCAGATTCTGGCCTACGAGTCAGGGGTGACGCGCTATCCCGACCCGCTGGGCGGCTCTTACGTGGTCGAAGAGCTGACAGACGGGCTCGAGCAGAACGCCCTCACGCTGATGCGGCAGGTTGAGGACCTGGGAGGGTCGGTCCGGGCCATCGAAGCGGGCTTTATCCAAGAAGAGATCGAGGAGGCCGCCTTTTGGTTTCAGCGCGAGGTTGAGACGGAAACGCGCGTCGTGGTCGGGGTCAACCGTTTCAGGCTCGACAAAGAGGAGGGCGTGCCGATTCAGGAGCTGTCGGCGGAGACCGAAGGGGCGCGCATGCGCGAAGTGGCCGCGTACCGCGAGAACCGGGACCAAGTGGCGACCGCCAACGCTCTGACCGCCCTGGCGTCGGGTTCGCAGACGTCAGCCAACCTCTTTCCTGTAGTGCTGAACGCGTTTCGTGCCGGGGCGACGCTAGGTGAAGTTTGCGGCGTGCTGCGCCGCGCGTGGGGGGAATACCGGGGGTGAAGCTCTGAAGCTCATCAAACTTTGGCAATAACATAATTGAGACATCTAAACCCGCATTGATTCATCCCGAGGTCGTTGTGACCTGCTGCAAGTAAAGATTGACGACGATTGAGTCAGTTGATCCGCTTATGCGGCTATCGGGCCGTTCGCACGCAAAAGAAAAAGTGCCTAGGCGTTAAAGGATGCCTTACTTCGTATAATCCCTAGTTACGCCGCTAGCGAGGTACGGCCTTGAGAACGACAGTGATACGGAAGATCAAGCGGTCGAAGGGCTTCGCCCGCTGGTCTGCCTACGAGCTCGAGCGTGACGGTTTCGGCTTCTGGCTTTTCACCCCGCCGGGGAGTTTGTTTCGGGCAGAAGTCGGTGGTGCGATCACGGAGTGTGAGGTCGGGCAGGGCACACGTCCGTCCGGTTTGGCGGTGCTGCATCTGATCCCGTTGTCCGGCTGGTGGATGGCGCAATGGACCGCTGAAGGTGAGCAGGGGTTCATCAGTGTAGAGGTGTGCACGCCGCCTGCGCTTGTTGGCGGCGAGTGGCAGTTTGTGGACCTCGAGCTCGACCCCTACCGGGGACCGGATGGTCGCGTGATCGTGGACGACGAGGATGAGTTCGTGGCGGCGTGCGCAGCGGGGGGGATTGCGCCTGGTGAGGCGGCTGCGGCACGCGCAGCCGCGACTGAGGTTGCAGGCTGGCTAGCTAGCGGTGTGGAACCTTTCGGGCAGGTGGGGTGGGGAAAACTTCGCGACGCGCTTCATCGTGGTTTGGCGCCTTTGACATGGCTACCGGATGCCGTGACGGTATAACACGCCGTTGCGGCCGACCGCTTCGCGCACGAGATCAGCGGCATTTTAGGCGACTACGCAGCGCGCATGCTGCTGCTGAACGGCATACCATTATGCGGTAGTTGAGCGCGTTAATTGTGAAGTCTGCCAGGGCACTTAGGAGGACTTTGTAGATTTGCCGGTAACCAAGCCCGGCTTGGTTATTGGCTTCCCGTGGCGAGGCGCGCATCAAGTCGGAAAGCCTCAGCCGGGTCGATCACAAGCTCCGAGAACCGTGGATGCAGCGGGTTAAGCAGGTAGTTGCGCTCGTTGGGCACAATTACACTGGGTACGGACAGTGCCACGCTGGCTCGCGCCTCGGCCCAAGCGTCCCCGATCCGCCGCGCCCCCTCGCTGACCGCACGAGCCCGCCAGTCTTCGGGAAGGTCACTCTCCCTTAACTCGAGGACAAGTTCCTCAGGCAGGTGCAGTTTAAACGTCACGTAGTCCCGCTCGAAGCGCCGTCGGTCGGCGTGCACCAGCGTTTCTAAAGCGGCCAGGGAGAGGCTCGCGCTGCTGTAGACCATCGGGGTGCCTGGGGAGTTCCAGCGTCCTCCGAACAGGCGTGCGCCCTCGCCGGAGAAGGCGTCGCGCTGGTCCCCATGTTTAGGCGTGACCAGCCTCCACGCATTAAGGAGGTTAGGCACCCTGAAGATGTGTCATGGAAAGGAGCTTGCGAACAGCTTAGCTGTAGACGCCGTAGTCGATGCGCCCTAGCAGGTTCTCGACCTCCCGCGCGCCGATCTCGGTGTCGGCGTACTCGAGCGGGGCCTTGTGGCCCAAACTGAGGTTAGGCGTCTTAAGCCACTCGGCGGCGTCGCCCGCGTCCTCGAAGACCTGCCTGGCCTGGTCAAGCAGCGTGGCGATTCGCAGGACGTGCTCGCTCTCGTCAGGGGTGAAGTGGCCGCTGCGCTTGCGGCGGGTCAGCGTCGTCCCGCTGATCCCCGTAACGCTCGCCAGGGTCGCCTCGCTCACGGAAAGCGCCTCGGCCAGGGCGCGAAAGACGCGGATCGGCAGACCCACCTTGACCGCGTCGATCAGGTCGCCAGAGCGGGTACTCAGCCCTAACTCGTGGAGTGTGCCGGTAGTACGCTCAGCGGGCGGCGTGAATCCATCCATATGGTGATTCTGGCACAACCAAATGGTTA
>CADCWP010000190.1 GCA_902806425.1 uncultured Truepera sp.
CACGTTCTGGACTGTAATAGGGACTATTCCAAGTATATACATCGGGTGTTGACGGGCGCGAAGACGTGGCGCTGGAATGCCCGAGAAATCCGACCTTAGCACTTAGTTTTGCGTTTGGAAAGGTGATCTGATGAATACCGGCTTGTTGCTCGGCCTCACTCTGCCCCTGAGACTTTTGTCTCTGACGGCGCACGCGTCGGCGCAAGCGGACCTCGGCGGTATCAAGAGCTACCTTTTAGAAAAAACCGACACGCTGGTCGCTGAAACTGCCGAGTTAGAGGCGCTCAGCGACCGCTACTACGTTCTCGCAGAGGGTGCGAACTTCGACTATGCCGCTCTCTAGCAGGGGCACGGCGCGGAGGTCTCCGCTATCGTCACCTCAGCCCGCGAAGCCTGGACGGCGGCGAGCCCGCTGTACGAACAGGTCGAGGGCATTGTCGCCGGAACACCGAGTCTGGCGCAGTTCGACGTAGATTTAGACGCCGGGGCAAGCGCCGCCGAGGACCCGCAGAACGCCGTCTCGTTCGATATCACCCTCCCCGACGGACGGGTGCTGGAGCGTCCGGGCAACCTTTTCGGCGTCACTGAAAGCACGCTCTGGGGGACGTTTGAGAGCTTTTCAAGTGGTATAAGGGCCGACTTGAGCGGCGACGAGCAGCTTGGGTTCGGCGACGTCTTGCCTGACGCGGACGTCCTTAGGGGCGGCGCTGCTCGCGCAAAAAGTCTCGGAGCTGAGGGTTGCCGGACGCGCGTGGCAACCGACCGAAACGGACGCCTTCACCGCGCTTGTGGTGATGGTCCCGACCATGAGCGAATACTTAGCCTCGTGGCGTGACTCGCGGTTTGTGGCCGGGAGGGCGTCGGCGCAGCGCGACTTCGTGGCGGTCTCCCGCCTCGCCGACATTCAGGACATCTTGTCAGGATTGCAGGTCGTGCTCAAGAGCGTGACGCCCCGGATCAACACGGTCGACGCGGCGCAGGGCGCGCAGCTCGCAGGGTGGTTGCAAAACCTCAAGCGTTACGTCGGCGGCATCTAGAGGCGGAGCGCTCCGGCAGGCGCTTCTCGGCGGAACAGGCCGACATGTTGGGGGCCGAGGCGCAGGACCGGGCGACGGCCATCACCGGGCAGGTCGTGCAGGTCGCGGGTGCTCTCGGCGTGACGGTGGAAAACTAGGGTGAGACGGCTTGGGGTGCTGTTTACGCTGCTGCTGATCGCCGTCGGTTGGGCCGCGCCCCCCGCGCAGCTCGCCGAGACCGTCCGGAGCGAGCTGATAGACGCCCAGCTTCAGCTCATGATCTCACCGGAGTCGGCCCGCGCGCCGCTAGGACGGGCTGCGCGGGCGTACGCGGCCTTGGGGTTGGCTGAGCTCGAGCCCGCCACGCATACCAAGATTCAGGACGCGCTGGCCCGAGCGACTCAGGCCGTGCGCAGCGGTGACGAGGCCGCCTTCGCCGCCGCCAAAGCTCAGGTCTGGACGGCGCTGCTAGAGGCCGGGTTTAACAGGACGACTGAAGCTATCGGGGCTGGAGACGCCCGGACGGCCGCCGCCTGGCTCGCCCTGCGCGAGTTTCGGCAGGCAACCCGCTTTTCTCGCCCGAACGCCGACGCGACGCTCGCGCTGAGGCGCTGGCAGGCGGGCGGATCACCCGAGCAAACGCTCGCGGCGGTGCGCGCCAACCTGTTGGACAGCTATGGAGCGCGGCTCGATGAGACCTTGGCGGACGTAGGGGCGGCCAGAGCGCAGGGTTTTACGGTACGGGCCGCCGAAGCTGCGGCGTCCGCACAGGGCTACTTCGCCATCTTGGCCCCGAGCTTTAGAGAACAGCGCGGCGCGGCGGCGCTTGGGGAGGCGCAGACGGCGTTTTCCAGGTTGGTTCAGGGAGGCGTGGTTGCGCTCGTCCAGAGTGCCCTCGCCGGGTTCCGGGCCGCACCCTTAAGTGAGGGTGAACAGGGGCGACGCGCCGGTCAACTCCTGCGCTTTTTGTCGCTGGTGCCGGTTGAGTACGCGCGCGGGGTGCGTGGGGGAGAGGTGACGGTCGACCTCGAAGTGCGCGAGGCCATCAGTTTTCAGGAGGCGGCTACGGCAGCCTTTACCGACCTGAAACATAGCCTGAGCGAACGCGACGCCGCTGGCACAGATCGCGCCACCGAACTGTTCGCTAGCCTTACCAAGATCTTGGAGGACGCGAGCCGCCGCGTGGCAGTCGCCGAACCGGACGTCGTGCGGGCGTCTGTAGAAACGCTTACAGAGACGCTCCGGGACACCATGCCGGGGGCGTGGCTCCGGCAAAACAGCACCGCCGACTTCGACGTGATCGAGGCCGCGCTTTCACAGCTGGAGGCTGCTGTCGCCACGGGTGCCTACGCTCAAGCTGAGGGTGCCCGCATCGAGGCGTACGCGATTTTAGAGAGCGGGCCTGAAGCCAAGCTCACCGCGTTCGCGCCGCAATACGTTCCGCCGATTGAAAACCTTTTCTGGTACGGTCAGGACCCTAAAGGTCTCGCGTACCTGCTGAGCCGCCACGCGCCCCTAGCCGAGGTGCAGGCGAGCCGCGCCGCCCTAAGCGCGCAGCTCGCTCAAGCTCAAGCGGCCGTGGGCGGTTCCAAAGCACCGGGGTCGGTAGCGACAAACGCGGCCATCATCGTTTTTCGGGAGGGGCTCGAGGCCGTCCTCATCTTGGCGTCGCTTTTAGGCAGCCTGAAAGGGGCGTCGCAGAAACGCTTTCGCAAACCGCTCTGGATCGGCGTCTGGAGTGCGCTGGCCGCTAGCGCCGTGACGTACGCGGTGCTGCGCGGGGCGCTGCTGGCGTTTGCCCAGTTTGGCGAAAAGCTCGAGGCGGTCGTTTCGCTCGTCGCCATCGCCGTGCTGCTACTTATCACCAACTGGTTTTCCCACGACAGCTACTGGACCGACTGGATGGCCGGGTTTCACAAGAAAAAAGCCCGCATCCTGGGGGCGGGCGTCGGGCAGTTTCTAGGCTTGGGGCTCCTGGGATTTACCAGCGTCTACCATGAGGGGTTTGAAACGGCGCTCTTTTTGCAGGTGCTGGTCTTGGAGGCGGGGACTATAAGCGTCTTGGCCGGGGTCGCGCTGGGTCTGGCCGCGACCTTTATGGTGGGGTTTGTCGTCCTCAAGGTGCAGACCAAACTGCCCTACAAAAAGATGCTGGTCGTCACCGCCGTGATGCTCGGCGGCGTGCTGCTGGTGATGGTCGGCAACACCGCGCACGCTCTACAGGTCGTCGGTTAGCTGCCGACGCACCCGCTGCGCTCCGCCGAGTTTCCCTACTGGGCGGGGCTCTGGTTCGGCCTCTACGCGACCTGGGAGGGACTGGTTTTACAGGCGGTCTCGGGCGTGTTCGTCGTCGGCAGTTACGCGCTGGCCGAACGGCACAAGGCGCGCAAACGCCGGGTGCCGAGAGCGCCGCGGGCTGCGTCCGAAGCGCTGCGGACGGCTACGGAGCGTTAGCGCAGCTTCGGGTCCGGGAGTACCTCCCAGAGTTAAATAATTCACAGCTGGGCGAACGGGACGCGCCACGTGAGCGTTTCGCCGTCGTGTGGCCCGAGGCGCACCTATCATCCCGAGAACGACTCGGAGGTGATATGAAGT
>CADCWP010000191.1 GCA_902806425.1 uncultured Truepera sp.
AGACATTACCGGTCAACACCGCTGTCGGATGAACCACGCCGCGCAGCACTGCCGGGATGTCGGCGGCAAAGGCGTCGAGCTGGGCGAGGACCTCCCAGGGATATTCAGCCTCGAGCAGCCACCGTAGTTCCGGGGGTACGTGGTCTAGCCTAAATAGCTCAGCGGTCTTCAACATGAGCCGAGTGTACCGCGCCCTCACAGAAAATGAAAAAGAGCCCCGCTTACGCGGGACTCTCTAATGCAGGTTCGCCTACAGGTTAGAAGTTCACCGTGTAGGAGATCGAGAAGGCCTGACCGCCGGTAGAACCGCTTTCAGGGCGGGTATTCGTGTAGGCACCGTAGCCGAACTGGAGGCCGTAGTAGTCCCAGGTGACTTCGTAACCGGTGGTGGTCTGCACGCTGTCCGCGCCGTAGTCGTCACCGTCGGAAATGTCACTGGCGTTGTCATCCGCACCGTTCGTATTGTTCGCAAGCTGGATGTTGGTTCCGCTAAACGAACCGTAACGCACGCCGACAGCCGAGTTCTCTAACAAGAACTGGTTGAAGGTCACGCCGAACGAATACTGGATGTAGTTGGCGGTGTACACGCCGCCTGCACCGGGCGCGTCGTCGTCGGACACGTCGGTGTGGTCGGCGTTACGGTAATTGACGTTGGCACCAAAGCTCGGCTGCAAAATGATGTTGAGCGGCTCGGTCGTGATGCCCGTGCCAGCCCTGATGGCCGTCACGTCGTCCGAACCGACCTCGGGGCTGTCATCGATGCTGTAGTCCACGTAGGGGGAGAGTGTAAAGGCCCCGACTGCAAACTCCGCGTCGAGGCTCGCCGCTGAGAAGTTACCGTTTGTAAAGTCGTAGGCGACGCTGAAGTTGAGGCCGGGAACAAGCGCGTTCTCCGCCTCACCGTCGTGCTCGACGCCGATACCGACACCGGGAACGTACGCATCGTCCGCGCCGCTACGATCCGCGTCGTCGAGGTCTTCAACTGCCGTATCACCGTTTGCTTCTACGACGGTGTAGAAACCGAAGACTTCAACTGCGCGGTAGACTTCGACGCCCAAACGCACGCCGTAGGCGAAGATGTCACTGGCTTCAACGCTCGTGCCATCCGTAGCGATAACCGTGTCCGTCGCGGCCGCGCCCTCTTCACCGGTGTCCATGCTATACGAGTCGATGAAGCCGGTGAGGTTAAAGATCGACAGGCCGAGCGTCGCGTCCGCCCCATACCCAATTTGGTCAAGCTCATAGGGATAGGTATCTTCGTCGTACTTGAGACCGAACCACAGCTCGGGGATGCTGCGGTAGTTTGCCGACAGGCTCCGGAGGAGCGGAATACCCGCGGCTTCGGTGTCGATGGTCGCTTCGGCGTAGACGAGCGAAGTGCTTGGGACCTCGAGCGCTACGAAGACTTCGTCCTCTTCTTCAACGGGAGCACCGAGGAAGTCGACGGCCTCGTCTTCGGCGTTCTGAAGCACGTTGTCGGAGTCCTGGAAGTAGATGCCGTCCTCAATGCTGTTCTGAGCGTACTCAAAGGTGACGTTAAAGATGCTCAGATTGACTTGACCGTCTAGACCGTAAACGGTGATGTCGGCGTTGTCCTCGGCAGCGTCGGCGTTCTCACCGGCGTTACCCGAAAGCTGACCGAACGAGAAACCGCCCGTAGCAGAGAACCCGCCGGTCGAGGCCAAAAAGCCTGTACCCGCATCTGCCGCTGCGTCAACAGCCGCGCCCGCTTCCTCTGCGGCGTCCTCTACAACGCCCTCTTCGACGTTGTCGTCGGTTACAGCAGCGTCCGCAGCTTCGTCTACAGCTTCAGCAGCAGCTCCGCCCGAAAAGGAGAAGGGGGTGAGGGTGCCGCGAATACCGCGGTAATAAGCGTTGGTAAAGACGTTCGGTACCGGCGTCGCGCCCGGGAAGTCAGCGCCAAGCGCAAGCTCCGCGTCGTCAGGGTCGGGCAGTTCGATGGTGTCGTCGTCCTCATCGCCGTCCTGTTCGTAGACGCCGTAAGCGATCTGCAAGGTGGGCTGCAAAAAGGCCAAGAAGTCGGGGGTGCCGATGTCGGCGCGGAAACCGGAGCCTAAGCTCTCGAATACGTAGTCGGTGAACTCTGCGCCGGGTTCGGGGCCGAAGTAGAAGTTGATGGGGTCAGCACCGATAGGGCCGAAGGTGGCCTCAATGTCGTTGAACTGAAAGACGTACCCCTCGAAGTAGTTGTCGGGGTCGGTAAAGTCGAAAGGCCCATCGACAGGGTCGCCATCGACGTCGGCGTCCGCATCGAGGATGGTCGCCTCGACGAGTTCTAAGGATACGCTCGACTCAAAGGTGTTGAGGCCCGACTCGGGAGCGAGGCCGCGCTCCGCTGAGAAGTTGACGTCGAGCGTCAGCTCGGGGCTGAGATCCCCTTTGGAAAACTCGATGTCCTGGCGGTCTTCCGCTGTTTCACCAGCGTCCGTTTCGTCGTCGTCGTCGTTGAGGTCGTCCGTGGCCTCGTTAAAGGTACCGTTAAAAACGGACACGGGTTGTTCACGCTCAAAGCCAACGCCGAAGATGCGGTCGACATCGAAGGGAACCTCCGCGCCGCTGAGACGGCTTACGTCGTAGTTGAGGCCGATAGAACCGCCGAAGGCGACCTGCGATTCTTCAAGCGCCGCGACGCGGGTGTCTAGGTCGTCTAGGCGGGCGTTCTGAGCGGTGTCGCTCTCTTCGATGGTCGCAACGCGTTCGGTAAGACCGACCTGGTCACGACGCAAGAGCACCACGAACTCGCGCAGGTTGGCAATGTCGCTGGTGTTCTGCTCGATGTTCTCTAAAAAGCTGGTGTCGAGGTTGCCACCTGCGCTAACTCCTTGCAGGTCTTCGTTGAGAATTCCAACGAGGTCGTTAAGCTGACCGATCTGGTCGGTGTTTGAAGCGACCTGCTGCTCCAAAGCCGCAGCCGCGCCCTGAGCCGCAGTCAGCGTGTCGAGTTCGACCGTCAAGGCGTCGAGCTGCGCTTGCAGCTCCTCAACGGCGTCGGCGTCGGCACTGCCCGCACCGTCGATGGCGGCTTGCAGGTCGCTGACGGCCTGCTCGTTGGCCGCGACGTCCGAGGCGAGTTCTTGGAGGGCGTTGCGAACCGTGTCGAGGTCGGCGTCGGTGAGCATTTCACCTTCGACGACGTCGAGCAAGCGGGTGACGACGAGGGCGGCTTGGTAACGGGTAAACGCTTCGTCACCGCGGAAGGTGCCGTCGGGAAAGCCGATGACGATGCCTAGGTCGGCAAGCCGCGCAACGGCTTCCTCAGCGTACGAACCCGCCGGAACATCCGGAAAGTCCTGCGCCGAGGCGACCCCACCGACTGCGGTTGAGGCTAGAAGAGCGAGTAAAATCTTTTTCATGTGGTTTATACCCCTTGAACGTAGGTGACTAACTGTTAGCAGTGAGCGGGATGCGTAGTGGGCGCGCCGAGTGTCCGAGTTTCCTCGAGCGCGTGCTTGAGAGGGCGGCTCACCGAGAGTTGCGTTTTGTCCAGGCCGGTTCAAGTGGTTTACACCTCCTTTCGCTGCGACCTAGCGAAGCACAAGTCCAACGGCAGTATTTCATAAGTTTTAGGTGAGTGTCAAATAGGATTAAA
>CADCWP010000192.1 GCA_902806425.1 uncultured Truepera sp.
GGGCATCATCCGTGAGGGTGACGGGGTGGCCTACCGCATCCTGCAACAGCTCACCCGTGATGTGGACACCGTACGCTGGCGCATCCTCGCCGCTGCTGACCCCAAAGCGCAAAACGAGGTCGTCAACACGCCCTTTTTAGATGAGTACGCTCGCGACCTCACCAAAGAGGCGCGCGAAGGCAAGCTCGACCCGGTCATCGGCCGCACCGAAGAGATACGCCGCGTGATCCAGATTCTCTCACGCCGCAACAAGAACAACCCGGTCCTAATCGGCGAACCGGGCGTCGGCAAAACGGCTATCGTTGAGGGGCTTGCGCAGTCGATCACCGAGGGCCGGGTACCGCCGAACTTGCGCAACATCCGCGTCTTGTCCATCGACCTCTCGAACATCGTTGCCGGGACCAAATACCGGGGCGAGTTCGAGGAGCGGCTTCGGCAGGTGATCGAGGAGCTTCGGAGCGCCCGCGTGGTCGCTTTTATCGACGAGCTGCACACGCTCGTCGGGGCCGGGGGCGCGGAGGGCACGCTCGACGCCGCCAACATTTTGAAACCGCCTCTTTCACGCGGCGAGGTGCAGGTCATCGGCGCGACGACGACCGGCGAGTATCACCGCTACATCGAAAAAGACGCGGCTCTCGAGCGCCGTTTCCAGCCGGTGATCGTGCTCGAGCCCTCACCTGAAGAGACCTTAGAGATCATGCACGGCCTCCGCGAACGCTACGAGACGCACCACGGCGTCGTGATTCCCACCCAGATTTTAGAGATCGCCGTGCGTTACGGTGAGCGCAGCCTGCCGGGACGCAACTTTCCGGACAAGGCCATCGATCTCATCGACGAAGCCGCCGCCCGCACCCGCCTCAACAAATCCTTGGGCTTCCCGATTTTAGAAGAAGAGGACGGCACCCCCATCGTCAGCCGTGAAGACATCGAGGCGGTCGTCAACTCGTGGGGCGGCATCTACGTCGACGACCAGGACGATGAAAAGCTCGCCAGCATCGAAGCGGAACTCCGCAAGCTCGTCGTCGGTCAGGACAAGGCCATCCGTTCACTCGGCGCGGCGCTGCGACGTGCGCGCGTAGGTTTGGGCGGGCGCACCCGAGTGTCGGCGTCGTTTTTGTTCGTTGGGCCCTCAGGCGTCGGCAAGACCTTTTTAGCCAAACAGCTCGCCGTCGAACTGTTCGGCTCGGAGCGCTCGCTCGTCCGTCTGGATATGTCCGAATATCAAGAACCGCACGCGATCTCCAAACTTATCGGCGCGCCTCCCGGTTACGTCGGGCACGAGCAAGGCGGCAGGCTCACTGAGGCGGTGCGGCGGCAGCCCTTTTCGGTCGTGCTCTTAGACGAGATCGAAAAGGCGCACCCGGACATCTACAACGCATTTTTGCAGGTCATGGACGACGGGCGGATGACCGACGGCCTCGGCCGCACGGTCGATTTTCGCCGCGTGATCCTTATCATGACCTCGAACACCGGCTTTAACGTCGGCGCTCAGGTCGGTTTTCAGGACGTATCCAAGGACGTGCAAAGGCCGCTGAAGGCTATTTTCACGCCCGAGTTTTTAGACCGCTTGGACGAAGTGATCGCCTTTGAGACCTTTGACGAACACGGCATCTTGCACATCACCAACCAGATGTTGGACGACATCCGCGAAGACCTCGCGCAGCGCGACGTTCAGGTGTCGTTCAGCCCTGAAGTCGCGGGTTTTTTAGTCTCGAAGATGCCCAAGGGCGATTCGGCCCGTCCCATGCGTTCGGTGATGCGCGAGCACATCGAGGACCCGCTGTCGCTGGAAATCTTGCAGCAGGGCAGCGACGAGCCCATCGTGATCGCCATCGAGAATGACAAGGTCGTCTTTGCCCGTCCGGTAGCGATTGCTTAGCCGCGTGCGGCTACCGCGGAGCCGGGGTTCGCCTCGGCTCTTTTTTGTGCTGCCTGCGCCCCGCAACTTTTTTGTAAGAACCGAACCCTTATGATGACCTGAGTGGCAAAGGTCAGCACAACCTATATCTGTAACGAGTGCGGGACGCAGTCGCCGGTCAAGATGGGCAAATGCCCGCGTTGCGGCGCGTGGGGCAGCATGGAAGCGCAAGTGGCTCAGGCAGCTCCGGGCCGGACAGCAGCGAGACGCCCCGTAACGCCCGTCGTGGTCGAAACGCTCTCGAGCCTCGCGGACACCGCGGCGCAGCGTGTGGGCTCCGGTATCGCTGAGGTTGATAGAGTTCTTGGGGGCGGCTGGGTCGCGGGGGCGGTCACGCTGCTCGCGGGCGAACCCGGCATCGGCAAATCGACCCTGCTGCTGCAACTCGCACATGAGATGTTGGCGCAGGGGCACACCACGCTCTACGTCGCGGGTGAGGAGTCTTTGTCGCAGGTGAAGATGCGCGCGGAGCGGCTGGGGGTAGCCTCACGTTTAGAACTCACCCGCGAGACCGACGCCCGCACCTTGGCCGAGCACTTCCGCGCGTTTAGACCACCCTTTATTATCGTGGATTCAGTGCAGACGCTTGTCGCCGACGACGACGGCACCCCCGGCACCGTGACGCAGGTCCGGGACGGCACCGCGCTGCTGACCCAAGCGGCTAAAGAGGTCGGGAGCGCGCTTGTTCTGATCGGTCACGTGACCAAGCAGGGTCAGGTGGCGGGACCCAAGGTCGTTGAGCATATGGTCGACACGACGCTCGCCCTAGAGAGCGCGTCAGGCTTTCGGGTTCTGCGGACGATGAAAAACCGTTTCGGCCCAGCCGGTGAGATGGGCGTCTTTGAGATGACGACGGGCGGAATGCGCCCGGTTTCAAACCCGTCGGAGGCATTTTTAGCGGAGCGGCCACGGGGCGTCGCGGGGTCGGCTATCGTGGCGGCGCTGGAGGGCCAGCGCCCGCTGCTCTTAGAGGTGCAGGCGTTGGCGGCCAAATCACCCTACGCCTCGCCTCGGCGCACGGTGCAGGGGCTCGATCCCCGCCGGGTCGACGTGGTGCTGGCGGTTCTGGAGCGGCGGCTCGAGCTGCCTCTGGCGGGTCTAGACGTATACGTCAACGTCGCTGGTGGGCTGCGCCTGACCGACCCCGGCACCGATTTGGCCGTCGCGCTCTCCGTGTACTCAGCCGTTACCAATCGGCCCATTCCGGAGGGTACGGCGGTCGTCGGCGAGGTCGGGCTGGCGGGAGAACTCAGGAGCGTAGCGCAGCTCGAGCGCCGGATTCAGGAGGCGGGCCGAACCGAGTTTCCGCGCCTAGTCGGGCCGCCGCTCGCGGGCAGCAAACACGTGACGGTCCGAACGCTCGCCGAGGCTATCGCGGCGGTCTGGGCGTGAACACGCAGCTGGGGCCGCTCGAGCTTCTCGTCCGGGGCGCGGCGTGTGTCGGCGGTGGGCTTCTCGGGCTGCTCGTCGGGCGTTCCCTGGTCGGCTCTGTTTTAAGCGGGAGCATCAACCTGGTCTATCTGACGGTGCTCGGGCTTTTGGTCGGCTATCTGCTGAGCCCGCCGCTGGTCAGGATTGCTACGCGACTGCTCCGCTGGTTTCAGGGTCTGCCGCCCGACGCCGTGCTGGCTGCGGGGTTGGGGACGACGGCGGCTCTGATCCTGACAGT
>CADCWP010000193.1 GCA_902806425.1 uncultured Truepera sp.
CACGCCCAACGTCATTAACCGCGAGGGCGCCTCGCGACGCATCGACGTCCAGGCCAACGTCCAAGGCCGTGACCTGAGCGCCGTGGTAGGCGACGTCGAACGCGCCCTCGAAGAGATCGACTTCCCGCTCGAGTACCACCCCGAGATCCTCGGCGAATACGCTGAACTGCAAAGTGCACAGCGGAACCTCATGGGCTTCACGGTCGCGGCGGTGGTGGGGATCTTCCTGATGTTGCAGGCTTCATTCCGCAGCTGGCGCCTGGCCGTGCTGGCGTTTCTGGCGCTGCCAGCGGCACTGGCCGGGGGCGTCATAGCCGCCTACGTGGGCGGCGGGGTAATCTCGCTGGGGTCGCTGGTCGGGTTTCTGACGGTGCTCGGGATCGCCGCGAGAAACGGCATCATGCTGATCAACCACTACCAGCACCTGGAGCAGTTTGAGGGCGAGAGCTTCGGCTTGGGTCTCGTCCTGCGCGGCGCCAAGGAGCGCCTCGCTCCTATCCTCATGACTGCGCTTGTGACAGGGCTCGCCATGCTGCCCTTGGTAATGGCCGGAGACCTGCCAGGTCATGAGATCGAGCACCCGATGGCGGTGGTGATCTTAGGCGGGTTAGTCACCTCGACCCTGCTCAACCTCTTCATCATACCCGCCCTCTATCTGAAGTTCGGGCGCCCACACCATAAAAGCACCAGTGCTCCCATATGAGGATCGAGAAGGAGCCTTATGGATAACATGCCAGGTCCCGTACCAATAAAAGTTTTTAACAGCGCACACATGAGGCTGCTTGTCGGTGCAGTGCTGCTTTTACTGGCTACGGCCTGCCGACCCGATCAGGCGCCTCCCGCCTTAAGCCAGTCTCAGTCCGAGATGGAGGTCCACTTGACAGCCACCCCAGCTGCAGTCCGGCCTCGGCAAGCGGTGACGTTTTCCTGGTCGGTCAGCGGTGCGGGCGACATGCCCTTGAGTTGTAGTCTGAACGTCGACAGCCGAGGCGCTGCCGAGTATGTTGTCGACTGTCGGGAAACCCTCCGGCAGCGACACAGCTACGCCGCCATCGGTACGTACACGGCCACACTGAGGGTAACAGGCCGCGACAGTGTGGCTACCGTGCAGAAACCGGTTACGGTGAGCGCTTCCGCCTCGAGCACGATCTCTTTTGCCGCCGCGGGCGACTTTGGCGGTCGGGACGACCGTGCCGGGAAGGTCATGCTCGACCTCAAAACACGAGACGTCGCGGCCTTTTTGCTTCTGGGTGACATTTCCTACTCTGAAATTACCCCCGAGTTGGCGTGGTGCAATTGGGTTCACGGTTATCTCGGCCCCGGCTATCCGCTGGAACTTTTAGTCGGCAATCACGAAGATGACGGCAGCGAGGACGGCTTTATACGCAACTTCACCGCCTGTATGCCGGACCGTTTGGGCGCCGACCTGGGTCCGGGGGGTTATGGCGTCAACTACGCCTTCGACCTCGGCCCGGTGACCGTCATCGCCACCGCTCCCGACCTGACGGTTGACGGCGTCACCTACACCTATGCGGCCGGCACAGCTGAGCGTGCTTGGCTTACCGAGCAGCTTCACCACGCCAACAGTGATGGGGACTGGACGGTGGTAGGGATGCATAAGAACTGCCTGACGATTGGGAACAAGGCTTGTGAGATAGGTCAGGAAACCGCACAACTCCTTGTCGATGAGGGTGCTGATTTGGTGCTGCAAGGGCACGACCATGACTATCAGCGCTCTAAGGCGTTGACCTTTGTGGAGCCTGACACGGTTCCTGCCGACGCGATCGCTGACGATGGCGGCGACGGCGTGTACGCTAGGGATGCTGGAACGGTCTTCGTAATCGTTGGCACTGTCGGCAGATCACCTACAATCTGCTCGCATACGGACCCAGAGTTCGCCTACTTCGCTGCACACAGGTGCGCCGAAGAGTCTCCTGATACCACCGGCTATCTGCTCGTGAGCGCCTCGGTAAAGCAACTTGAGGCGAGCTTCGTTCCGGTAGAAGGGGACTACACCGACACCTTCGTGATCCAGTAGTTTCGACGTAACTCTATGGTGCTCTTGCCCCGCAGGGCAAGAGCACCATGCACGCCGACCCAACGGGACGGCTCCATACCGGGGCGCAAGTCAACCTGTTGCTGTCGGCGCGAGACCCACCTAGAGCTACTTTGGTAGTCACTGATAGCGTAAGTCATAGCCGGAATGGCCGAACTAGTCAAGAATGTCTTGCAGGGAGATGTCAAAGTCCGCCGCTTAATGTGCCTCCGACGAGATAGAATGGACCTCTTGCGAAAGTAGTCCATAGTTGGTGAGATGGGGCATGAGGTACGGCGAGGTTGAAGGGTTGTCACCAAGGCAGTTCAAGCGGCTGACCGGAGTCAAGCAAGAACCAGTCCAAGAACGCAGCTCTATGCAAGGCAGGTCTAACCTACGGGGATGGAAGACCTAAAGCTGAGTGACGAGCAGTGGCGGGTGATCGCGCCGCTCTTGCCGTCGCAGCCCCAAACAGGTAGACGACGAGAGCACGACAGGCAAGTGCTCAACAGCCTGGTGTACCGGCTAAAAACGGGGGTGCGGTACCGAGACATCCCTCGAAGCGAGAACTACGCTGCCAAGAGCACCGTTTATCACTGGCTGAGCAAGTGGAGCGAAGCTGGGGTTTTGGAACGTATCTGGCGGCAACTGCTAGCTGAACTCGAAGTTAAAGGCGAGATCGACCTCAGCCGAGGAAGCCTCGACGGCAGTTTCGTGCCCGCCAAAAAGGGGGCGAAGCGATAGGCCGTAGCCCACGCGGTAACGGCTCGACTTTGATGCTGGTGAGCGAGGCTCATGGACTGCCTGTAGCTTTTCTGCTCGAGGCGGCCAACACTCACGAGTCGCAACTGGCGCGGGACGTGCTGGCGAAAGTAAAGGTGCCCCGGCTCGGCGGTGGTCGTGCTAGAACGCGCATTCTCGAAATAGCGATGGACCGCGCCTTTGACGCTGCCTCGCTACGCCGTGACTTGAGAAAGCGCGGCATCAAGGCGTCTATCCCGGAGCGCAAACGGCGGGGCAAGCGTAGACAGAAGGGGCCGCACCCCAAGCTCTACCCGGTCAGCCGCGAACGTTATAAAGTCGAACGGCTCAACGCCTGGATGGACAACTGCCGCGCGCTGGTCGTCAGGTACGAGCGCCAAGCCGCCCACTACCTCGCCTACTGCACCCTTGCCGCCATCCTCCTCTGCCTCAAGCGCCTGGTATAGCTATGCGTTCTTGGACTGGTTCAAGAGACGTTTACACAGATGCTCGGCGCACTGAGTGCGAGCGAATAGCAGAAGAAACGTCCGGGACGACCGGGTAAGCTCTCTCTAGCTGATCAGCTGCTCTTAACGTTGATGTATTGGCGCGAGTACCGAACACAGTTTCACATCGCTAAAAGTTGCGGCTTGCACGAGGCGAACGCGAATCGCATCATCCGCAAGTTGAGGCTGCACTCGCGGCTTCGGGTGCGTTTAACCCGCCTGATAAGTGAACCCGTGCGCTCAAATGAAGGTGTTGCCATCTCGTTTGTAATCGTGGACGTCACCGAGACAGCCATCGAAA
>CADCWP010000194.1:0-528 GCA_902806425.1 uncultured Truepera sp.
CGCTCGAGGTCTGGAACGTCGCTAGGCGCACCCCTAAACCCTCCGGCGGCGCACCCCGAGCGGTAGGCTTCTAGTGGCGGCGGCACCGCCCGCGCCCCCTCCGCTTCAGGACGGGGCGGAGGTTCGCTATCGCTGCCCGAAGTGTCGGCTCGAGGTCGGGTTGCTCCTTAAAATTGCTTCCGTGAGTTGCAGCCGCTGTGGCCGCGCTATGAAGCGTCTCGCACCCCATCATGAGTGAGCTTGTTCTAGTCCCTTGCGACGCCTGCGGGGGAGACGGTTACACCCTTGGGCTCGGCGGAACGAGCGGTGACGGCCTGCCCGCCGAGACGACGTGCCGCTGCGACGTGTGCGGTGGCGCAGGCAAGGTCGAGGTGTGCGAAGGGTGCCTGGAAGTGCCGACAGTGGCAGGCGGGCTCGAGCTGTGCGCCTGTGTCAGTGTCTCTCTGCGCCGGGCCGCCTAGACATTTGAACTGTGCCCTTGATTGTGACCTTAGGCATTCTGAAGGCTGTTAACTTTCAGAATGCAAA
>CADCWP010000194.1:538-26826 GCA_902806425.1 uncultured Truepera sp.
TGCTGAAATCACCTATTGCCCAGTATGGGGCCGGAGCTTTTACCTTTGCGCCCCTCTTTAGGCTCGTCCTAGTCATAACGCGGAGGGTACTAGGGTTGAATCGGCAGCTTGCGGTTTGCTCTCATTGCCTTAAACCACCCACCACAAAACATTAAATCTTGGCGAACGCCCGGCGGCGCAGCTCCGGCACCTTGTCACGTTCTTCCCACGGGAATCCCGCTCGTCCGAAATGCCCGTAGGCGCTCGTAGCGCGGTAGATAGGGCGTTTAAGGTCTAGCTGCGCGATGATGGCGGCGGGCCGCGCGTCGAACACCTCTTGCAAAATCTCGGCGAGCGTTTCTTCGGGCAATGTCGAGGTACCGAAGGTGTCGACGTAGATTCCGACCGGCCGCGCCACGCCGATGGCGTAGGCGAGCTGCACCTGGGCGCGTCTGGCGAGCCCTGCCGCGACCAAGTTCTTGGCCATGTAGCGGGCGTAGTACGAGGCGCTGCGGTCGACTTTAGTTGGGTCTTTGCCGCTGAACGCCCCCCCCCCGTGCGGCGCGGCCCCGCCGTAGGTGTCGACGATGATCTTGCGCCCGGTAAGCCCGGCGTCGCCCTCCGGCCCGCCGATGACGAAGCGCCCGGTTGGGTTGATGTACAGGCGGGTGCTTTGGTCTAACAGACCCTCCGGGATAGCAGCGCGGATGACGTGGTTTTCCAGGTCGTCCTCGAGCTTCCCTTGCGCGACGTCCGGGTCGTGCTGCGCTGAGAGCACCACCGCCGTGACCTTGACCGGCGCGTCGCCGTCGTAGGCAATCGTTACCTGCGCCTTGCCGTCGGGGCGCAAGTAGTCGAGCAGGCCGGTTTTTCTAACCTCGGCCAGGCGTCGGGTGAGCGTGTGCGCGAGCGTGATCGGCAGCGGCATCAGCTCGGGCGTCTCGTCGGTTGCGTAACCAAACATGAGTCCCTGGTCGCCTGCCCCAATCAGGTCATAGGGGTCACCGGAGGCGGCGTCGCGCGCGCGCGTCACCCCTTGGGCAATGTCCGGGGACTGCTCGGTGATGGCGATCAGAACCGCTGAGTGATCGGCGTCGATGCCGTAGGCGGCGTCCGTGTAACCGACCTCGCGCACAGTGTCGCGGACGATCCGCTGCACGTCCACATAGCCGTCGCAGGTGATCTCACCGGCGACTAACGCGAGCCCTTTGGTAAGGATGGTTTCGGCGGCGACGCGCGCTTCAGGATCGACCGCGAGCATAGCGTCTAAAACACTGTCACTGATGCGGTCGGCGAGCTTGTCGGGGTGGCCCTCGGTCACCGACTCCGAAGAGATGAGTTTATACATGGTGCCTCCTGCACTACCTGTGCTTGTCTACTTGGCTGTCCCGTTTAGCCACGCTCATTCCGTTGCCTCGCAAGGGTGGACGCTTAGAGGACGCCGCAAGCGCCTGGGAAAGTATAACAAGGGGGCCTAGCGGTCCCCGTTTTCCGGCTCTGCTCCGGGTATCCGCTGCGCGTCGGCGGCGCGTTTTCACAGGTATACTGACCCCTGCTGTGCCTGACCTAACGATTCGCGCCGCGACTGCCCCCGACGCTTCGGCACTCGTGGCCCTGCAAAAGAGCATCTATGACGAAGGGCGCTGGTTTGTCGGTGACGGCCCCCCTGCAGTCGAGACGCTGGGGCAGCGGCTTCGGCTCCTCGACCCGGCGCGCTCACTCTACCTCGTGGCGGTCCGAGGTGAAACGGTTGCCGGGTGGCTCGAGCTTCACCGGCTGCACCCCAAAAAGCTCTCCCACGTCGCGGTGCTGACGTTGGCCGTAGCCACACCCGAGCGGCGGCGGGGCGTCGCCGGTGGGCTTTTGGCGCGCGCCTACCCGTGGGCGCGTGGGGTCGGGGTTACGAAACTGCAACTCGGCGTGCGGGCGCGCAACGGGGCGGCGCGCGCCCTCTACGAACGTGAAGGTTTCGAGCCGGAAGGTTGTGAGCGGAGTCAGGTACGCGATGAGGACGGTTTCGAGGACAACCTGCTGATGGCCAAATTTTTATGATGGGTCTTTATCATGACTGAGGACTACCCCCCTTCGGAAACGCGCACCGGCGAATGGCCGGAGCAGCGCGTCGGACTTTTTGTCGACACCCAAAACCTCTACTACGCCGCCCGCGACGTCTACAGCCGCCACGTCGATTACGAGCGGCTCTTGTCGCTGAGCGCGCGGGGACGCCGCTTGGCGCAGGCGAGCGCCTACGTCGTCGAACGTGAGGGTGAGGCGACGGCCTACGGCTTCGTCACCAAGCTCTCGGCGCTCGGCTACCGGGTGCGCCGCCGCAAGGTGCGCGTTCACCGCGCCGATTCAGGTGGGCGGCCCGTTTTAGAGGGCGACTGGGACATGGGCATCGCTGCCGACATTGTGCGGGCGTGGGATCACGTCGAGGTTATCGTCTTGGCGAGCGGTGACGGCGACTTCGTGCCGCTTCTGGAGTTGGCGCAGCAGCGCGGCAAGCGCGTCGAGGTGTTGGCGTTCCGGGAAGCCTCCTCTCAGATCCTGCTCGACTTGGCCGACGCCTTTCAAAATTTGGCGGAAGTGCCCGGAATCTTTGTCTAAAACCACTTTTGAGCCCAGCTCCAGCAGCACTCACCGCCGGTCGGTAGCACTGTGCGGTTCTAAACGGTGAACCCCCAAAGGTCACGGTAAGCTGGCACAGTGAGCACGTTAAGAGGTTCCCCCGTGACCTTTTGCGGTTGTCCGGGGCAGCTCGGCGGCGTCGGTGCTGACCCGCTCGGTGCTGAGGGATGTTTGCTGTGGCGTACCGACGCGCAGCTTTTAGGCTCGGCTAGGAGCGCGTGTCCGTCGCTTTTATACCTCGCGTGTGAAGTCGCCGAGTTTTACCACCGGAAGTGCGCGCTTCGGCTTACGGAGCTGCCGGGAGCCTGGGTGGTCATCTGGCTCGAGATGGCCGCCGACGGTTCGCTGCTGGTCTTTTTAAACCCGCACCGCGCGCAGCCTCTGTCTGACACGTCGCTTTCACGCGCTCTAGGGGTATTCAGTGGGCACATGGTTTGATCGCAGCCCCAGCCGCGAAAACTGTCCAGCGCGCATACGTTAAGATAAAACCTATACCTGATTAGCTCAGTAGTTGCGGAGACCGCTATATAGTTCCCTATGGCAACGACTGCTGCTTTCGTTACTGCTGTTCGCACACCCGTCGCCCGGGCACATAAGGGTGCGTTTAAGGACACCCGCCCTGACGACCTAGGTGGTTTTATCCTCCGAGAAGCGCTGGCTCGCACCCCCGGTTTGGACGCGGCGCACATCGACGACGTGATCGTAGGTAACGCCCATCCCGAGGGCGAGGCGGGCTATAACTTGGCGCGGATCGCCCTTCAAATCGCCGGGTTTCCCGAGAGCGTCGCGGGCGTGACTGTCAACCGCTTTTGCGCTTCGGGTTTACAGACGATGGTTAGTGGCGCGCACGCGGTCACGAGTGGCATGTCCGAGGTCGTCTTTGCCGGGGGCAGCGACTGCACTTCACGCGTGCCTATGGGTGGGCACACCATGTCGGTGAACGGGGCACTGTGCGGCAAAAATCCAGGTGCGTACAGCACTATGGGTGGAACTGCCGAGGCGGTCGCGCGCAAATTCGGCGTCACTCGGGAGCAGCAGGACGCGTTCGCCCTGCGGTCGCACCAAAAAGCAGTGGCGGCGCAGCAAGCGGGACGCTTTGAGGCGCAGGTCGTGCCGGTCCCTACCCGGGTACGAGATGAGGTGGGAGCGTGGCGTGGCGTGAGCGTCAGCCGCGATGAAGGGCCGCGGGCGGACACGACCTTGGAGCGCCTGGCCGGACTTAAAACCGTCTTCGCGGACGACGACGAAGCGACCGTGACGGCGGGGAACTCGAGCCCGCTCAACGACGGCGCGGCCATGACCGTGGTGATGGCCGCTGACGCCGCCCAAGCGCTCGGGCTGAAACCGCTGGCGACGCTTGTACAGGCTGCGGTCGTCGGGGTCGATCCGGAACTTATGGGCGTCGGGCCGGTTCCGGCGATTCGCAAACTCCTCGCCAAAGTCGGTATGGCGGTCTCCGACATCAACCTTTTTGAGATCAACGAGGCGTTCGCCAGCCAGTGCCTTTACTCCCAACACGAACTCGGCATCCCCGACCAAAAACTTAACGTCAACGGCGGCGCTATCGCCCTCGGGCATCCGCTCGGCGCGACCGGGGCGTGCATCGCCGCCGACCTGTTCGCTGAGATGGCGCGCCGAGACGCCGAGTACGGCGTAGTATCGATGTGCGTCGGGGGTGGACAGGGGATGGCGGCACTGTTTAGGCGTGGCTAGTTGGCCGCTGACCTACTGTCCGATGTACGGCTAGGCGCGCTCGGCGTTTGGTTCACTTGGCCGCGTGAAGGGACCCTGCTCGCCGGGTCTTGACTGAGCTAAGCGACCTTCGAGCATGGCGAGAGGAGACAACGGCACTTTATAGTTTTATATTTACCGTTCGTATGGTCCCAAGTCCGGGAACGTAATTTTCTAAAAGTGTCCCGCCTACCGAGTGTATCTGCTAAACGACGCGTTGGTGGAAAGATCTGCACATCCGCCTAAAAACCGGCGGCGGAGCGTAAGAGGACTGTAAGACGCCGCAACCTAGATTGTAAGCGTGGCTCTTATTCTCATCGTCGACGACCAACCCACTATGCGCTTTCTGCTCCGGAGCATCCTGACCGGAGCAGGGCACCTCACCCTCGAGGCTGAACACGGTCAGGCCGCTCTCGAGCAGCTAGCTGCCCATCCTGACGTCGCCCTGCTCGTCACCGACCTCGAGATGCCGGTAATGGACGGGCTCGAGCTGTTGCAGACGCTTCGTCCCCGCACTACGCTGCCCAAACTGATCGTCAGCGGGTGCAGCGTGGACCCACTGCTCACCGAACTCGGCGTCAGCGCATTTTTTGGTAAACCGCTCGAGCTGACCCGTTTTAAGCGTACGGTCCTAAGCCTGTTGACCGCCCCTGCGACCCCGGTGTAAGAAGTTTGCGGTAAACGCTGGCCCGGTTGGGCGGTATGCTGCTCAGGTGTCCCCCACGAGCCGCCGCGACTTTTTGACCTACTTGGGTGTCCATCTAGGTGTGGGTACAGCGGCGCTCTTAACCGGACGCGTCGCCGGGAACGTCTATCACGCCGAGGTGACGCGGCACCGGCTGTCCCTCCCTTTTGTGCAGGACACCGTTCGGATTGCCCAGTTAAGCGACCTGCATTACGGCCCCTACATCCACGCGCGCTCGGTGCGGGCTTGGGTAAGGCAGGCCCAGGCGCAGCGGCCCGACCTGATCGTCGTAACCGGTGACCTCGTAGACCGCTGGCTGCGGCGTCCGCTAACGCCGCTTGCAGAGGCGCTCTCCGGCCTCAGCGCGCCGCTCGGGGTGTGGGCGTGTCTCGGCAATCACGACCGTTACCGGTTCGGCTACGGCGAGGTACGTGAACTCGGGGCCGCGCTCCAAGAGGCGGGCATCACGCTGCTCGTCAATCAGGGCGCGCGGGTAAGAGAGGACCTTTTTTTAGCCGCAGTCGACGACTTCAGCACCGGTAGACCCAATCTCGAGGCGGCCCTCAGCGGCGCACCGGGGGGTGTGGCGACGATCTTGTTATGCCACCAACCCGACTTTTTCCCTGAGATGAGCCTTCACGTCGGCCTGACGCTCGCTGGACACACGCACGGCGGGCAGGTGCGGCTGCCGCTGATCGGCACCCCCATCACCTCGACGGAATACGAAGACTACCTTCAAGGTTGGGTCCCGCCCCCGGACGCGCGTTTCGGCAAGGGGTACGTCTCGCGGGGGCTGGGGGTCAGTCACCTGCCGGTGCGGTTCAATTGTCCCGCCGAAGTGGCCATCTTCGACGTGTCTCCGGGTGAACGGTTGTTATAACGGCTGCTAAGCATCCCTGAACGTGTCCCGGCTGATGACGTAGAAGACGACGGGTCTGCCATCCGGGTCGTTTATTTTCTCTACGGTCATGCCGAGCTTGTCTGCCACCTTGCGCGAGGTGTGGTTGTCCGCATAGATAGTGGCGTAGATTTTGCTCAGGCTCGAGCGCGCGAACACATACCCCAGCATCGCCCGTCCGGCTTCGCTCGCGTAGCCCTGCCCCCAGGCCGAGCGGTGAAAGACGTAGATCAGCTCGTCGAAGTCGTTGCCGGGGGCGCGGACGACGCCACAGTAGCCAATGAAGTTCCCAGTGCTTTTTTCAAACACGGCCGAGGTGCCGTAGCCGCGCTCTGCGTATTTTTGCTGACACACCTTGATCCAGCGCGCGACTTCGGAGCGGGGTAAGGTCGTCCCGTCGTCGACGTAACGCAAGACTTCAGAGTCGGCGCAGAGGGCCACGAAATCGTCGAGATCGTCCGGTGCGAAGTGGCGTATGGAGAGGCGCTTGGTCTCGAGGGAAAATTCGGGCAGGATTGTCACAGTGCCCCCACTCAGCCGCCGATAGCGACCATGGTCCGGGGCCGCTGCGTCGGCGTGGTGATACCCGAGGCGACCTTGCGGTGCGCCGCCACCAAAAAGGTCTCCTGAATAGCGGCGACGGGCTCCGGGTGCAGAAGCGCTGGACGGAGGTCGAACTCGCGGTCGTTTAACAGGCAGGGCCTAAGCTTGGCGTCACTTGTCAGCCGCATCCGGCTGCACGCACCGCAAAACGGTTCTGAGACCGGGTTGATAAAACCGACGGCACCCTGCCACCCCGAAACCTTGAAAAGTCGTGCGGGAGCGCTTGGATCGGTGGGGACGGTTTCCAGATTCCCGAACTTCTCTTCGACCAACGCCCGAATCTCGCGCCCCGGCACAAAGCTCTTTTGGTACTGCTCGCTGTCGGCGTTGTTCAGGTGCATGTACTCGATAAAACGCACGTGCAAGGGCAGCGTTTCGGTCAGTGCCGCCAGCTTTGTGATTTCCGAGTCGTTGACGCCGCGCATCACCACGGCGTTGAGTTTGACCGGGTGCAGACCACGCGCTAAAAGTTCCTCGATGCTCTCCCACACGGGTTTACTGCCGCCGCCGCCGGTCGCCCGCTTAAAAACGTCCTCGTCAACGGCGTCGAGCGAGATGTTGACGCGCCCGAGTCCGGCGTCTAAAAGTTCGGGTAGGCGGCGCTTTAACAGGGTGGCGTTGGTGGTGATGGCGATGTCCTCTACCCCGGCCCCTTTGGCGTGGGCGATCATCTCCGGCAACTCTTTACGCAAAAGTGGCTCGCCGCCGGTAAACCGCACCGAGGTCATGCCCAGCCCTACCGCTGCTTCCACCACGTTCGCTACGTCGTGTACGCTGACCGTTCCGAGCGGGTCCTTATGGCCCATACCGAGCGGGTCGCAGTAGGTGCAGCGGAAGTTGCAGCGCGGCGTCACGCTGATCCGCAGGTCGCGGACCACGCGGCCATGCTGGTCGATGAGGGTGGAGGGGAAGCTCACGTGAAGTCAAGGCTACCTAATCCGAGGGAGCTAGTCCAAACATCAGCCGACACTCGCGGGACCTCATGAAGGTCTAGGAAATCCATGAGCGTACAGAACGGTGCAGCGCAAAGTTTTTTGTGTGGGTAAACTAGAACAAAGACACGCAACGGTTTGAGCGTCGACACAGGTCTAGGGGACGGCGAAGAGGAGTTTAGGTGCTAAAGAGCATAGGGGCGTCGGAACGTCCCAAAAGTAAAGGTAAGGTGCAAGTCGTCACTGTCGACGTAGGGAGGGTGCGGCGGCGTAGCGACGTGCTGGCAACTGAGGAACCGCTCGAGCTTCGTATCAAAGCGGGTCACCAGCAGCGTACGGTTGCCGTAACGATGCGTACCCCCGGTGCGGATTTCGAGCTCGCAGCCGGGTTTTTATACAATGAAGGCATCCTCAAAAATCGGGACGACTTGCTCCGCATCTCGTACTGTACCGAAGCCGAGCAGCGCTACAACACGGTCAACGTGACGCTGCGGGGCGACGCATTGCCGGACACCGCGCGGCTCGAGCGTCACTTCACCGTCACCTCGGCGTGTGGAGTGTGCGGCAAGGCGAGTTTGGAGGGGCTTGAACTCCAAGTGTGCGCGCTGCCCGACTCGGACTTTACCGTCACATCCGAGATCATCACCGCGCTGCCGGAAAAATTACGACAGGCTCAGGGGCTGTTCGACGCCACCGGCGGCCTTCACGCCGCTGCGGTTTTTTCTAAAGACGGCGAGCTTTTGGCGCTGCGTGAAGATGTGGGGCGGCACAACGCGCTCGATAAACTCGTCGGCTGGGCGCTTTTGGAAGGGTTGTTGCCGCTTGATGAACACATCATCTTACTCAGTGGCCGCGCCAGTTTTGAACTTTTACAAAAGGCGCTCATGGCCGGGGTGCCGGTTGTATGCGCGGTTTCGGCCCCGAGCAGTTTAGCGGTGTCGGTCGCGCAAAACTTTAACATGACGCTGCTGGGCTTTTTGCGCGGCGAACGGTTCAACATCTATACGGGGGCGGCTCGAGTCGCGCTGCCTGAGGTTGAAGCACCTCAGCAGAGGAGGGGAGCATGGACCCCAAAAGGGATTCGGTAAGTCAGTCCGAGGCGCACGGCGCACCGAATCATTACGAAGTCAAAAGGGATTTGGACGACACCAAGGGCGAAGCACCTGACGCCCGGACGACCTACGAGGAGACGGGTGTTCACGCCCAACCGCCCACCGAGTTCACCGGCCTCAAGCTGGGCAAGCACAAGGGGGTCGCAGCCGGGATTCCGGCGGTGATGGCGAGCCTTCGCTACGCCCTGCGCGAAACCGGCCCGATCCGCGGCGCGCGCCTCCTGAGCACCATGAACCAAAAGGGCGGCTTCGACTGTTCATCGTGCGCTTGGCCTGACCCAGACGAACACCGCTCGGTCGCCGAGTTCTGCGAAAACGGGGCCAAGGCGGTGCTCGACGAGGGAACCAGGAAGCGCGTCACCCCGGACTTTTTCAAAGAGCACTCGGTCACCGAACTGTCTGAGCGCTCAGACTTCTGGCTCAACAGCCAGGGCCGCCTGACGCAGCCGATGTTTCTGCGGAAGGGCGGCGCGCACTACGAGCCCATCAGTTGGCCAGAAGCGTTCGTCAAGCTCGGCGCGGAACTGGGTGCGCTTGCCTCTCCCGACGAGGCCATCTTCTACACCTCCGGGCGGGCGAGCAACGAGGCGGCTTTTCTCTATCAGCTCTTCGTCCGGCAGTACGGGACCAACAATTTGCCCGACTGCTCGAACATGTGCCACGAGTCCTCGGGGACGGCGCTCTCGGAAACGCTCGGACTCGGCAAGGGCTCGATAACCTTAGAGGACTTTTACCACACCGACCTGGTCATGATCTTGGGCCAGAACCCCGGCACCAACCACCCGCGGATGATGAGCGCCCTCGAGCGCGGCAAAAAGAACGGGGCGAAAATCGTCGCCATCAACCCGCTGCCGGAAACGGGCTTCAGCCGCTTCAAGAACCCGCAGGACTACATGCACCCGGCGAAGGCCATCGGCACGCTTTTGGGCAGCGGCACCCCCCTCGCCGACCTGTTCGTGCCGGTGCGGATCGGCGGCGACGTGCCGCTCCTCAAGGGCGTGATGAAAGAGCTTTTGGACGAGGAGGAGCGTTGCCTCGGCGTGTTCGACCAGCCCTTTATCAAGGCGAACACCGAGGGTTATGAGACGTTTATCCAAGACCTCTGCGCCGAAAACTGGGAGCGCATCATTTCGGAGTCGGGTATCGACCGGGGCCAAATTCGTGAGGTCGCCGAAATGGTGATGGCCTCGCCCCGCATCATCATCTGCTGGGCAATGGGCCTGACGCAGCACACGAATGCGGTTTCCAGCATTCAGGAGATCGTCAACCTCTTGCTCCTTAGGGGCAGCATCGGCAAACCCGGCGCGGGCACCTGCCCTGTGCGTGGTCACTCGAACGTGCAGGGCGACCGCAGCATGGGCATCTGGGAGCGGCCTCACGAAGACTTTTTGGACGCGCTGCACCGTGAGTTCGACTTCGACCCGCCGCGTGAGCACGGCTACGACACGGTCGAGGCCATCAAGGCGATGCACGAGGGTCGCGCAAGGGTCCTTCTGGCGCTCGGGGGCAACTTCTTGTCCGCGACGCCCGACACCGAATACACCGCCGAGGCGCTACAAAACTGCCGCCTGACCGCCCATATCTCGACCAAACTCAACCGCGCGCACCTCGTTCACGGTGAGGAGGCCCTCATCCTGCCCTGTCTGGGCCGTACCGAGGTCGACCTTCAGGCATCGGGGCCACAGTTTGTGACGATGGAGAACTCCATGGGCATCGTTCACGACTCGCAGGGGATGCTCGAGCCCGCCTCAAACGAGCTGAAAAGCGAGGTCACCATCATCGCCGGGGTTGCCAGCGCTACCCTGGGGGACCGCTCGACAGTCGACTGGGATGGTCTTAAGGACGACTACAACCGGATTCGGGAGCACATCTCGAGGGTCATTCCCGGTTGTGAACGGTACTCCGAGCGGGTGCGCGGTGCTGGGTTCTATCTGCCCAACGGCCCCCGCGAAGGAACGTTTACCACCGACACCCGAAAGGCCAAGTTCACCGTTCATCCCATCCCCGAACGCCCCTTGGAAGACGGGCAGTATGTGATGATGACGATCCGCAGCCACGACCAGTTCAACACCGTCGTCTATGGCCTTGACGACCGCTACCGGGGCATCCACAACGAGCGCCGGGTGATCCTCATGAACGCCGACGACATGGTCGAGGCAGGCATCCAAAAGGGTGACGTGCTCGACTTGACGAGCCACTTCGAGGGCGAAACACGTCACGCACGGCGGTTTATTGCCGTTCCTTACTCCATCCCTCGCCGCTGCGCGGCGACATATTTTCCTGAGACCAATGTGCTCGTTCCGCTCGGCAGCGTCGCGGCGGGGAGCAACACGCCGGTTTCCAAGTACGTCGTCATCACCGTGTCCCCGAGCGTTTACGTAGGCGACTTCGACCCCACCTACGAGCGGGGGCGTCCGCTACCTCGCTGACGTTCAATCCGGTGCAGGTTAACTCAGTCAGCGTCCGGGGGGAGCCAACCGCCGTCGGCTCCCCCACGCCAGCTGTAAGTGACGTGGGGGCACCTTCCGAGCGCCGCCAAAACGTCGTTTAGGGGAACCCGGTAGGCGAAACGGGTTTTGAGATACCACAGCTCGAGCCCTCTTCTCAGCTCGCCCTGGTCAGTTAGCGGTATCCCCAAGCGGAGGGCGTAGGTGAGCGCCCTGTTGACCGCGGCGTCGAACAGCTCCGGGCGGGGCAACGCTAGAGGTCTCCCTCGTTGGGTGAGCCTGCAACAAACCGTGCCGCCTCACCGTGAAGGTGCCCCGCCGACGCCCAGCGCACCAGACGCAGGTGCAGATCGTCTGCGTCGTAAGCAGCTGCAAGCTCGCTCACGGCGCAGTTGTGATGCGTGGTTCGTCTCAGCAGGTCGTGGTCCAAATCCGGGACGAGTTTGAGCAGTGGCAAGCTGAGGCAGCCGCCGTGCGCCACGAGCACCAGTGTCTCGCCGTCTCGGCCTCGGCACATCGTCTCGTAACCCCCGCGCACGCGCTCCACCAGCTCGGTAAAGTTTTCTCCCTCCGGAAACCGCGCTTCGGCGTCCCCGGTCGCCCAGGCCCAGACGATGGCGTCGTGCAGCTGCCAGGAGGCTGCGGTGGGCGGGTGCGCCTCGAGCGTGCCGACGTTGAGTTCCCGAAAATTCTCGAGCACGCCTACCGACACACCCACCTTAGCGGCGATGATCTCGGCTGTTTCCCGCGCCCGTCTTAGCGGCGAGGTGAACACTTGCATCACCGGGCCCCTGCTAAGGTACGCGGCAGTTTGCTCCGCTTGCAGCCTGCCCTTGGCGGTGAGCGGGTAGTCGACCAGCCGGTACGAAAACTCCTTGGTGAGGTTTGCCTGATTCTCACCATGCCGCACCAGCAGCAGCCGGGTCATCCGCGCCCCCGCGCTTCGTAGCCCGCCGCCGTCAGCGCCCGCGTTCCCTCTCTAAGACCCTCCTCGGTGTCGAACGCCAGCCGCAACGCACCTCCGGCTTCACGAACGGACAAGACCTCCAGGTCCTTGATGTTGACGCCCGCCTCACCGAGCGCGTGCGTGATACGGGCCAACTCGCCGGGGCGGTCGGGAACGGCGATCACGACCTCGAAACGGGCGGGCAGGAGGTTGCGGCGCACGATGGGAAAGGCGTCGCGGGCGCGTTTGGCGGTTTCGGCGCGCCCCAGCATCGCCTCCGGGTCGTCCAGCAGCCCCTCGAGTTCGTCCAGATAGCCGCGGAAAGAGGCCAACGCCTCCCGCAGCGGGGCCTTGTTGCCCACCACCATGTCGCGGCTCATGCGGGGGCTGCCGGAAGCCACACGGGTAAGGTCGCGGAAGCCGCCCGCGGCGAGCAGCATCATCAGGTCGCGGTTCCTGTCCCGCGCCACCAAGTCCGTCAGCGCGACGGCGCTCAGGTAGGGCAGGTGGCTGACGGCGGCGACCAGCCGGTCGTGGCCTTCGGGCGTGGTCTCTATGGGCGTGGCCCCCAACTGCTCGACAAAGGTGCGGACGCGCGCCAAGGCGTCCGGGTCGGTTGTGGAGGTCGGCGTCAGCACCCAGACCGCGTTCTCCAAAAGTCCGGCGTCCGCGTGCTGCACGCCGACACGCTCACTCCCGGCCATCGGATGCCCGCCGACGAAGCGCAGGTCGGTGAGTTCAGCGCAGACCGAAGTTTTAATGCTGCCGACGTCGGTGAAAATGGTTTTAGGCTCTGTAAACGCAGCGAGCTGCCACGCCGACGTGACGAGCGTCCCCGCGGGTGAGGCCAGCACCACCAGTTCGGCCTCTTTCAGCCACGCACCGGGGTGAAGGTGTGCCTCGTCGATGACGCCCATGCCGCGGGCGGCCTCGAGCGCTGCCGGATCAAAGTCGAAGCCGACCACGCGCTCCGCTAAGAACCGCTGCCGGGTACCGAGCCCGACCGAGCCGCCGATCAGTCCGACCCCGGCGACGACGACGGTGCCGAAAAGAGCCCTTGGGCGCACGTCAGCGCTCAAGGATAGTGGCTAGTTCAGGCACCGCGTCATCAGAGCCCTTCGGAGCCGGGCTCATCATCCAAACTGTCGAGCTGTTCCAACTCGTCTTCAAACAACTCGCTGTCCTCGAGCAGTTCGTCGTCATACGCGTCGCCGTCGAAATCTTCCAGGTTGCGGTTCGTATCGTCCATTGGAATAGTTTAAGCCGAACCGGGCGGCGCTTCCATCAAGGTGTTGCTTTGCCCCTCATAGAACGCGCGCGTGTCGTTACCCAAAGACCCACGCAGGTGCTGGGCAACCGCAAGGCCGAAGGCGACGAACGCGTGACCCTGCGCGGTGATGATGTTTCCGTCGCTTATCAGGGACTCGTAACGGAAGCCGGTTTCGCCGAAGCAGTACAGAAAGGTGCGCTGTTCCCGCGTATAGATGACGGTTTAGGGGCGACCCGCTAAGACGCCCGCTCGGGCCAGAACATATGGTTTGCTGCGCATTGCCGCCAGCAACGCGCTACGTTTAGACATGCCCGCGACGTAACGAGAAAAGCAGTTGAGTGTCTCTGAGGTGCACCATGTCGCCGCTGGGAATAATGAACACTTCAAATTCGTCTGGGTCTGCGTCTCCCAAGATTGTACGCGGCAAGAAGGTCAGTCCGGCTTCACCTGTGACGAATTCGTGCGACGCGCGTAGCAGCGACGTTGGGACCGTCACCTCAAACTCGCTGAACTCCAGAAACAGCGGCAGACCGACCCGCTTCATGCTCAGGCGCTGACGAGCGACGCCTCTTCAACTGCTCTCATAAATACCTCGAAGGGTGCGATCTGCTCCGGGTGGGCCTGAAAGCTCATCTCCGGGTGCCACTGCACGCCCAAGACAGACGAGCCTTCGGTGTTCTCGAGCGCTTCGACAACCCCGTCCGCGCTCCGCCCGACGATCCTGAGCCCCTGTCCCGGCGCGTCGACCGCCTGGTGGTGATACGAGTTGGTGCGGACGCGCGCCGCGCCGAAAGCTTGGGCGAGGGCCGAGTCGGGCTCGAGGGAGACGCCGTGTGAGGGCGTTCCGCCGATCTCGAGTTGCTCGTGCTGTACGGTCTGAACGACAGCCGGAAGGTGCTGGTGCAGGGTGCCGCCCGCCGCTACGTTGATCAGCTGATGCCCGCGGCAGACGCCCAGAACCGGCACGCCTTTGGCCCTGGCCGCGTGGTAGAGAGCCATCTCGAAGCTGTCACGCGGCCCGTCGACGAGCCCTAAAAGCGGGTGCGGTTCGGCTCCGTAAAAGGCTGGGTCGACGTCCACGCCACCCGTGAGCAGAAGCCCGTCTGCACCCTCGAGGTAGGCGTCCGCCAACTCCGGCCCAAGGTTGCCAACCATCAGCGGCAAGCCTCCAAGCTGCGCGACTGCCTCACTGTAGTTAAGGCCGGTGAGCGCGTCCGTGCGGCGCAGACCAACCGGACGGAAGGCTGACGAGGTGCTGAGGAGGATGCGGGGGCGTCTCATAGGGTGCAGCCTAACACTGCTCTTTTACACAGATATGTTTTCTGGTGGGTAGACAACAGGCATTTGTAAGTAAACCTTGAGCCGACTTTTGTATGGCGGGGTACATTCACCTAAGGAACATTTGCATCTGCCCTGGAGCCGGAAGACCTGCATTGGCAGCACCCGTTCGGCTGCCAAGCAGTTACCCATAAAACCTGTGTGAAGCGCAGTTGCGTTAAGCAACTTCTGGCCGGGCCGTATCAGCGTGGCGGAACGACCCAGGCTAAGTGTTGGGTTTAAGCAGGTGGGCCAAGCAAGGCTCGTAGGTGACGCCCTGCTCGAAGTCGGCGGCTAAATCCGCAATGCTCACCTCCGAAAGCGCAACTAAGAGGGCGTCGCGCACACGTTGCCAGACGGCAACCCGGGCGTGACAGCGGTTCTCTTCGGTGCAGGGCACATGCCAGTTGAGGCTGATGCAAGAAAGCGGCGCGACGGGACCGTCGATGGCGCGCATTACGTCGCGCAGATTGATGCGGTGCGCTTCGGCGGCGAGCGCGTAGCCACCACCCGTACCCTTTTTGGAGCTGACGATGCCCTTGCTAGAAAGCTGCGCCAGCACACGCATCAGGTAGGGGCGGGCGATCCCGGTGGCGTCACTTATCTCGTCGCTCCCGACCCAGCGCCCTGGGGGCTGGGTGCCCAAAAAGCCGAGCGCCTGAAACGCGTAGATGTCGGTTGTTGAGAGCCTCATAAGCTGGGCTCGAGTATAGCCGTTTGCTAACCCGGTCGCCTGCCTCTGGTGTAAAAAACGCTACTCACGCGCCCTCATGAGAGAGTTCGAGCACTCGGTGCGGGCAGGTTACTGCGCCTACCATGAACCTTTCTTGATAACGGGCTAATTTTACTCACATAAGAGCTTAATAATTTTAATTTAACGCTACGATACCTTGGCCCTTGCCTAAGCGGGAGGCCTCCCCGCAAAAGCAACAAGACAAGCGCCTGCAAACGGGTTGCAAAGCGCGCCTCAACCGCGCGCCGTACTATGCGGCGCGCCTAAGTCTGACCTGAGCGGCTTCTCGGGTCGGTATCCACGAAGCTGGGCAGCGGAGAGGAAAAGACGTTGGAACACAAGCCGGAGCAGAACAAGTGGGCAGGGCAGGCGAGCAGAGCGGTTACAGCAGCCTCCCTGGCCTTATTTTTGGGAGCGTGTAGCAGCGGTATCGACGCCCCCACCCCGGAACTCTCGACGACCGCCTCGGGTTCAGTGCGAACCTATATCCGCAGCGGTAGCGACGACGCCGAGGAGAGTTCGTCGGGAACTATGGTGACGGGCAGCAGCAACCGTAGCCTGGACTTTTCCACAAGCGGCCAAAAGGTCGGCTTGCGCTTTTCCGGGGTCAGCATCCCCCAAGGCGCAAAGATTACCAAGGCGTATGTGCGGCTGATGGCGGCCGAGTCCGACATCGGTACGACGACGCTGAGCATACGCGCCCACGACACCGACTCGGCGTCGGCGTTTTCAAGCTCGAGCCGAAATATCAGCTCCCGGAGCCTGACCTCGGCGTCGGAGAGCTGGAGCCCGTCGTCGTGGAGTAGGGGCAGTGTGGCGCAGTCGGACAACTTTGCCGCGGTGGTGCAAGAGGTCGTGAGCCGCAGTGGCTGGCGTAGCGGCAACGCGCTGGCTTTGGTTGTCAGCGGCGATAACCGCAACGACCGGCAGGCAGTGTCGGTCGATGGTGGGGGAACGCGTGTTTCGCCGACGCTCTACGTCTGGTACGAGACCGATGGCGATGACGGTGATGACGGCGGGGACGATGGCGATGACGGGGGGGGCAGCAGTGGGAGTGTCAGTGGCGACCTTGGCACCTGGAACTCACGCTTGGTAGCGACCATCACCAACCCCAAGTACGACTCCTACAACGCTTGGATGAATCCGGACAGGATGGTCTCTAAGGGCGACACCTTCTCGCTCGCACGCAACTTCAACAACTACGCTACCAGTCTCGTCCTCGCCTATCGTGAGACCGGCGACCGCACCCTTGTTCGGCAGCTCGACAGGCTCATGAACATCGCCAAGGGCAAGCTTCGTGACTCCAACGGCGACGGCTATCTCAACTGGGTTTACAACACCCGCACCGACTCCTCATCAGCACCTTATCTAGGTACCGACAAGCACGTTATGGACGAGATGATGTCCCACTCGATGGTCGCGTCGGTCGCCTACACCCTCAAGCAAGCGGGCTACAGCTCGAGCGCGTCGTACTGGACGAACTACCTCAAAAACCACTTCGAGAAAAAGTGGCGCAAACGTAGCGGCAAGTCCTCGGGATTTCCGTTTATGAACCACTTTTTGATGCACCCGACCACGAACTTTATCCGTTACCACTACTTTATGTACAAGCTGACCGGCGACGGCAGTTACTACAGCGAGGCCAAGCGGCTGGCCGGTACGGTCAAAGGCACCATGCGCTCGAGCGGCAGCGGCTACGTGTGGGACCACAAAGTTGGAAGTAGAAGCGGGTGTCAGCCGATGGTTTACGTCAAGTACACTACGCAGGCGCTTGTCGACTTGGCCTCGGCTAACTCAGGGCTTTTCGACTCGAGCTTTATGCGGCGAGTAGCTTACTCGATGGCCAACAAGGGTCTGAGGAGCACCAGCGGCTCGCTTGCAAGCAGCATCTGCGGCGGGGGTTCGTACGGTTCGGTCTACACCGCCGCCCAATACCCCTACATGCAGCTCGCGCCTTGGGACAGCTCGGGTCGCCTTAAAAGTGCAGCCGAGCGGGTCTACGCCGCGACTGAACGCTACAACACATCTTCACCCACCTCGTACACTGTCCCTGCGACGATGGTCTTCACGCTCGGAAGGTAGGGAGTAACGGTTTTACAAGAGGAACGCTTCGGCGTTCCTCTTTTCGTGCCTGTCGTTCTATAACCGAACGCAGCTAAGGCTAGCTGAGCAGTCACCCGAATTCCAGCCGGGCGGGTCGTGGGAGCGGGTTTTTAGAAGAAGGGTTGGGTTCGGCACCCTTCGCTACGGCTGCGAAAGTAGGTCTTACCGGCGGCTCGACGAGGCGTACCCCTAGTTTTAGAACAGGACCTGTGTAACGTCAGCTCGAGCACCGACAGGATGAACTACTAGCCCGAACACCCTCGTCTCAGCCCGCTAGAAGCGCGTCACGTATCCCTACAGGAAGGCCGTTTGTAAAGCTATTACGACCAAAGGGCGAAAGTGCGTTTTTAAGTCAGCAGCTGTAAAAACTGCGACTGAAAAAACATCACTGTGATGCCGAAAGCGATGTGGCTGATGAGCTGCGAAATCACCAGGATAAACCGCGCTCGGTACTGCTCGAGTGGGTGATGCTCGATCACGATGATAACGACGAAAAACGCCACCAAAATGCCGTGCCCCAAACCGATGGCCGCGCCAAGAATGGGATAAAAGAGGTTGATCTCTGTAGGTAATCCCCGGAAGACGACCATCTGGGGCACGACGTTGTTTCCTTGCATGAGTGCGAGCACGACCCAGCCGTAAAATAAGGCGACAAAGATGCCGCCGCCAAAATAGATAAGTGCGCCTAAAAACCGTGCTTGCGCGTCGATCCGGCGGGTGATGGCTGAGCCCAGTGCGCCGAGCACGTCGTAGTAGTTCCCACGCCAGACGAGCGGCAGATAGAGAAAAAACACCATCACGCTAGTTGAGATAAGTCCGGCGGCGACGGATGAAAGCAGCAGCGGCACAGCCATAAAAAGCCTCCTGTTTGAGGGTCAGTATACACAGGTACTCGAGGCCCATACCTATAGCTAACCGGGCCGCGCGGCGCGCGGTAGCCCCCGGGTGTTACGCTGAGGCTGCGCCTGTCGGGGACAATTGTCCTCAGGCGTAATAGGCACCAAATCGTATACTAAAAGCCTACGTGTGTGACCCTAGTTAGGTGTCTGGAGGAGGCGTATGGCCGCCACAAAAACCGTGAGGCTAGCTTGGCTGACGCTGGGCGTCAATCTGCTGATCATCTTGCAAGGGGCAGTTGTACGCGCGACGGGCTCGGGAGCTGGCTGTGGAAGCCACTGGCCGCTATGTAACGGTGAGGTGGTGCCGCTCGCGCCGAGCACCGAAACTCTGGTCGAGTACAGCCACCGGCTGCTCTCGCTCTGCGCCCTCGTACTCGGCGGCTGGCTGCTGAGCCGCGCTTTTCTTGCCCGCCGCGACAAACCCGCCTTTTTTGGGGCGGCGCTGGCGTCATTTGTCTTTCTGATCTTCGAGGCGCTTTTGGGCGCGGCTACTGTTTTGCTCGGATTGACCGGTGAAAATGCGACCCTCGCGCGCGGGGTAATGGTGGCGGCGCATCTGGTTAACTCGATGTTACTTATAGGTGCCCTGAGCGTGACATTGATCTACGCCCGGAAGGACGCGCCGCCTGCACCGAAGTTGCGGGGGCAAGGTCTCGTCGGTGCGACGCTCTTGGTTGGTCTGGTAGGGATGCTGGTGCTTATCTTTAGTGGCGGCGTCGCGGCAATGGGCAACACGATGTTTCCTTCAGAAAGTCTGGCCGCAGGTCTGGCCGCCGACTTCGACCCGGCGTCGCATCTGCTGATCCGGCTGAGGGTACTGCACCCCTTAATCGCCCTCTCGGTCGGTCTCTACTTGTTCCTCAGCTTAGGGCTCTCCTGGTGGTTAAAGCCGGTGAGAAGGGCACGGCACCTTGCGCGGGCCCTTTTAGGCGTCTATCTGGCGCAGCTGCTTGTCGGGGTATTTAACTTTGCCCTTTTAGGCCCCATCGTGTTGCAGCTGCTACACCTGCTCATGGCGGTGCTGGCGTTCGCGCTGTTGTCGGCGCTGACGGCGTATACCTTGGGGCTGCCGACAACGGTTGACGTGCGGTCCGCCGCGCCTTGGCGCGAGAGAGGCGTGACCTGATGGTTCCAACGACACCCAGGCTGGTTCCGCGCGCGACCTGGCGCGACTATCTGACCCTGACCAAGCCCAAGGTCATCAGCTTGTTGCTGCTGACAACCATAGGGGCCATGTTCATCGCGGCTAGGGGATTTCCGGGTTGGACGGCGCTTTTAGGCGTTTTTGTCGGCGGCTATATGTCGGCGGGGGCGGCCGGAGTCTTTAACATGGTCTACGACCGCGACATTGATGTGCGGATGAAGCGGACCGCGAGCCGACCGACGGTGACCTCGGTCGTCTCGAGCCGGGACGCGCTTCTCTTCGGCGTCTTTTTGACCGTAGGCTCGTTTGCCGTCATCGCGCTCTCTACAAACGTGTTGGCGGCGCTTTTGTCATGGGCGGGTATCGCCTTTTACGTGATCATCTATACGATGTGGCTTAAACGCAGTACTTGGCAAAATATTGTCATCGGCGGCGCGGCGGGTGCGGTTCCGCCGCTGGTGGGTTGGGCGGCGGTAACGGGCAACCTAAGTCTATTGGCGTGGTTTTTGTTCGCGCTGGTTTTTTTCTGGACGCCGGTTCACTTCTGGGCCCTGGCACTTATGATTAAAGACGACTACGCGGCGGTAGGTGTGCCGATGGCCCCGTCGGTTATAGGTGAGCGCGCGACCGTTTTGCAGATGGTGATGTACGCGCTGCTGACGGTTGTCCTGACGGTTATCCCCTTCGCGCTGCACGAATTCGGCGTAGCCTACTTCGTGGCAGCCCTTGTTCTCAATATCATGTTGTTGGCGCGCGTCGCCAAGCTTTTCGTCAAGGTGCAGCGCGGCGACGCCGTAGACCGTCCGGCGGCCCTGAGTTTATACAAGTATTCGATGTCGTACCTGGCCCTGCTGTTCTTGACGATGGCGCTCGAGCGCGCCCTTATTTAGAGGTGAGTGTAGGAGAAACCGTGAACCGTCCTGTTGCCTTACGATCTATCTTTTTAGCCTTCTGGCTGGCTTGCCTGTTTCCGGGAGCGGCGCTGGCCGCGAGCCTGCCAACCCCGAACATCTTAGACGCTGCCTCACCCAACGCCCAGGAGGTCTCGAAGCTTTTCTGGCTGGTAATGGGCTTTAGCATCTTTGTCATGGCTATCGTGACGGCCTTTATGATCGCCGGGATTGTCGGGGGTATCCGCGACCGTAACAAAGATGAGGAGCCACCACAGACGCACGGCAACCTCAAGCTCGAGGTCGCCTGGACGGTCATCCCGCTGATCATCCTAGCTATCTTGCTGGTCCCGACCCTGCGCGCTATCTACCAGCTCGACGGGTTTGCCGCCCCGGACAATGCTATCGAGATCAACGTGGTCGGCAGGCAGTTCTGGTGGGAGATGGCCTATGTGGACTCCGGGGTGATCACCGCCAACGAGGTCGTCGCGCCGGTCGGGACGCCGCTCAAACTCAACCTCGCTTCGGCGGACACCATGCACTCGTTCTGGCTTCCTCAGCTCGCCGGTAAAACCGACCTCATCCCCGGCAATCAGCGGACCTTATGGTTTACCCCCGACCGCGAGGGCGTCTTTTACGGGCAGTGCGCTGAAATCTGCGGTGACTCGCATGCCAACATGCGCTTGCGGCTGGTAGCCCTGTCACCGGAAAACTACCAAACCTGGCTGGCCGCTGCCCAAAAACCCGCCGAGGTCCCACAAGCCGAACTCGCCGTCGCCGGGTCTCAGCTCTTTATCGAGAAGGGCTGCGTGAACTGTCACGCCGTTCAGGGCGTCAACACCTATAACCGTACTGGCCCCGACCTTTCGCATATCGGCTCGCGCACGAGCATCGCCGCCGGAATGCTGCCTAACACCCGCGAGAATATGATCCGCTGGCTTCGTTACACCGACACCGTCAAACCTGGGGTCGCCATGCCGAACCTCGGCCTCAGCCAGGAAGAAGCGGAGAGCTTGAGCGCCTATCTGGAGACGCTCACCCTGCCCGGCTTTGACATGAAGCGTGCGTTTAGCGGCGACAAACCCGCAGCCGAGGTCGCGGCGACGCTCCCTAGAACCAATCTAGCCAGCTTGGAGGACAAAGAATGAGTATCGCCGTCGGCACCCCCGAGCAGGGGACCGCCAAACGCAAGCCGCTTTGGCTCGACCTTCTTACCACCGTCGATCACAAAAAGATCGGCATCATGTACCTCGTCACCAGCTTTCTCTTTTTCGGCGTTGGCGGTGTGGCGGCGCTGCTGATCCGCTTGCAGCTCTCGCGCCCCAATATGAGCGTGCTGGTCGGCTCGTTTTACAACCAGATTCTTACGGCGCACGGCACAACCATGCAGTTTTTGTTTATCATTCCCATCGCGGCGGGTTTCGGGAACTACTTTATTCCGCTGATGATAGGGGCGCGGGACATGGCGCTTCCCCGCATGAACGCCTTTGCGTACTGGCTCTATCTCTGCGGGGGCATCCTCCTCTACATGGCCCCTCTTTTTGGTGGCTGGGCAGAGGGTGGTTGGGTCATGTACTTCCCCTTCGCAAGCTCTGAATATCAACCGACCGCCGGCGTGGACTCGTGGATTCTGGGTCTTCAGCTCGTCGGATTTTCGTCGATCTTCGGCGGGATCAACTTTATCGTCACCATGATCAACCTCCGCACGCCGGGTATGGGGTGGCGGCAGCTACCAATGTTCGGCTGGGCCATGATGGCGACCTCGTTTTTACAGGTCTTGGCAACGCCCGGGATCACCGCAGCGACGGTGCTGACGCTTCTCGACCGCACGACCGGTATCAGCTTGTACAACCCGGCCATCGGCGGCGACCCGGTTTTATACCAGCACCTGTTCTGGTTCTATTCGCACCCGGCGGTGTACATCATGGTGTTGCCGTGGTTCGGGATGGTCTCAGAGATGCTGCCGACGTTTACCCGCAAGCCTATCTTCGGGTACACCGCCCTGGCCGGAGCGACGATGGGCATCGCGCTGGTCAGCTATCTGGTGTGGGCGCACCACATGTTTACCTCGATGGGCAGCCCTATCCTAAACTCGGTTTTCGCCTTCACCACCATGCTGGTAGCCGTCCCTACCGGGGTCAAAATCTTCAACTGGCTGGCGACCATCTGGAAGGGCAAGATCGTTTTTAACACCGCCATGCTGATGTGCCTGGGGTTTTTGTTCTTATTTACTATCGGCGGCATTACCGGGGTCGCGCTCGCTATCGTGCCCTTCACCTGGCAGATGCATGACACCTATTGGGTGGTCGCGCACTTCCATAACATCCTCATTGGTGGCAGCATCTTTATCGTGATGGCGGGCGTTTTTTATTGGTTTCCGAAGATGACTGGCAAGTTTTTAGATGAGCGTATGGGCAAGTGGCTTTTCTGGCTCTGGTTCGTCGGCTTTATGGTGACGTACTTTCCGCAGTACATCCTGGGGCTTCTAGGAATGCCGCGCCGCATCTACACCTACGCCGAGGGCCTGGGTTGGGAAGTGTGGAACGCGGCTTCGTCCATCGGCTCGCTGATGCTGGCATTTGGCTTCCTACTGTTTATATACAACGTGATCGTGAGCCTGCGGGGGCCGCGCGAAGCGGGGCCGAACCCCTGGGGTTACGGGTACTCGCTCGAGTGGGCGACTGAAAGCCCGCCGCCTGCGTACAACTTCGGCGTCAAACTGCCGACGGACTTTCGCAGTGAACGCCCCCTTTACGACTGGCAAAAAATGGGCCTATGGCCGGTCGGTGAGGAGGCGACGTTGCGCGCCTCGGAGATTCATCTGCCCAATCCGAGCATCTGGCCGCTGGTCGCCTCAGTGGGTCTGGCGCTCTTTTTGGCCGGGATGGTTCTCCAGGGACCGCTCTGGGTGGCGGGCGCGGCGGTGGCGCTGTTCGCCTTTATCATGTGGGCGAACGAACCGGCCTTCGACACGCCTGAAATCGAGCTAGAGGTCGCGCATCACAACCGCACCCGGATCAGCAACGGCATGATGTCGGCATACTGGTTTTTAGGCTCTGAGGTCGCGCTTTTTTTAATGATCTTCTCGGCGTACTTCTACCTGCTCTTCGGGGGGCGGATGGCCTTCCCGGAGGAGTTGCCGAACGTCAACCTGGCGCTTCTCAACACGCTGTTTTTGGTCTCGAGTTCTATCACCGTCCACGTCGCGCACCACGACCTGAGCCACAACAAGCGCCGCACCTTCCTATTTTTGATGGCGGTAACGCTGGCGTTCGGGACGATTTTCTTGGGCATCACCGGCTTTGAGTGGCGCGAGATTCTCGCACACGCCGACCCGCGCGAGAACCTCTACCTGTCGGCGTTCTTTACCATCACCGGCCTCCACATGCTGCACGTGATCGCAGGCCTTATCATGCTGGGGATCGCCTTTGTCCGCGGGACGCGCGGTCACTTTACCAGGGAGTTGCAAAACGGCGTCGAGGTCCCGGTCGCGTACTGGCACCTTGTCGACGGGGTGTGGATCTTTGTGCTGCTGATCGTCTACGTGCTGCCGATCTTTTATCAAGGACCGGAGACGGTGCGTAACGTCGGCGACCCGTTCGGGGTCTATCAGCAAAACTCGATCATCGGCGAACAGGGTGAGAACACCCCCATCCCGACCCTGCCTGAATCCACCACTCCCGCCGTCGCACCCTCGACCGAGGCGGCTCCGGCGGAGCTTGAAGACTCGCTGCCCGGCCCACAAGAAGGCGACGAAATCCCTGACCGCAGCCCGCAAGAGGGCAGCAACTAGGGACGGGTAACCCGTTACAAGTGAGAGGGCCGCACCAGCTGCGGCCCTCTTTTGTGTAGCTGACCTGTGCAGCTGAAAGGTACTATGAAAGAACTTCTGACCCCGCGCTGGCTTTTCGGACACCTGCTGGCGCTGGCCCTTGTCGGCTTGTTCGTCAACTTCGGCTTCTGGCAGCTTCGCCGCTTGGCGCAGCGTGACGCTTACAACGTGCTTCTCGAGGCGCGCTTGGACGCTGAACCACAGCCCTTCGCTCAGCTTGCCCGGAACTACTCGCTTACCGTCCCAGAGGGTGCGGAAAACTCAGCCGTGTACCGCCGCGCGAGCGTGTCGGGCCGCTTCGACACTGCCAACGAGGTTTTGCTGCGCTCACGCGCTCTAGATGGCCAACCGGGCTACCACGTGCTGACGCCGCTTCGCTCCGCCGAAAACCGGGCGCTGCTCGTCGACCGGGGCTGGGTACCTTTTGAACTAAGCACGCCGCCTGTAGCCGAGGCCGCGCCGCCGGAACGGGTGCAGGTGACCGGCGTGCTGCAACCGCCGCAGGTACAACCCGTGGGGGGGGGTCTATTCGACCGGCTCGGTTTGGTGCAAAAGGACCCGGCTGTGGGAAGACTCGACGCCGTTTTCTTCGTGAACCCGGCGCGCATCGGCGCAGAATTGCCGTACACGCTCGAGCCTGTCTACTTGGAGTTGGCAACGCAGACCCCACCGCAGAGGGGCCTCCTGCCGGTACCGCCCCCCGGGCCGGAAGTTACCCGCGGCCCGCACCTCGGCTACGCGCTGCAATGGTTTTCATTTGCGCTGATCGGCGTCGTCGGCTATGGGGTGCTGCTCCGCGGCGTGCTCCGCGAACCGGCCTCCGACGTCCGTCCGGAAGACTCCTTAACCGGGCGCGGAGAACAGTCTGGACAAAGTTCGTAAAAAATAATCCCTTGAGAGCTACGACTAGAGAGGGGGAAACCATGTCACAAGACGAGAACACCGTGCCGCCACAGCACCAAGATCAGCAGCCGGGGCTAGAAACCGAGATGACACCCGCGCCCGCATTTGAGGGTGCGGCGTATAGGGGCAGCGGCAAGCTTACGGGCAAGGTCGCGCTCATCACCGGGGGCGACTCGGGCATTGGCCGCGCCGTGGCGGTCCACTACGCCAAAGAGGGCGCGGACGTCGCTATCGTGTACCTGAACGAAGACGAGGACGCCGAGGAGACCAAGCGGCAGGTTGAGCAGGAAGGTCGGCGCTGCCTGACCATCGCGGGTAATGTGGGCGACGAGTCGTTCTGTCAAAAGGCCGTCGAGCAGACCGTGGCCGAGTTGGGCCACCTCAACGTGTTGGTCAACAACGCCGCCGAGCAGCACCCGCAGAATAGCTTGGAAGACATCACCGCCGAGCAGCTCGAGCGCACCTTTCGCACGAACATCTTCGGGATGTTCTTCATGACCAAAGCGGTGCTCAAGCACCTGCATGAGGGCAGCACCATCGTCAACTCGTGCTCGGTAACGGCGTTTCGCGGCTCCGGCAGCCTGCTCGACTACGCCGCGACAAAGGGCGCTATCGTCGCCTTTACCCGCTCGCTCGCGCAACAACTCGCCGAGAAAAAGATCCGCGTCAATTCGGTCGCGCCCGGCCCCGTCTGGACGCCGCTGATCCCCTCGACATTTTCGGAGGAAAAGGTCGCCAGCTTCGGCCAAGACGTGCTCATGAAGCGTCCGGGACAGCCTGAGGAGATCGCGCCGAGCTATGTGTTTCTGGCGTCTTCCGACGGGTCATTCTTTACCGGCCAGACGCTTCACCCCAACGGTGGCGACATCGTAGGGAGCTGACCTATGCCGTACAAGAACCTGAGCGACCTGCCGGACTCGGTCAGGGACAACCTGCCCAAGCACGCCCAGGAAATCTACCGCGCGGCCTACAACAGCGCCTGGGACGAGTACAGAGACCCGGACAGTCGGCGGGGCGACGCTTCGCTCGAGGAGGTCTCGCACCGGGTCGCGTGGTCGGCGGTCGGACACAAGTACGAAAAGGACGATTTGGGAGGGTGGCGAGAGAAGTAAGTTGATTTGGCAGAAGTTCGGCTAAATTTGGCAAGGCGGTCACGGTGTAACGCACTACTGACCGCTTTTCAGTTGCAAGAACTTAAACCTGCGAGTGCAACGTAACCTTATGTTATGTCAAAAA
>CADCWP010000195.1 GCA_902806425.1 uncultured Truepera sp.
CAAGCTTGCCCTGCGCTGTCCGAACCTCAAGCTGCTCGTCACCTCGCGCGAACGGCTCAACTTGGCGGAGGAGTGGCCGGTGCCGCTAGAGGGCTTGCCGTTCCCGGACGCCCTCGACGGATCTGAAGAGGCGTTCTTGCTGGACGCGCCGCACCTTTTTCTCCTGCGCGCCAGGCGCGTCCGCCCCGACTTTGCCCCGACCGAACGCGACTTCGCGGCCATCGTCCGGATCTGCAAACAGGTGGAGGGCTTGCCGCTCGCTATTGAGCTTACAGCTGCCTGGGTACGGGCACTTTCATGTGAGGCCATAGGCGAGGAGTTGGTAGGCAATCCAGCTTTTCTCGTCAGCCCAGTGCGTAACGCGCCCGAAAGGCACCGGAGCATGTGGGGTGCGCTCGAGCACGCCTGGTCGCTCATCAGCTCGGAAGAACGGTCGACCATGAAGCAGCTCTCGGTGTTCCGCGGCGGCTTCAGCCGGGAAGCCGCCTTGGAGGTCGCGTCAGCACCCCTCGGGACCCTAGTCTCGCTGATCGACAAGTCGCTCCTCCGGGTAAGCGCGACCGGGCGCTACGACCGCCACCCACTCGTCTACAGCTTTAGTCGGGAGAAGCTCGCACAAGTTCCGGGCGAAGAGGCGCAGGTGAGGGCGCGGCATGCCGACTTCTACACTCGCCTTTTAGCTTCGATGCGAAACGCTATCGACGGTACCGAGGGCGAGGCTGTCCTGAACAAGCTTGATGAAGAGCTGCCCAACGTGGAACTTGCCTGGTACCACGACTTGGAGGCTGGGCGGTTACAAGCTCTTGAAGCTGCCTCGGAGGTGCTGAAAACGTTTTTTAGAGTACGAGGACGGGCGCTCGAGGGCGCAGCTCTCTTATCCGCGGCCATCGTTACGCTCGAGGGGCGCGAGGGGACCGATAGCGTGCTTGGGCAACTCTTGGTTTGTCAGGCGTCGCTCCTGCACGCCCTGGGGCAGTTAGGCGAGGGGAGAGAGGCGGCCGAACGGAGTGTGCGCGCGCTCGAGCCGAGCGGCGCGCACGCCAGTCTGGCAGAAGCCTACATCATCCTGGCGAAATTCGAGAGGGCGTCGGGTGCGCTCCTGGCAGCGCGGGAGCATCTCGTCAGGGCGCTGAGCCTCCCGGGGTCGCTCGGCAACACGGAAGAGGAGGCTACCGTGCTCGGCATCCTGGCCATGGTAGAGAGCGACCTCGGGGATTACGCGGCAGCTGAGGAGGCGTTCGCGGCGAGCATCGCGCTGGCTCGACGGCTCGGCGACCGGCTTTTCCTCACCGGAGCACTTTACAACCTGGGCGCGATGCTGCTCGCTTCCGATCAGCTCGCCGAAGCGGAGGGACCGCTGCGCGAGAGCCTGGTGCTATGTCTCGAAACGGGCCACAAGCGCGTGCAGCCGTACATCCTCTACTCTCTCGGCATACTCGAGCGGCGCAAGGGGGACGCGCTCGCCGCCGAGCGTTATCTCCAGGAATCGCTGGTTATGGCCGAAGCTAACGGCGATCAGGAGGTGGCGAGTGCGGTCTATTCCGACCTTGCCCTAGTGATTCATACGGCTAACTATCCTCTCGCCGCCGCCTACTTACTCCGCGCTGTGCAGAACAGGTACGACGTGGGCGCTTTCCAACTGCTCCTCAAAAACCTCGTTGATGTTGGGGAGGTGTGGCTCGAGCAGGGGCGCTTGGAGGCGTCCGTCAAGGTGTTAAAGGGCGTCGGCATCCACCCAGCGCTCAGCCACGAGGACCAGCGGCGAAGGCTGACACTGCTGAGCCGCGTAGCCTCGCCCCTTCCGCCGGAGCATAGACAGGCACTTGCGGACGGTGAAGAAGCGCGCGAGCTGGACGCCCTGGTCACAGAAGTCGTCGCCGAACTGGTTGCAGAGGCGCTCCCTCTGCGAGGCACACAATATTCTTAATTACCGGGCCCAAGGTGGCCCAAGGGACAAACGCGCACTACTTGGCTGCAGAAAGCATGCAGAAAGGGCTTGGAAAGAGACAAGCGTTACCCTTCCGGTATGCAGTCCGCCGCTTCAGCGCTTACACCAGACGTGGGAGCCGTTCCTCATGAAGGTGCAGTTGGAGATGGCGCGCCTCGGACATCACCTGGCAGCGTCCGCGTTTGGAGACCTGAGGAATTTGAGGGCCTCGAGCTCCAGCAAGTTACGGCCTCGAGCTGGCCGGTTCACCGGGAACTGCTGGTGGAGTATCAGGTGACACTCGGTGTAGCTGGGCACGGGAGTCTCTTCTACAGTGGGAACCAGCACGCCTTTTCGAGCGACTTCCTAGGTGTCTTTCAGCCCGGCGAGGTGGTGAGCGGCGCGCCGCAGGGAACCTGGACGCACCATACGCTGCGGTTTACACAAGAATTGCTAAAGGAGCTGACGGCGGGCGAACCGGCCTACCTCCCGAGTGCCTATCCTAAACGAATCAGGGGGTCGCTCCGTCCCCTCTGGTTCGCAGCCTTTACGGGTTTTACCACGCTGAACACCTCTATTGAACGCGAAAGCAGGCTCCTAAGCGCCCTTGATAGCCTTCTTAAGCACGCTACAACGCGCCCCCAGGGGCCGCCTCGCCGGGAACACGCGGCGTGCCTCCGGGCCATGCGCTTTTTAGAACTACACTTTGCACAAAACCTCACCCTCTCGGACCTTGCGCGCGAAGCACGGCTCAGTAAGTACCACCTGCTGCGCTCTTTTCAGCACACGGTCGGCGTGAGCCCGCATGAGTACCAGACCTGCTTGCGTATTCGCTACGCCAAGCAGCTCCTGAGCCGGGGCGCACCGCTCGCAGCTGTTGCTATTGACGCGGGCTTTAGCGACCAAGCCCACCTGACGCGAAAATTTAAAGGGCTCGTCGGCGTCACGCCAGGGCAGTACCGCTGACGTTACGGTGTCGATTCGGAGCGGCAGCACCATCTGACTTCCAACTGAGAGGAAGTGCTCCTTAACGTGAGCGTAGCCGTTAAGGTCTCACGCGAAAAGTTCACAAACACCCCGACCTTAAAGGGCAGTTGTGTGCGGCTAGGTGGGCCAGCCACACCGCAGGTGCCTCGAACGCCGCGTTGGTGACTTCATTGTTGGGGGGTAGGTCGACCGGCCTGCCGTCCCGAAACTTCGGCCCGACGATCTAGCGGACCCGCAAAAAGACCCTATGCCGGTCGAGGCGCACTGCTTAAAGACGCTAGCAGCGCCGCGTGGCACGCCAGCGACGGAGAGACCGTGAACGTCAGGAGGTCAGTCAGGGTAACCGCCTTGACTTGTAAAACCTATGGACGCCGCAGGGCTACCGCAAGTTGAACAAACGCACGACGCTTGCGTGAACGTGCTCGTGGGCAGTTGCCGAGTCGGGGATGAGCGTTCTCGACTCGGTGCAAAGTGACCGAGCAGCCGGTGTCGGTATAAAAAGGTGAAACCGCCCCTCGGTACACGAGTTTCGCGGCAGCGACCTCGTTTGCAAGTCGCGCCGCTCCCTTCGGCTGCTCGTCGGCGAGCAGAAAGTGCAGGAACGCGCCATTCCACGCGTCCCCTGCGCCGGTCGTATCCACCAAGCGCTGAGCCGGG
>CADCWP010000196.1:0-3120 GCA_902806425.1 uncultured Truepera sp.
TGGGAGGCGGGCGGTACTTGGCTGAAGAGACCTCCCTAGCGCACCGGCCCGGTTTGGACATGGTGACGCTTCAGGACCGGTTGCACCGCCGCCTCGCCTTTGGTGGTGTCTGCGTCACCGAGACGCATGATCTTGAGCACGTCCGCTTCCCGATGAACCTGACGCTCCCCGACCTCACGCAGCGCGTCGTCGGTTTTGGCGGGGCGGCCGCTATGGTGCATCCGGCGTCCGGGTATCTGGTGGCGTCGGTGCTGCGGCGCGCGCCGGAGTTAGCGGAGGCCGTCTCACGGGCGCTGGGTGAGCCGAACGCGTCGCCCGAACGCGCCGCCTGCGCTGCCTGGCGGGCGCTCTGGCCTAAAGAGCGGGTGCGGGCGCGGCAGCTTTACCTGTTCGGCCTCGAGGCGCTCTTGACGCTCGACAGCGCCCGAACTCAGGATTTTTTTAGCGCTTTTTTTAGGCTCTCACCGTACGCCTGGCAGGGGTACCTCTCCGGCACCTCGGGCACGGCGAGTATCGTCCGCACCATGACTGCTACCTTTCAGCGCGCGCCCCGTGGCGTCAAAGCGTCACTTATTCGCGCGGCCCTCAGCACCCAGGGGGTCCATCTGCTCCGCACGCTGCGGTAACCGCTCCGAGTGGGCGGGGGTGAAAATATTCATGTGATACGGAATAAGATGTATGTTCGGAGAACTCGGTATCGTAACCCTATGAAAACTATCCGTCAGCAGGTCGAGGTGACGTTTCGCTATCCCGTTCACTTCACCCGCAACCTTTTCGCAGCCGAGAACGCGCTGCTGGCGGACGCGCTCCTGGGGGACGCCTTGCCGAATACCGGCCCTAAACGGGTGCTGGTCGTGGTCGACGAAGGGGTCACGTGGCATCACGCCGGTCTTACGGCTGACATCACAGCCTATTTCGCTCAGCGCGAAGGTCTAAAGCTCGTCACCACACCCCTGATCGTAACGGGTGGCGAGGTGACGAAAAACGCGCCTGAAAATGTTCTGGCCGTACAACAGGCCGTGCATGCCCACGGCGTCGACCGGCACTCGTACGTCGTAGCCGTCGGCGGCGGCGCGCTTCTCGACATGGCCGGGTACGCGGCAGCAACGTCGCACCGGGGCGTCCGGCTCGTCCGGATTCCGACGACCGTGCTGTCACAAAACGACTCGGCGGTCGGTGTTAAAAACGGCGTCAACGCCTTTGGCAAAAAAAATTTTCTAGGCACCTTCGCGCCGCCCTACGCGGTTTTTAACGATCTGGACTTTTTGAAAACCCTCGAGCAACGTGACTGGGTGGGCGGGCTCTCAGAGGCCGTCAAGGTCGCGCTCCTAAAAGACGCCGAGTTCTTCGGTTTTTTAGAAGAAAATGCCGAAGCACTTAGAAACCGCGACGAGGGGGCGATGGCGCACGCCGTCATCCGCTGCGCCGAGCTGCACCTAGAGCACATCGCCACGAGCGGCGACCCCTTCGAGTTCGGTTCGTCACGGCCCCTAGACTTCGGTCACTGGGCGGCGCACAAGCTCGAGGCCCTCACCGACTACAACCTGCGGCACGGCGAGGCGGTCGCAGTCGGGATCGCTTTAGACAGCACCTACGCGCATTTAGCCGGGATGTTGCCGGAAAGCGAGCTGACGCGGGTGCTGAGTCTTTTTACCGCATTAGGATTGGACACGTTTACCCCTGAACTCGAAACTCCCGAGGTCATCGCCGGACTGAACGAATTTCGGGAGCACTTGGGCGGGGAACTTACCATCATGCTGTTAGAGGGCGTCGGGCGACCCCTAGAGGTTCACGAACTCGACGAAACGCTCATTCGGCGCGCCGTTGCGCGTCTCAAGGAGGGACTATGGACGACACCACCAAAGACCGGGCTGGAAGCTGCCCGCTAGGGCAGCGAGAACTTGTCGACCGCTACTTTATGGAGCACCGCAACCAGGTCTTGGCAATTGCCGCTTTTTTAGACCGGATGGACCGCTCGGTCAGCAAAGATGCCGGGAACGAGTTTCGCTTTGTGGCACTGAAACGGGCGATTCAAGAACTCTCCACCGGCGACTTCGGTCGCACCGAACGTGTCCAACTTCTCCTCAGCGACCTCGACCTGACACTCCTAGACGAACGCGATCAGCAGGGTGCTTACGGCGCGTCTATCCGGCAGGAGGCGACGCCGTGAAGTACATCGACATGCACGCACACATGGTCTCGCGTACTACCGACGACTATCAGCAGATGGCCATGACGGGCTGCTTGGCCGTCACCGAACCGGCATTTTGGGCCGGGTACGACCGCCGCAGCGCCGACGTGTTCGCCGACTACTTCGATCATCTGACGACCTTTGAACCGGCCCGCGCCGCCGAGTACGGCATTAAACACTTCTGCTGGCTCTGTTTGAACCCGAAAGAGGGCGAAGACCGGGCGCTTGCCAAAAAAGTTCTGGGCATTATTCCCGAGTTTTTGAGGCGTGAGACGGTCTTAGGCATTGGGGAAATCGGCCTCAACCGCGTTACCCGCAACGAGCTGGCGACCTTTAAGGATCACGTCGAGCTGGCGCTAGAACACGATCAGATGATTCACATCCACACGCCGCACTTAGAGGATAAGTACAAAGGCACGAAGACCATCGTCGAGACGCTCGCCGCCGACCCACGTGTCAAACCCGAGCGGGTGATGGTCGACCACGCCGAAGAACACACGGTCGGGATGATTCTAGAAAACGGCTTCTGGACGGGGATGACTTTATATCCTAGGACCAAAGCCTCGCCAAACCGCGCTATCGACATGCTCGAGATGTACGGTAGCGAACGCATCATCGTCGCCTCCGCCTGCGACTGGGGACCTTCCGACCCGGTAGCGGTACCGAACTTTGTTCTGGAGATGCGCCACCGTGGTCATGACGAGGCGCTGATCGACAAGGTTGTGCTACACAACCCGGCCGAGTTTTTAGGGCAGTCGCCCAAGTTCACGCTCGAGCTGCCGGGTTCTAAAACACCTGAAGCGGGGGAGCCATTCTCGAGCCACGCAGCGGGGGTTTAGGTCTAGGAGGACGGGCAAATTAGTGACGCAAACTCGTCCTACTATCACGTTAGTAAACGGCACAGCAAAAGAGCAACTACTGCGAGAGCG
>CADCWP010000196.1:3130-3565 GCA_902806425.1 uncultured Truepera sp.
CCGCTACCCGCTGACTAGATGGCTCTACACCGAGAACGTACAGATAGAAGAGGATGTTATCCCGCATAGTCATCCTATCTTGACGCTAAGCCCACAGACGAGAGGGGCGGATTATTTAGCCTACCCGGAGCGGCTTTTAGGCACGTATATTCACGAACAGCTCCACTGGTTCTTACTTTTGGAAAGCAAGTTTGAAGCCTATAAGAGTGCGGGTACGGAGTTCCGCACCTTATACCCAAATCTGCCGACCGAGCGCCCGGAGGGGTGTGGCAGCGACCGCTCCAACTATCTGCACATTCAGGTCAACTACCTCGAGTCCCGGGCCCTACGCGAACTGCTCGGCGATGATGAAGCTAAAGCAATTATCGAGAAAATCCCTTACTACACGGCGATTTACGCGCTGGTGCTGCGTGATTATGACCAGATCGGCGAGAC
>CADCWP010000197.1 GCA_902806425.1 uncultured Truepera sp.
GTACGAGCGTGTACCGTGCTCGTAAGGTGCCGCGCAGCTTTGGACTATGGGCCAACGCAGCCAAGTGTCTCGAGGAGAACTATGTAAGGATTCGTTGCTCTACTTTTTACCTCTTTATTCACAGGGACAGCTAGCTCAGGAGGCTCCTCTATGGCGAGACCCAACCCACAAACAGAGTTACATGAAACACAGGCTGCTCATCCCTACGTCGGTATGTGGGTGACCGAAGACGGCTATGTACGCCACGAACTGCTGGCAAGCGGACGCTACGACGAAGCTCGCGGCGACCGAGAAAGTGCGTATCAAGGGCGCTATGAAATTACCGGCGACCACATCGAGTATTGGGATGACACAGCTTTTACGGCCGACGAGGACTTTAGGGACGGGGTGCTTTATCACGGTGGGATGGTGCTGTACCGTCAGCGTTGAGCGAAGCGTCCTAATTTGAGGCGTGCTAATTCGTGTGATCTCTGTGCGTGTCGCCCGCGATCGAAGCACCTTCCACATCGACCCGGACCGCTCAGCCAGTATCTGCTTGTAGCCGACTCAGGCGTCCACAGGCCAAACACAGCGAAGTTGCGCCATCACGGACCAGAACACCGCCGAAAACGCGCTGCAAGTTCCGAGCATCGTTAAGAGCATCCCTAGCAGCTGACAGCGCGCTGAGCGCAACTCGAGCCTGTAAACTACAGCGGCCCACGTCACCTGGTCAGGTAGCACAGGCCGCTTCCGGTCGCTTCAGCAGTGAGCTCGGTAACGTCTAAATCGCTTTATCGCCCCACCACAGCCCGCATTCGGTCTTACTCTGCCCCTCCCAGCGTCCGGCGCGGATATCTTCGCCTTCACGTACCGCGCGCGTTGTCGGCGCGCAGCCGATGCTCAGGAATCCCTGCCAGTAGAGCGGGTTGACGGGCAGGTCGCGCTTTTTAGCGTAGGCTTCGAGGTCCTCTTGCGACCACTCGACGAGCGGGTTGACCTTGACGTAGTCGCCCGAATCCTCGACGGTGTTGAGAATGGCGCGGGTTTCACTCTGAAAGCGGCTGCGGGCGCTTAGAAGGGCGCTCGGCTGTTTGGCCTCCAAAAACTTTCTTAAAGGTAGGACCTTGCGGACTTCGCAGCAGTTCGCCGCGCCGCAGCCGGGCAGGTCGGAACCCTCCAGCGTCAGCGTCGTCAAAGTGACCTCGGTGTAGCGTGCGGCGATCTCGTCGCGGGTTGAGAGCGTTTCGGGAAAGTGCGACAGCGTATCGATAAACACCAACTCACCACGAAACCCGGCGCGTACGGCGAGGTCGACTAAGACGGTGCCGTTTAGGTTAAAGCCGCTTGTCATCATCAGGTCTGGGTAACTCTCCAAGGCCCAGCGGATGGTCTCGAGCGTCTTCGCCTCCAACACGCGTTTCTCGAGGACGTCTAGGGCGGGCGTGCTCACGCGGCGACCACCCCGGCGGCGTGCTCGCGGAGCCCTTCGATCCCGACGCGGTGGCAAAAGTCGCCGAAACGTTCGCCCGGACGGCGCGCGCCTTTCCAAAAGCTCAGGAGCGGGGTAACGGTTGAAACCAGCTCGCCGCCGGAGACCATCTCGGCGTACTGCGTCACCAAGCGCGTGCCCTCGAAAGAGCCGCCGACGTAGACGTTGTATTTGTCTAGCGATTTACCTACGAACGCCAACTCGGCGGTGTAGGGCCGGGCGCAACCGTTCGGGCAGCCGGTCATGCGGACTGAAATCTCCTCTTGGTCCAGTCCTAAGGCGGCGAGTTCTCCCTCCAACACGTCGATGACCCCCGGCAACATACGCTCGGACTCGGCCAGCGCCAAGCCGCACGTCGGCAGCGCGGGGCACGCCATCGCGTAACGCCGCGCCTGCGATATCTCCTCTTTGGTTTTAACGCCGTGCGCGCGCAAAAGGTCGCGGATCGGCGCTTCGTCCTCCGCATTTAAGTCAGTCAGCAAAACGTTGTGCTGGGCGGTGATGCGGATTTCGTGTGGGTAGCGCGCCAAGAGTTCGCGCAAGGCGGTGCGGAGGCGGAAGTCGCCGTCGTCTTTGATGCGCCCGTTTTCGATGTAGAGGCCGAAGTAGAACCTGCCGTCGCCCCCTTCACTCCAGCCCAGGTGGTCGTCCACCGTGAAGCGGCCCACCGGCACCCACTCACCGATAGCGAAGCCCAGGCGAGACTCCAGTTCCGCCTTGAACCACGGGATACCACGCGTCTCGACGAGCCACTTCATCCGGGCGAACTTGCGCTCTTCGCGGTTGCCGAAGTCGCGCTGCACGGTGACGATGCCCTCGACGGTTTGCAAAAGTTGCTCTCGAGTGACAAACCCGAGTTCTTTAGCTAAAAAGGGCCGCGTGTCGGGGTCGGTGTGGCTCATACCCAAGCCGCCGCCGATGAGGAGGTTAAAGCCGCGCAGCAGGTCACCGTCCAGCACCGGGATGACGCCGACATCCTGCGAGTAGACGTCGACACAGTTGTCTTCGGGAAAGGCAATGCCTATCTTGAACTTGCGCGGCAGATAGGTCTTGCCGTAGAGCGGCTCGACGTCGTCCGCCTTGGCGACCGGCTCGGGCGTCGCTTCGGCAGGTAGAGACTGACGTTCGCCGTCTAGCCAGAGCTGGTAATACGCTTCGGTCTTAGGCAACAGGTGCGCGTTGAGCTCGTCCGCTATCTCTTCTAACAACGCGTGGTTGCGCGACGTTTCGGGTGCGGGGCAGGCCATCACGTTGCGGTTGACGTCGCCGCAGGCCGCGAGCGAGGTGACGAGTTCGCTGTGAAGCGTCCGGATCGTCTCCTGGATGTCGCCCTTTACGATGCCGTGAAGCTGGATGCCCTGACGCGTCGTGAGGCGCAGGGTGCCGTTGCCTACTCTATCCGCGAGGCGGTCGTGAACCAGGTATTGTGCCGCCGAGAGCCGCCCGCCGGGAGCGCGCGACCGCAGCATAAACGAGTACGCCTTGTCCAAACCCTGCTGGCGGCGCTCTTTGCGTAGGTCGCGGTCGTCTTGCTGGTACATGCCGGAGAATTTGAGGAGCTGGTAGGTGCTGTCGTCAACGTGGTCGGTCGTAGGGTCAAAGACCTGTTCGGCGACGCCCTCAGAAAGGTAGTTCGACGCCTCTTTAATCTCCTCGACAGACAATTTTTTAGGTTTGGGTGTGCGTGGGGGTCTCTCTGGGTTGGGTTTTTCCGGGCTCGCCACAGCGCGCCTCCTATGAGGTAACGAGAAGGTGTGGGGTATGGGGTTGTGCAGGGGGTATCAGTTCAACAACATCGCTGCGCAGCGGGCTGCATATACAGTTTGGAGAGCGCCGCGATCACCCGGTCAGTCTATAGTAGTTGACCAAAGCTATCAAGTAGTCTAGCAAACATGCCTGAGCGACCCTGCCATAGCTGCCATAAGGCTGCGCAAGCGTCGGACACATGTCATGCTTGAGCGCTACGCTCCGACTAGATATGAGACCATAGGATTTATGGACGCTCCCGCGAAGACCCCACAACCCACCCGCCCCGGCGCACTTTTAGGCCGCCGCGTCGCTGTCGCTGGGGACCGCCGTTTCGA
>CADCWP010000198.1 GCA_902806425.1 uncultured Truepera sp.
GCTCTCGTACTCTCCAACGGCGTCTTCGGCGAGCGCATGGCGGAGATGGCGACGCGGCTGGGGGCAGACGTGACGGTGTTGCGGGCGGCGCTGGGGCAGCCTTTTGACGTCACTGAGGTGCGCCGGGTTGCTCACGAGCTAAAACCCAAACTGCTCTCGGTCGTTCACGGCGAGACCAGCACAGGCGTCCTCAACCCGGTGCCCCAGATCGGCGTGGTCGCCCGCGAGGTCGGCGCGCTCTACTCGGTCGACGCGGTGACGACGGTCGGGATGCTGCCCTTTAACGCCTCGGCGTGGGGTATCGATTACGCCTACACGGGCTCGCAGAAATGCTTGTCGGCTCCGCCCGGACTCGCCCCGGTGATGTTCAGCCGCCGCGCGATGGCGAGGATTGCTGCGCGCAGGACGCCCGTGAGCACCTGGTACGGTGACGCGCTCGGGATGCAGGGTTACTGGGGCGAAGGGGCGGTGCGGAGCTATCATCACACCGTCCCGGTACAGCTTCACTGGGCGACGGGCGAGGCGATTCGGACAGTTTTGGAAGAGGGGATTCCGGCGCGGGCAGCGCGGGCGCGGGCGCTCGAGGACGCCGCCCTCTACGCGCTCTCGGCGGTCGGCTTCAGCGCCTATGTTCCCGCTGCGTACCGGCTGCCAACGGTGCTGGCCGTGGCGCTACCCGAAGGCTTCGACGACGCCGGGGTGCGCACCACACTGCGCCTGCGCTACCGCATCAGCGTCACTGGGGGCTTGGGCGAGACGGCGGGCAAAGTGTGGCGTTTGGGATTGATGGGGGAGAGCGCGCACGCCGCGCACTACGGGCGGTTGATGGACGCCCTCGCCGAGATTATGGGTGCGCCGCAGCTCAGACGCCGCTTTGACGAGGCAACAGCCGGGGAGAGCGTTGTCCGCTGACACGCCGGACGCCGGTCTGCTGGACCCAACTTTTTTAGAGCTGGTGCGGGCACACCGTCCGAACGGCGCGGTACGCCGTCAAGCCGAGGCCGCCGGGATGGATTTGGACGTGCTTAAGGAGGCCGAGCCGCTCACCTACGCGGCTATCAACGCCGCCGCGCTTGTCCGTACCGACGCGCGCCTGCTGCCGCGTGTCGGCGCAGTGGTCACGCAGGTCAGCCCACACCATCAACTTTTTAACGTGCCGCTGCGCCTTCAGCAGACCGACACTGAACTGCGCATCTTTCCGCCCCTGGAAAGACCCGAACTGGCTGCACTCGATGACGCGCTCGCCGCGCTCGTCGGGGCGCAGACGGAAGGGCTCTTCTACCGAACGGTGAACGACCCGGCGGGTGAGCGGCGCGAGTTAGCGTGGCCTGTTGCTCCTGACGCGTGGCGGGAAGAAGGGGCGCTCGTGGGGCCGTTTGTAACGGAAGTGGACGCTGACGTGTGGGGACAAGCACACGCCGACCCGCGGGTGGGACTCGTCTTCGACACGCTGCCCTACGCCGGGGCGTGGTTTTGCGACGTGTTTAGAGGCGACTAGGTAGCTACTGACTAAGCTTCAGCTGCGGGCGCGGTCTGCTCGAGCAGCAGCGTGCGGTCGCCAAGAGCGAGTCCGTCGCCAAAAGCGTCGCCATCAACGACGTGACCCTGCCGAAAGGTGCCGCCGCTAAGGGTGGCGATCTTGTAGGCGGCGAAGCGGTCGCGGAAGATAAGGAGCCGCGTGGGGCCGTTGTCGATCTGGGTGGCGAGCGCGAGTTGTTCGGCCGATAGTTTAAGCGCCTGTTTCGGATCAACTTCGACGATGTACCGTTTTAACACCATCACGCCCTCCAAAGGAAATGAGTTGCCACGAGTATAGACGAAACGTTACAGAGATTTATAACCCCACCGGACATTAAGTACACAGACCAAACGTACACTGCTGGTTTGCATCCAAACCAAATTTGTTGTGCAGCGGCGTATCTCTAGTATGATATCCTGCACGTTGTTATTGTTTTCGAGAACGCTTTGCCGAGCTTGCATCGTGGCGACTGTATGAAATACACTTAAGGTGTGAGAAGTACCCTAGCTTCGCCCTTTATCCCCTAGCGCGGGCTCTACCCGCGCGACCCCTAACGCTGCCCTCTGAGGCGGTGTTTTTTTATTGGAGAGACGATGCGAGAACAAGCCTTGGCAGAGGTTGCCGACGCCACCGACCTAAACGCGTTGCAAGCGTTGCGGGTCCGGTATCTGGGTAAAAAAGGTGAGCTGACCCGGCAGCTTAAAGGGTTGGGCGCACTTCCCCCCGACGAGAGGCGCGCGGCGGGGGCCTCTATAAACGCGCTCAAGGAGGAACTCGAGGACGCCCTCAAGAGGCGCCGCGAGGCCTTGGAGGGTGAGGCGGTGGCGCGGCAGTTAGAGAGCGAGCGCCTAGACGTCACGCTCCCTGGGTACGGCTACCCGGTCGGCGGGCTGCACCTCTTGACCCGCGTCACAAACCGCCTTACGGATGTGTTTCGCAGCATGGGTTACGACGTCGTGGTCGGCCCGGAACTCGAAACCGACGCGTACAACTTCCAAAAGCTCAACTTTCCCGACGAGCACCCCGCCCGCGACACGCAGGACACCTTTTGGACCGAGGACGGACGCCTCCTGCGAACCCACACTTCGCCGATGCAGGTGCGCTACATGCTTTCTCACGCGCCGCCCTTTAAGATCGTCGTTCCCGGTAAGGTCTTCCGCAACGAGGCGGTCGACGCGACGCACGAGGCGATGTTTCATCAGATCGAGGCGCTGGTCGTTGGAGAGCACATCACCATGGCCGACCTGCACGGGGCCATCAACCAGATGGCGCGGGCGCTCTTCGGGCCGGAGACCAAAACGCGGCTGCTACCGACGTACTTCCCGTTCGTCGAACCGGGCGCGGAGTTCGCGGTGTGGTGGAAAAACCCGCGCACTGGGCGCGCGGGCTGGCTCGAACTCGGCGGCTGCGGGATGGTGCATCCAAACGTCTTCAAGGCGGTCGGTTACGAAGGGGTCACGGGCTTCGCCTTCGGCTTCGGGCTCGAGCGTTTGGCGATGGTCTCCTACGGCGTCCCCGACATCCGCTACTTCTACGGGGGCGATCTGCGCGTGTTGAGGCAGTTCCGAGGTGAGCTGTGAACGTGCCGTTAGGCTGGCTGTTGACCTTTTTCGACGGTGAAGCGGGCGCAAACGGTCTGTCCGACAGGCTGAGTCAAGGGGTCGCTGCGGACGGTCGCGATGAGCTGGACCTAGAGGCCGCCAAAGCCGCCAAGCTTGTAGAGCTTCTGGACGGCCTCGGCCTCAGCGTCGAGCGCGTTTTCGAACTGCCCCCCGCGCCGGACGGTGTGATCGTTGCTGAAGTCGTTTCGGTTTCACCGGTCGAGGGTTCGGACCATCTGCTGCTGGCTGAGGTCGAGACGGGTTCGGGCCGCGTGCAGGTCGTTACGGGTGCGCCCAACACTGAGGTCGGGATGCGGACCGCGCTAGCGCAGCCCGGAGCTGTGTTGCCCGCGGTAGGACTTACCGTGACGACCCGCGAGCTGGCGGGCGCTCAGAGTCGGGGCGTGCTCTGTAGCCCGCGTGA
>CADCWP010000199.1 GCA_902806425.1 uncultured Truepera sp.
TAGTTTTCGGTAAGCTGCCCGGAGAGTAGCGGGAGGCGCTGCGCCAGCTCGTTGAGATTGGCAAAGATAGATTCCAGCAGAAATCCTATGCCCGAAACGGCCTCAACCAAGACTAGCGCTGCTACCGCAACCCCTACGCCCCGGGGCACCTTAAGCCGCTGCAAATAGCCCACTATGATACTCATGAGCACGGCGATGATGATGGCCAAAAACGCCAGCATGAAGGTGGTGCGGTAAAACCACAAGGTTGCAGCAACAGCGCCGACGACGAGCACGAATGTGGTGCGTAGGGCAAACGTCCGGAACGTCATAAAACCTCCTGTTGGGCCGTGCGTACACTCGGGTCAGGGCACGTCGGAGTACTACGCCTCGTTGACGCGGCTTGACTCAGCAGCCTGCGCTGATTTTTGTGCCAGCGGGCCGAGCGTGCGCTGCACGATGAACCACTCGGCAACCAGGTATGACACCAAAATCGAGCTCCACACGCTGGTGGTGTACACATCATCGAAGGTGAGGGCCTGATTGACTGTCATGACCTGCAACCCGACCACCAGAAGGACCCAGAGGAGCACTGCGGCAAAGGTGAAGGCATAATTGCGGATCATCCAAACGCGGTGCAAGGCGCTCTGATGCTGACGAGCCGCGCGGTACGCCAGCAAGCCGCTATAAAACCAAGCGGCGGCCAGGAGCAGAAAACCGAACGGGGCCGCCAAACCCGACGTCGAAACGGAGGCGGCGATCACGCCCATGATGATGCCGATGGAGATAAACACCAGACAGACGTTGCTTATGAGCCGGTGCGCCGCGGGGTAGCGGGTCCGGATCGCGGGTATGAACTGGACCGGCCCCAGCAGCAGCGCCAGCCCAGCTGGTACGCCGTGCAAGGTGACGTAAACGAAGTGCAGCGGGAACGCCTGGTTGAGCGGCGTGCGGCTCACACGTGGGTTCGAGGTTAGATAGGGGATAGCGAAATATAGGGTGATTCCAACGGCTGCCAGAGCTGCGAATAGCCATGAGGCTCGACTAAGCCAGTAGCGAGTTGCGAGCGGTTCTTTCGAGTGACGGCTGTTCATAGAGGCTCCTCCAAATGGATTAGATGGCCGTGACGTGCGACTCAGCTAAGGAAGGCTATCTACCCTGGCCTACCCCGCAAAAGGGGTCAGATGTGCCTGCCGGAGGCCGGATGGGTATTCGTCACAAAGGCGGCTCTAGGGACGTACGGAGCGATTCGCTCGACCGTCCGGCGGAAGCCAGCCATTACCGTCGGTCAGCGGGCTGTGGTTGCACCGAGGTGATCGGCAGACCCCTATCGCGGACGAGGGCAAGTTACTCCTCGACCCAGTTGTCGAGCCGAGGAGAACTCTCGACGTCCTCATGCATAGGTCTAAGGTGTCGTGGTGAACTGGTTGGACTCGACGGTGAAAGTAGCTTTTACCGTCGGGGTCTTACTGGGGTCCTACTCCCTCCTGAGGGCCTCGACCGGGGCGAGCCGGGCGGAGCGGTATGCGGGCAGGCTGCCGAACACGACCCCGATCAAGGCCGACACCCCGAAGGCGAGCGCTATCTGTGCCGTACTGAACACGGGGGCCGGTAGGTCCGGCAGCAGGACGGGCAGCAGACTTGGGCCAGCAACCCCGAGCGCAACCCCGGCGAGCCCACCGAGCGCCGCCAACAGAACCGCCTCGAACAGGAACTGTAAAAGGATGTCCGCGTCGGTCGCGCCGAGCGCCTTTCTCACGCCGATCTCCCGCGTTCTTTCTGTGACGGAGACGAGCATGATGTTCATGATGCCGATGCCGCCGACGAGCAGCGAGATGCCTGCTATCCCGGCGAGAAAGATGTTGAGCTGGTCTGTGATCTGGGTGAAGGTGGAGAGGAGGTCCTCCTGGGTCTCGACCGTGAAGTCCTCCTGCCCGCCGTGGGCGGAACGTAACTCGGACGTGATACCGGCTTTTGCCTCTGCAACCGCGTCGGCGCTCGTGGCGGAGGCCAGAATCTGACCGACCGCGCTCAACGCGGAGAGCTCGAGGGCGTCCCGTGCTGTCAGGTAAGAAACGTCCGCAGCGGCTTGGACGAAGCCGCCCTCCGGCTGCGACGCAAGCACCCCCACGACCTCATACCCCTCGGCAGGTTTCCCGGCTAATTCCCGCTGGGCGTTCTGCACGTCACCCGCCTGCTCGAGCAAGACGTTGTCCAGGGCTTGCCCGGGGACGTTCAGTGCGAAGCCGCCCACGGCCACGGTCTTTCCTACTGCTCCTTTGAGATTACCGCCGAACAATCTTTTCGCGTCGGCTTGGGAAAGCACGACCTCCCCCTCGCCCGCAATAAAGCGCCCGGACGCGAGTTCAACCTTGCGGACCTCGTCGTAGGAGGGGTCTACGCCCATGAACTGCACGCTCTCGCCCTCGACGGTTGCCCTCGTCGCCACGATGGCCGAGGCCGCCTTCACGGCGGGCAGGGCCGCGACGTTCCAGGCGTCTTGGGGAGTAAGCGTGCTGGCCATCTCGGCGTCGATGATGCCGCCGCCATCACCCTCTTCCGAACCGGGGCTCACGGTGATGAGGTTCGGACCCAAGTCCGTGATCTGGCCCGAGACGCTCTCCCGGATGCCGTTGCCGAGCGAGGTCAGCGCGACCACCGCCGCCACCCCGATCACGATCCCGAGCGCCGACAGCGCCGTCCTCGCGGGTTTACTGGCCAGACTACGCAGGCCCATACCGATGATCCTTAAAAGCTTCATTTTTCTCCTCTGCTCTCGCTATGTTCTCTCTGGTCTGCTCTCAGCTTCGGCCCGTGTCACCAAAAATTTTGCCGTCGCGGATCTCGACCGTCCTGTTGCCCCTGGCAGCGACCTCCGGCTCGTGCGTGACGACCACAAGCGTCACCCCACTTTCATGCAGTTCCCCGAACAACCCCATAATCTCCTCGGTCGTCTTGGAGTCGAGGTTGCCCGTCGGCTCGTCGGCTAGAAGCAGCGACGGCTCGTTGACGAGGGCGCGTGCGATGGCGACGCGCTGCATCTGCCCCCCGGAGAGTTCCGTCGGGCGGTGCTTCGTTCTGCCGCCTAATCCCACCCGCTCCAAAGCCTCCGTCGCCCGCCGCCGCCGCTCCTTACGACCGACGTCCGCGTAGAGCATGGGCAGCTCTACGTTCGCAAGCGCCGTCTCGCCGGGAAGGAGGTTGTAGCTCTGGAAGACGAACCCCACAAGCTCCCGCCTCGCCCTCGAGAGCTCGCCACCCCTGAGACCGGAAACCTCGCGGCCCCCCAAGGCGTAGAAGCCGCCCGTGGGGCGGTCGAGCAGCCCAAGGAGGTTCATTAGCGTGCTCTTACCCGAACCCGACGGGCCGATCAGCGAGACCCACTCCCCGGCCTCGACGCTCAGGCTCACGCCGCCAAGGGCCTCGACCCTACCCTCGCCGTGACCGTAGACCTTCTCGAGGCCCCTAGCCTCGATCACGGTCTTAGCTGCTGTAACCACCGGACGTCTAGGGCTTACGCTTTCACGTCCAAGACGTGCTCTTTGCGTTA
>CADCWP010000200.1 GCA_902806425.1 uncultured Truepera sp.
TCCGCGCCCCCATGGTTGCAACCGGGCGGCGATCTACAACCGATTGGGCATCACGAAACAAATGTGACGCCGGAGTTAGCCTAGTACCGAGATGGTACACTGGCTCGCTTACAACCGATTGCATAACGCAATCAGAACCGCGCGGATGTGCCGCGTAAGGAAAGGAAGTGGGTATGGCTAAGCTCGTGTTCGGAATGAACCAGTCCCTGGACGGCTACGTCGACCATATGGCGTTTGCGCCAAGCCCCACGCTCTTCCGCCACTTCATCGAGGAGGCTCAGGGGCAGGCGGGCAGTGTGTACGGTCGCCACATGTATGAGGTCATGCGTTACTGGGACGACGATCATCCTGAATGGGATGCAGAGGAACACGCCTTCGCGGCGGCGTGGCGGAGCCAGCCGAAATGGGTCGTCTCGCGCTCGTTGAAATCGGTCGGCCCCAACGCCACGCTTGTTGAGGATGATCTCGAGGGCGCGATCCGTGCGCTGAAGGCCGAGCGCGCCGGGGAGATCGAAGTTGCTGGCCCGAACTTGGCGCGAAGCCTCACCGAACTCGGCCTGATCGATGAGTATCGCATCTACCTGCACCCCGTCGTACTTGGCCACGGCAAGCCATATTTCGCCGGACCCCGGCCGCCGCTCCGCCTTATGACTCATGATCGGATTGGCGAGGATGTGATCAGGTTGACCTACGTCCCTGCTTAATCTGCGACTCGCCGGATGGAAATCGCCGCTGACGTCTGGTTTTGGGTTGGGTCCGAAGAGCGGGAACGACCAAGCCATCTGAAACAGCGAAACGTTAAACTCTCGATCACGAACCTCAACCGCGAAGAGGCGACAAGCTTAATTCGGCAATAACATACTTGAGACACCCAACCCAGAGAGACTCCCTCCCTTATAGGTCGTTGTAGCGCGCCGTGGGTGTAAAGCAAGCGGTTTATTTCAGGCGTTAGCCGCCAAGGAGACATCATGACGGTCAAGCGTATGGATAACGTCGGTATCGTGGTAGAAAACATTGATACCGCCGTCGAGTTCTTCACTGAACTTGGTTTGAAACTCGAAGGGCGAGACATGGTCGAAGGAGAATGGGCTGGGCGCGTCACTGGACTAGGCTTACAGCGCGTCGAGATCGCCATGATGCGGACGCCGGACGGTCACAGCCGCGTCGAGATCTCCCGCTTCCTCGCGCCGCCTGTGGTCGCCGATCACCGCAACGCTCCGGTGAACGCTCTTGGTTACCTACGCGTCATGTTCACCGTGGAAGACATCGACGATACGCTCGCCCGGCTAAGCAAACGCGGCGCGGAGCTCGTCGGCGAAGTGGTCCGGTACAAAGACGCGTATCGGCTCTGCTACATCCGGGGGCCCGAAGGGATTCTCATCGGGCTCGCCCAAGAACTCGGGCAGCGGACTTCCCGATGAGCACATGCGACACGTACTGACCTGATGGGGATTCGCACTCGCGGTGGCTAGTTGCCGTTTGGGGGCGTCTAAAAAATCGCTCAAGCCAACCCCTCCAGCCTTCAGCCTCCGGGGCGGCTTAGCTCGACCGTTATGCGTGAAACGAGCACTTTGAACGCACGACGGCTCTACAGCGAGACGTCAGCGCTCGCGTTTCGGTAAAGCCGAGGTAGGGCTAACCTAAAAACGTATTTGAACCTGGAGGAGACGCAGTGGCTAAGCTCATTCTGAAGATGCACATCTCCCTAGACGGTTTCGTCGCCGACCCGACCGGCAAAACACCCTGGATGTTCGGGTTCGAGGAGGACGAGGAGGCGCTGCAATGGGAGCTGCAAAACCTCTGGAACGCGCAAGCGCACCTGATGGGTAGCCGAACGTTCAAGGACATGAAGGGTTACTGGCCGACCTCCAAAGAAGCCGAAGCGGAGCCCATGAACGCCATCCCGAAAATCGCCTTTTCGAGGCGCGAACTCGAGACAGGTGGGACGACCGCTGCGGAAGCCGGATCGTGGGACGCGCCGGAGGTTTTGGGCGGCGACCTGAAGGAGGAGATCGAGCGGCTGAAGGAGCGGCCCGGTAAGCCCTTGTTGGTGCACGGCGGCGCGACGTTCGCCCGCAGCCTCGTGGCGATAGGGACGGTTGACGAACTGCGGCTGACCGTCTGTCCTGTCGCCTTGGGGACCGGCGCTAGTATCTTTGACGTTGCAAGTGCCCCTCATAAACTCGAGCAGGTCACGATCATCCGGTTTCCCTTGGGGTTCGTGGGCCAGGTTTTCCGGCCAGCTTAAGACGTCAGTATCCCTGATTTCTGCCGAACCGAAGGAGGAAACGAAATGCTCCTCAAGGACAAGAACGCCGTGATTTATGGTGGAGGCGGGGCCGTAGGCGGAGCCATCGCCAGAGCCTTCGCCCGCGAAGGGGCACGGGTCCATCTCGCAGGCAGGACGCTAGCACCCCTGGAGAAAGTCGCCGGGGCCATCCGCGCGGACGGGGGCGTCGCCGAGGTGGCGCAGGCCGACGCGCTCGAGCCAGAGGCCGTCGAGCAGCACTTAGCGAACGTGGTAGGGGTAGCAGGCCGCATCGACATCTTGGTCAACGCCACCTCGCTCCGGGGCGACCTGCAAGGCACGCCGCTGCTGGAGATGCCCGCCGAAGATTTCACGCTGCCCATCCTGACCGCCGCCCGAACGAACTTCCTGACCGCGACGGCGGCGGCCCGGCACATGGTCAAGGGGGGCTCGGGCGTCATCCTCATGCTTTCGACCTCTGCGGCTGTTCTGTCCGGACGTGACCGCAGGTACCACCTGACGGGCGGGTTCAGCACCGCCTGCGCTGCCACCGAAGCCTTCGCCCGCAGCCTGGCTGGTGAGCTCGGGCCTCGGGGCGTCCGCGTTCTCTGCCTGCGCCCGGACGCCCTGCCGGAAACGTGGGGCGAACACGCGGAGGTTGAGGGCGGGAACGGGCCTAAAGGGGAGGTGTGGCGCTATATGGAGGGTGGCGCCGCCCTCGGTCGCCTTCCAGCCCTGGCCCAAGTCGCCAACGCAGCGGTCTTCGCGGCCTCCGACTTCTCAGGCGCGATGACGGGCACGGTCCTCAACCTGACCTGCGGCTCGGTCATGGACTAACCCAGAATCCTCCACTGAGGACCACACCGACCGACCATGGCGACGGTCACGCGGTGATTGAGCGCATTCAAGGCCGACTTTTATGCGTTCTTTGGGCCGTAACGCTGCGTTGGCTATGCAACACCTTCCCTGGTCCGGTCGCCGAATCAGGATTAGAAATGGCCTGATTCGGCCTTAACCTTTGAGCTGGAGTCTGACCGGGCTGCATACACTGGTTAGCGTCACTTCAGGAGGTCGCCATGGACATTCCCAGCTTTTACAGCTATCTGACGAGAGCCCGCCGTTACCTATGGCACGTGGTCGGAGAGGCACCCGATGATGTGCTCGCGAAAGACGTGATACCGACGGGTGAGCGCTTTCACAGCATCAAGGACCTACTCGTCCACATCCCCGTGGTTGAGGACTCGTGGCTGCACTACGACAT
>CADCWP010000201.1 GCA_902806425.1 uncultured Truepera sp.
AACTCAGCCTCAAACCCACTGCACAGGACGACGACGGTACTACGGAAGGTTTGCGGCGGAAGTTGGAACCGTTCGACTTTGAGGGGGCTCGAGTCGCCTTCAAGCTGCACGGCGAGCGGGTGCCGGAGCTGACGGCGTGGCTCGAGTCTCGTGGTGCCTCGGTGTTTGAAATCCCTCTCTACCGCTACCAGCCTCCCCCCGACGCCGAGGTGCAGGCGCTCCTAAACGAAATCTTTTCCGGCGACCTCGACGCGGTAGCGTTTACCTCCAACACCCAAGTGCACTACCTCTTCGCCGTCGCGGAGCGCTTTGGACAGGCGGACGCCTTGCGCGCGGCGTTCGCCAAGGGGGTAGTGGCGGGCTCGGTCGGTCATATAACCAGCGCGGCACTCCGCGAGGCGGGCGTCGTGCGCGTTATCCAGCCCGAACACGAGCGGATGGGCGCGATGATCGTCACCTTGGCCGAGCACCTCCGTTCATAGGGGCGCACACAGGGGCTGTACCGTATCAGGCCACATGTCAAGGAAGTACTTGACGTGTTTTGTCAACTAACCGTATAACCGAAGTATCGAGGCCGCGGCCTCGCCTGAAGGAGCCCTATGCCTACGCCCCTACAAACAGGATTTGTCTCGCTCGTCGGCGCTGGTCCCGGCGACCCCGACCTACTGACGGTTAAGGGCCTGCGCCTCTTGCGGGGGGCCGACGTCGTCGCCTACGACCGCCTCGCCAACCCGGTGCTCTTAAAAGAGTGCCGCCCCGAAGCCGAGCTGTTCTTTGTAGGCAAACACGGCGAGGGGGATCACCTTTCGGTTCCACAAGAGAACATCAATGCGCTTTTAGTCGAGAAGGCTAGGGCAGGCAAACACGTCGTCCGGCTTAAGGGCGGCGACCCCTTTATCTTCGGGCGCGGCGGTGAGGAGGCGCTCGAGCTTAGACATGCAGGTGTCCCCTTTGAGATCGTTCCCGGCATCAGTTCAGCCGTCGCCGCTCCCGCCTACGCCGGGATTCCGGTGACGCACCGGCACGTCTCGGCGTCGGTCGCCATCGTCGCCGGACACGAAGACCCGCACAAAGGTCCCTCGTCGCACGATTGGGAGGCGCTCTCCAAGCTCGACACGCTGGTCATCCTCATGGGGCTCGGACGGCTCGAGGCGATTACCCGAACGCTCCTCGAGTGCGGCCGCGCCCCCCATACACCCGCCGCCGTCGTGCGCTGGGGTACGACCACGGAGCAGGTGACGGTTACGGGAACGCTCTCGAGCATCGCTGCCGACGTGCGCCGCGTGGGTCTAAAGGCCCCGGCGACGCTCATCATCGGCGAGGTTGTGCGGCTTAGAGACGAGCTGCGCTGGTTCGACCTCGAGTCGCTTCCACCCGAAGTTGCCGCCGCGCAGAGCGTTCACGAAGCAGTTTAGATGAAAGCCGCCATTCTCGTCGGTCACGGCAGCCTGCGAAAAGCGTCGGGCGCGGCAATGATCCGCCTCGCGGCGCTTTTACGCAAAGAGGGCACCTTTCCGGTCGCCACCGCGGGTTTTCTCAACTTCAGCCAACCCTCATTTATGGACGCGGTGGCGCGCTGCGTCCGCAAGGGCGCGACTGAGATTTCTGTCCAACCGTACTTTTTGATCTCCGGCTTTTACGTTAAAACCGGCGTACCAGAACTTATCGCTGAAGCCCAAACCGCCTATCCGAACGTCACGTTTAGGTTGGCCGAAGCGTTTGACGATCACCCGGCGCTGGTTTCATTGACCCATAAACGCGCCCAAGAGGCCGACCCGGACGCCGACGCCCTACTACTGATGGCGCACGGCAGCCCCTTTGAGCAGGCCAACGCGCCTATCGTTTGGGTCGCTGAGGCGTTAAGCGCGCACTACGCCCACACGCAGCTTGGCTTTATGGAGATCAACGCGCCGAGTATCGCCGAAGCCGCCGCCCGTCTCACCGTGGGGGGCGCAAAGCGTATCGTCGCCGTACCGTACTTTTTACAATTCGGCGGGCACGTCGCGGGGGACCTGCCCGAAGCTATTGACGCGGCGCAAGCCCGGCATCCGCACGCGCGCTTCGCCCTCGCCGAGTATCTATCGTACGACCCGCTGCTTTTAGACGTGGTACGCGCCCGGTTGGGGGCGGTCACGCCCGTCTACACCTGAGCGCTAAACCGGGCGGTTAAGCTAAGGGCATGGACGTTGTAAGGACGTTGCTGTCCCGCCTGTCGTGGCGGCTTCTGCTCTACTGGAGCGCGCTGCTCGGCGGGGTGTGGGCGTTTACCGAACTGACCGATGAAGTCTACGACAAACAGGGCTTTCCCTTCGACGCGCCTGTGCTGGCGTGGTTTTACGGCCTCATCTCCCCCGCCCGCACGCAGATCGCCCTGGTGCTGAGCACCATCGGTGGGCTCGAGCTGATGATCGCGCTCGCCGTGCTGCTGAGCGTACTTCTATGGTTTAGAAGCCACCGGGAGGCGCTTTTTTTCGCCGCGAGCATGGGCGGCGCGGCGATTATCATGGGGCTGACCAAGGTCGTTTTAGCCCGCCCACGCCCCGAACTCTTCCCCGATGTGGACTACTGGCAGACCGCCTCGCCGTCGTTTCCGAGCGGTCACGCGACCGGAAGCGCGGCCTTTGCCCTGACGCTCTTTTTCGTCGTGCGGCGGTTGGCTCCACGCTGGCAAGTTTTGGCGGGAGTTTTCGGCGTCTTATTTTGTCTTTTAGTGAGCGCCTTGAGGCTCTACCTGCAAGTTCACTACCCGTCCGACATCCTTGCCGGTATTGCGCTTGGCTCGGGCTGGGTGCTGGGTGTCAACGCGCTCTACAGCTATGAGCGCGACACGCATCAGCGCACCGTGCTGCTGACGCTGCCGCGTGAGGTCGTCGAAGCGTATCGGCGCGACGCGCAGCTTAGAGGCCTAAGTGAGGACGACGTAGTGGCGAACGTTTTAGACGTGTATTACCAAACCCATTCGCCAGTCTCTGTAACACCACCTGAGCGCCACGAACCCTGATACTGCTCTTTAAGTCTTTAAGCAGCTAAACCAACGCTTGCCAAGCTCGCAAGGTGCCGCGCATACCGAGGAGGGCAAGCTCGAGATAGTCCGCGTTGCCCTGCCGCAAGTCGTGGGCTAGAAAGCCCATCTGCACGTTTACTTGCTCGACTAGGACACGCCGGTAAAACGCCCCGTCAAACGGGGTCTGATAGGTCTGCTCAAGCCACGCCAGCCGCACCTCCGGGTGATACATGGTCAGGACGGCGAAATCAAGCTCGTGCGGGCCGCCCCCCCACATCCCGAAGTCGATGACACCGGTGAGATTCAGCGTGTCGTTCACGAACAGATGGTCCATCCCGAGGTCGCCATGACAGAGCACCGGGGACGGCGCGCTCAGCGTGGGCATAACTCGAACAATCGCCATCAGCGCGTCCGTCTCGGCTTCGGTCAGTCCGGCTGCAAGCA
>CADCWP010000202.1:0-3018 GCA_902806425.1 uncultured Truepera sp.
ACCCCGGCGAGCGGCTCGAGCACCCTCTACACCCCGCCCGAAAGTGTGGATAGCGTGCAGAGTGGCAGCCTGACAGCTACCTTGCGCGCGACAGGCGTGACCGCAACAGCTTCCATAGCCATTTATCCAGCTGACGTGACCCCGCCCGAGGAGCCGCCCCCACCACCACCGCCCTCCAATCCACCGCCCCCTACCAACCCCCCACCCACCGACCCACCGCCTACTGATCCGCCCCCTACTGATCCTCCTCCCGGCGAGACGGACACCACGCCGCCCACCGTCACCTCCATCGAACCGCTCACAGGAGCGACCGGCGTCGCCAAGGACGCTGACATCGTTATTACCTTCAGCGAGAAGATGGACCAGAGCACCACCCAAGCGGCGTATCAATCCGCCGACTTGCCCGCAGGTGCGGTGACCTTCGATTGGAACGCTGGCAGCACGGTGCTGACGCTCAGACCGAACATCCCCCTTGAGTACGCCGCCGCCACAGACCCGTCACTTCCGGCCAAGCGCTACAGCTTTTCGGTGACGAGTACCGCCAAGGACGTCGCAGGCAACGCCCTAGCTCCGGTCAGCTCGGAGTTTTCAACGCTTAAGCAGATCGGCGTTAGTCTGACTAGTCAGGCTGGTTTGGATGGATCCGTGACCAGCAACCAGCTTGTTCGACAGATGGTTGCTGACATCCAAGTTGGCGATTATGGAAGCAACGGCGTTCGGGGTTTTTTCAGCTTCGACCTCTCAAGCCTTCCTGAAGGTGTGACTGAAGAGGCATTGGTGCAAGCTGAGCTCTCTGTGTATAAACATAGTGTCAATGGCTCACCTTATACCTCCCTCAATAACTGCGACCCGACTGACCCGACCGTCGTATGCCCAGCTGCACGGATAGAACTGAACCACGTCAACTACGGTGACACCTTAGATGGTAGCGACTTCGACACCGCCCGCTTGGCCGACCTCGGCAGCATCGACAGCGAGCTGTTTCCAAGCTCGGCTTACCAAACGGCGGACGTGCTAAGCGCCGTACGCGACGATCTCGGCAACCGTGAGGCGCGCGGGAACCACAGCCAGTACCGCCTGAGTTTTCCCAAAGAGAAAAATGCCAGTTCAATTGATTATGTGACCTTCACATCCGGTGAAAGCCTTACAAACCAGCCCCTGCTGAAGCTCTCGTATCTGACACCCTAATTTCCAGCCCAGCTAAATACGCAGAAGTTTAGCTTCATGAAGGACGCCCGTGACTTCTCATCTTGGCAGCCGCTCAAAGTCGCGGCAAGGTGAAGGCATAGTTCAGGCTCAGTTCACGCCTGCTGCTGCCTCCTGAACCCGGTTCGCAAACACCCATCCGCCTTGCCGGTGTAAAGGCAGCCTCTACGGCATACGCGCAGTAACTGAAAGGGGATAGAAAAAACCGCACCACTGGTTTTTGTCTCGCTGGCGTCAAGAGGACGCTAAGAAAGGAACGCTCAATGAAACGGTTTTTGGCCTCTGTAGCTCTTCTGGTCCTTGCCGCTTGTGCGCAGACCCCCACTCCAGGTGAGGACGTACTGCCCAACCTCGCCCCACTAACCTTCGGCAGTTCCAACAATGACAGTGCCAACGCTCTAGCCAGGCACAGCTCCGGGGTGTACGCCGTAGGCTATACCAGCGGCAACCTGCACGGCACACAAAAGGGCAACGGGGACGCTTTTATCCGCAAGTATGGCACCAGCGGCTCCGTCATCTGGGGCAGGCAGTTCGGCACACCCTCCTACGAAATTGCCGAGGGCGTAGCCTCCGACTCCAGCAACAACGCCTACGTGCTGGGCACAACGTTCGGCAGCCTGGCCGGTTCACGTGGCAACGGCGACGTCTTTTTGCGCAAGTACACCTCCAGTGGTGGCGTCTCCTGGACCCGGCAGATTGGCACCAGCTCTTACGAATATGCCGGCGATGTAGCTGTCTACGGCAGCAACGTCTACGTGGTCGGATTCACCTTCGGCTCTCTCGCAGGCAGTAAAGGAAGCTGGGACGCCTTCATTCGGAAGTACAGCTCGAGCGGCAGCGTCGTCTGGACCCGTCAGTTCGGCACCTCGGTTGAAGACGTCGCCTACGACGTGGCGGTAGACGGGAGCGGTAACGTCTATGTGTCGGGCTCCACCTATGGCGCGCTCTCCGGCAGCAACGGTGGCGGCAGCGACATGTTCATCCGCAGGTATAATTCCGGCGGCAGCGTCGTCTGGACCAAGCAGCATCACTACAGCGACCAGGACACCGGCACCGCGGTAGCGGTCTCCGGCAGCACCGTCTACCTCGTCGGTGGGTTCTGGTACAGCAACAACTCCGAGGACCCGGATGTCCGGGTAGTCAAGTACACCACCGGCGGCACGAAGGGGTGGGACGTCGGCTACGGCCCAAGCGGTTACGACTACGTCTATGACGCGAGCGTAAACAGCACCGGCAACCTCTACTTTGCGGGAACGACCTACACGAACTTTGCCGAGACCCACCAGGGTAGCGGGGACGGCTACGTCATCAAACTTAACTCGAGCGGCGGTTATGCGTGGCGGAAGCAGCTCGGCACCCCGGAGTATGACGTGACCTACGCCGTGCTGTCACGCACGGACGCTGAGGTTTATACAGCGGGAGAGACCTATGGGGTGCTCGGCAGTGGCAGCAGCGGCAACAGTGACGCCTACCTGAGGCGGCTCAGCGGCGCTTCGGGCGGTACCGTCTGGACTGACCAGTAAGCAACACCCTTACCTAAGTGATTAGGGGCGCGACGGCTATCCTCGTGCCCCTAAGTGAGCATTGAGATAAAAACCTGCGGCGTTTGTCCACCGAACATATTGGCGGAAAAGTGTCCTTATAGGATCTTAGTGGACATCCACCTATGAGCACTTGTTAGCCCGCAAGGCGGGCCGCACAGCGTAGTTGGACTGTCTCACTCGAACATAGATCAGAAGGTGGAAAATGACCACTTCACTACCAACCACTGCACTACCGACCATCAGCCACACCTACCAGAGCGCCCTTCTG
>CADCWP010000202.1:3028-3439 GCA_902806425.1 uncultured Truepera sp.
CCCTTATTCTGTCAACAGTAAGGGTTCTTCAAGATAAGGCGTTAACATCAATCTATCGTTTCGGACAGCATATCTTCACGCCTTTTATAAAGGTGTATGCTCACCAGAGACCGCAGGACATCAGACAACTCAACTGTGTTCGGTGCCACCCCGGTCAGGGAGGCAAAACGTGGCGCGAACCTTGGAAAACCTCATCACCGAAGCCAGCGCAGTTTTTTCCGATGCTTTATGTTAATTCAGTATCATCGAGGACCCGCACACACACGGCCCGTTGAACTGCTGGCCCAATACCTCGTCACTGAACTCCACGACCTCTACGACCCGGCGGGTAGCGACCAGGAAAACTTAGACCGCATGATCACCAACCTCGACATGTCTTCGGCGAAAATTGGGGAGGTAAGCCAATTTTTT
>CADCWP010000203.1 GCA_902806425.1 uncultured Truepera sp.
CCGAGCGGGATGAGCAAGACTTCAGGAACGTCTTCCAGCGTGAGCAGCTCGAGCCCCATCGTCCCCGCGCCCTCGGCGGTTTCGGGGTTAAGGCTGTCCTCGAGCATCCGCGCACCTGTCTCCCGTGCGAACGCTTTAGCCGCAAGCTTGGCGGCGTCGAAGTCCTCCCCTTTTAGGCGCACGGTCGCCCCGAGCGCGCGCATCCGCGCCACCTTGAGCGGGTTGGCGTTGTCAGCGGCGTAAACGGTGAGCGGCAGGCCGTGCTTGCGCGCCGAGTAGGCGACCGCCTGACCGAAGTTACCGGCGCTCGCGCACACGAGTTGCGGCGCGGGCTGCACATCTTTCAGCGTTGACACCAGAAAGTCCGCCCCGCGCCCCTTGAACGAGCGCACCGGATTGAGCGTTTCAACTTTTAGGGTGATGCGGACGCCTAGGGTGTCCCCGAGCGGTTCAGAAACGAACTGCGGCGTATCTAGGAAAATCGGGTCGATGATCCCAGAGGCTTCGTGAACGCGCTCGAGCGATAGGCGGGGTGGGTTCATAGACTCAGATATAGCATTTAGAGCGGTCTGATAAGCGCGACCTCGAGCAGCGTCTCCAGGTTCGCGCTGGGCCGCACCAAAAACTCCCGAGTCAAGGCGTTGGCGTCCTTGGGCAGAAGCCGCACAACCCGGCCGACCGTGATGCCGCGCGGAAACAGCCCCCCCCGGCTGCTCGTCTCTACAACGTCGCCGACCTCTACGGGCGTCTCCTCGCGGTAATCGGTCACGCGCACCACGCCCCCAGCCTCGCCCACGGCGATACCCTGTCCGCCACGACCCTGCACGCTCACGCCAATGCTCGAGGCGGGGTCCACAAGCGTCCGCACCCACGCCGTCTTGTCCGAAACCCTCGTCACCACGCCCACGAGGCCGTCCGCGACCGTCACCGGCATATCGGCCAAAACTCCGGCGGCGCGGCCTAGGCCCAGCTCGAGCGTCCCCCCCACCGCACCCACCCCGGCGCTGACGACCGGCGCGCTCATGACCACACCGGGAGACTGCACCACGCGCAGCTTAACGGTCTCGGCGTAGCGGGCGTTGGCGAGCTCGAGGGTCCTGATCCGCGCCCGTGACGTAGCCAACTCGTTCTCGAGCCGCACTACCTCGGCCCTCAGATCGCGCCGGTCACGTCCACCTTCCAAAAACCCGCGCAGGTTCACGCTCGCGGTGTAGACGAGGCGCTGCGGCAGGGCGACGGCGCTGCTCAGGGCGGCGGGCGGTCGGCCCAAAAAACTCAGCAGCAACAGCGTCACAAAGCCGAGCGCCAGCAGCAGGTACCAGGCTTTGAGGCGTTCAGACAAGCTGAAACCCGAACGTCTGGGCCAGCTCGGCTACGTTCGGGATACTCAGCCCCACCACGTTGAAGTAGCAGCCCCGCACCTCGCGGACCAAGGCCGAGCCGTAGCCCTGAATGGCGTAGCCCCCGGCCTTGTCCATCCCCTCGCCGGTCGCCACGTACCGTGTGATCTCGCCATCGGAGAGCTTGCGGAAGCGCACGGCGGTCTGCACCACGCGCTCGGCACGCCTGTCACCCAGAACGAACGCGTGGCCGGTAAAGACCTCGTGAGTGCGCCCCGAAAGACGCGTGATGTAGTCGAGGTTCTCTTCGGCGGTTTTGGGCTTGCCCAGGATTTCATCCCTGGAGACCACCACCGTGTCGGCGGCCAGCACCAGCGCGTCCGGGTGGGCTTGGGCGACCGTTTCCGCTTTGGCGGTGCTGAGGCGGCGTACCAGGTCGAAGGGCTCGTCCTCGGTGGTAAAACTTTCGTCGATGTCAGCAGGCACGACCTCGAAGGGAAAGTTTAGGTTGGCGAGCAGTTCACGGCGGCGCGGGGAGGCGCTCGCCAGGATAAGGCGCAGTGGAGGTGTCATCTCCTGAGTTTACCGGACGGCGCGTGGCGTCATCTCCGAAGTTGTTAAGATCGCACGAACGGCGCTACTAAGGGGTGATGGTTGTGGACACGACCAGGTGGTATGACGACAACGCGCTCGGATTTGCCGAACGCACCCGAACCATCGACCTCGGTCACCTCCATGATAAATTTCTCGCTCACGTCACCCCAAACGGCGCGATTCTCGACGCCGGGTGCGGTTCCGGGCGAGACAGCAAGGCTTTCCTCGAGCGAGGCTACCAGGTGACTGCCATCGACGCTTCAAAAAATATGGCGACCCTCTCCGGAGGCTATTTGGGCCGCTCGGTAGCTCAGATGCGCTTTCAAGACGTGGCTTGGAGAAATCAGTTTGACGGCATCTGGGCCTGCGCCTCGCTCCTGCACGTTCCCAAGGACGAATTGCCTGGAGTGTTCGGGAGACTCGAGCGGGCACTCAAACCGGGCGGCGCGCTGTACGCCTCATTCAAACTGGGTTACGGTGAGCGCCAAGACGCGGCTACCGGACGCCACTTCACCGACTTGACGGAGGCTGAGCTGATGAAGCTGGCCGCGCTGTTGCCTACGCTCGGGGTGCTTACGTTATGGGTCAACCCCGACGACCGGCCGGGATACGACGCAGAATGGCTCAACGTGCTGATGCGAAAGCAGCTGTAGTGCTAATTATCGGCCAGCCGCTCGAAGAGTACGCTGTCCTCCCAGACGCCGTTCAGAAGATAGCTGCTGCGCGCGCGGCCCCAGAACTCGAAGCCGTTTTTGAGTAGGACGAGTTGCGAACCGATGTTCCTGGGTGAGGTCGCCGCCTCGACACGGTGCAGTTTGTGCGTCCCAAATGCGTCTTTAAGGACGAGACCGACCGCCGCTGTCGCGTAGCCCATGCTGCCGTGACGCTCGGCGATCCGGTAACCGACCTCGGCCCGTTGAAGAGGGCCACGCCGCACGTCAAAAAGGCTGATACGGCCCACCAGCTCATCCACCGCGTCCCGGATGAGGTAGTAGAAGCTCTCACCCTCTTCCCAGTCCTGAACGCGTTCGGCGGTGACTCGTTCCACAGTTTCTAGGTTGTAGTAGTCGTCGCCAAACCCCGCGATGGACTTCTCGAAAAAGGCCCGGTTCTCCAGCTCGAAGCGCAGCAGTTCGGCGGCGTCGGCCTCGGCGATGGGATGGAGGGTAATGTCAGCCACGAGCGGATTGTACGCTCGTTTCTCACTCATCATTTCAACGAGAGCCGGTATACCTACAAGTAAAAGTTAGAATAACCGAGTTAAACGCCGCTGTAGCTTTGAAGGGTGGTAGTTATGAATCCAGCCCTTAGAGGAATTTGGGAGCATATGCGCGAGTTGGGTCTTGGCGCTCTCGCCCATGCGAATCATCATGCGGCCTATAACTCGGTAGAAAATCCGACATGGGCAGAACTATCTGTTCTTCAAGCTGCTCACGCGGCGGAGCTACTTGTAAAGGCACGCATTGCACAAGAGCACCCTTTA
>CADCWP010000204.1 GCA_902806425.1 uncultured Truepera sp.
TATGCGGGCCACGTTCAGGCAGCGATAATCTCTTCGTGAGCGTAGTGCAGCCGAATGAGTTTAGGACGTTCACTCTCATCAAAATGACAGCTCACAGCGTCGCGGATTAGCTCTTTTAGCTCGTCCAAGGTATCGGCTTCGGTATAGATAGAAGCGGACAAGGCTCTCGCCTCAAAGCCTCCTTCTAGCGATTCCTGCACGAGAAAGATGATCTCAATCACAGCTCAGTGTAGCGCAAACTCGCCTGCACGTCTTCGCGGGTCAAACCCGGATATTCGGCGAGCAGGTCCTCTACCGTGTCGCCTGCACCCAGAAACTCGAGCACGGTATGAACCGTAATCCTTGTCCCCCGAACTGTTGAGCGTCCGTTACATATACCGAGGTGGGCGACGATGCGTTCCGTAGCCGGATTCCAGCGGGTGGGTTTATGTCGGCTCGACCTTTTGGACTTAGGAGACCTGATCGAGCTTCTGCACTGCGGGTGAGACACCAAAGATACCCCGCGTTGGGACAGCGGCGCTTTGTGCTTACCTCCGTGACAGGAAGTCAGTGACCCCCTCTGGCCGACCTGATGCACCTTCTTAGATACTCCGCCCAAGGTACACGTGCGCGACTAAACGAAGATGGTCGGTTCTAGCGGTGAGAGCTGATCGGGCAAGTTGAGTTCGGCCCCGGCGGGCGCGGACACGGGACCCTTTAAGAGCGGGTCGTCGGTCTCCCGCATCCAGGTCTCGAGCCGGACGCGCATATCGTCTAGGACCGTCTGGTAGGCCGGTTCCCCCGCCCGGTTGCGCGCCTCGTTGGGGTCTAGGTGCAGGTCGAAAAGCTGCTCCTCGGGAATCTCCTGCTCGGCCCAACCCCCCGCCAGCATCGCGTCTTTGCTCGGGCCGTCGTCGACGTTGGCTAGGACCGGGGTGGGGTGATCGCCGTCGAAACGGCGGATGTATTTCCAGCGCTGGTCGCGCGCGCAGCGTTCAGGTTCATAGGCGACGTGGTAGGTCTTCTCAGCGAAGAGCGTCTCGCGTACCCGGTTGACCTCGCCGCGTACAAGCGGCAGCAGCGACTCGCCCTGGAGGTGGGTGGGTCTGCCGATGCCGATCACGTCGCAGATGGTTGGGAAGAGGTCGATCTGCGACACCAGCGCGTCGACCGCTCGGCCACCCGAAAAGCCGCCGGGGCCACGCATGATCAGCATGACGCCGAGACCCCGGTCGTAAAGCGTCGCCTTGCCGCCGGGGAAGGCCAGGCCGTGGTCGGTCGTGCAGATCACCAGCGTGTTCTCGGCGAGACCGTTAGCGTCGAGCGCGTCGAGAACTGCCCCGACCCCGCGGTCGAGCGAACGCGCGCTCTCCTGAAAGGCGGCCATGTCGAGCCGCGTTTCGGGCGTGTCCGGCACGTTGGGGGGCGGAATGACGTAGTTGGCCTTTTTCGGGGACGAAGGGCGGAAAAACTCCCGGTGCGTCTCGAAAAAGCCGACCGATAAAAAGAGCGGCTGGGTGTGCCCGCGCGAGAGAACCTCGAGCGCGACCGGCACCACGTCGTGGGTGCGGTTGGTAGGGATTTTAAAGACCTCGTTGTAGCCAATCGCCGCCGGGTCTTTCGAGACGTGCTGCTCGCCGATCAGCGCCGAGTAGTAGCCGTGGTCGTGGAGGGTGTGGACGATGTGGTGGCTGTAATCGTTGAGCGAAAAGCCGCGGTGAGCAAGGCCCATCATGCCGTTTGTGTGGGCGTACTGACCGGTTAAGAGGCAGGCGCGCGAGCTCGAGCAGGTCGGCGCGGCGCAGAAAGCTTGCCGGAAGATCACCCCTTCTTCGGCGAGCCGCTGGATGTTGGGGGTCCGGACCGAGTGACCGTATGGCTCGACCCAACGCCCGGTGTCGTGCGAGTGCAGATAGAGGATATTCAGTAGTGAAGCCATGTCCTGTACCCTAAAGCCTTTCGCAGTTAAAGAAAACGCGTTTGCACATCGTAGCAAGGTGTGAACTTAGCGTGAGGTGTACCCTCCGCGCTCGAGGCGTTTTAGCTCAACTGCTGACGCCGCCTCGAGCCTCGAGTCGGAACCAAACATCGTCTGGAGGTGGTCAGCTAGGTATCGACGCTGGTTGTACGAGACGAGCCGTCTCCTATTTTTACGACGATGCCGCTTCCAAAATTCCGCCCGTAAGCGCTAATCGTTCGCTGAAGCGTAGGGCGCATTCTCCGCCTGCTCACGGTTAAAGCGCGCCACCCAGGCGCTGGAGACTGCGTCAGCCTGCCGCTTCATGGTCGGCGGCTTGACCGTAAAGTCGTCGGGTACCTCGGTCCCGATCTCTGCTAAAAGGTTGAGGACGGTCTCTTCGTAACTCTTGACGAAATCCCCGTAGACGAGCCGGACGGGCTCTATACCGCAGCTCCTAAAAAAATCCCCCCAAGCGGCGTTATGCTCGTCGATGCGGAGTTTCAGATGGGCGATAGCGGGGAAGCTGTATCGCAGTTCTAGCTCGTGCGCGTGCGCGTCGCCGTCTTGCCGCCAGTTCCAGGTCTGAAGCGCCTTCCAGAGTGAGACCGCCTGTTTGGCCGTGTCCTCGCGCCGAATCCAGATGAAGCGGCCCAGGTTCGGAAACACCGCCGCCGGAACCTCGCACGGCCCCACGCTGTGCCGACCGTCCCGGCGCGCGAGCCGCACGAAGTCGCGGAAGTATGCCCACATGATCTTCGTACCGAAGACGCTGTTCGGGGTGGTGCCCAGCTCAAACGCGCGCTGCCGTAGGCTGCTGAAGTTAGGAACCGCAGGTGCAGGCACCGCTTCGGGTCGAGGGGCGTACAGGCCGCCCGGTCCGCCCAGGACGCTTTCAAACGCGGGGTCGTCCAGAAGCGCCCAGACCTCAGGGTCGTTCGAGCGCTGGAAATAGTCGCGAGGCCCACGTGGGCGACCGGTCTCGAGCAGCAGCTCAAAGTGCTCGGCGGGCTTTCCGGCCAGTTCGGTGTCGCCTAGAGCCGCGCAGAGCAGGGTGCTCCCGCTGCGCGGCGTCGCGCAGACCAGATACGACAGGGTTGGGTTCATAGCGTTCTCCGGATCGAGGGTGAACGGTTCTCAGTGTGGGCGGGCGCGTCGGGCTGTGTAGGCGAAAGATGTGCGGGGTGCTCGGCTTGGGCTGCGGCGGGTTGCTTCAAAAACCCTACACTCGAGTCCACCTTGATAAAACCACGCCCTCTGCTGCTGGACATAGACCCTCGCTAGGTGCGCGGCCTAGATTTTTTGCTCGGTGGTTCGGTACATAGAGCAAAAAGCCGCGCACGGTTGCAACTACGGTCTCTGCAAAGCGCTATCGGCAGGTCGCTCTACAGATCGCCTCCAGCAGCCCGGTCGGCTTCTCCAGTTAACCTAC
>CADCWP010000205.1:0-378 GCA_902806425.1 uncultured Truepera sp.
GGTGCATAATCATGTGCTAATTTAGCACCGACACACTCCACTTGAGATATGGGTGGGCACTCAGACATAAGATAACTAAATGAACATCAAACTCGCCCAAAGCGACACTGAAAAGCTTGCCTGTTTTCCAATTTTAAGAGAGTTGCGGCTACATCTGGAAGAAGCCGAGTTTTTGCCCCAACTGAGGCGTCAGGAAGCGCAGGGCTACCAGCTTGCGTTCGTTGAGGATGCCGGGCAGGTCGTCGCGGTCGCCGGATTCTGGATCAATGAGATGTTCGCCTACGGCAAGTACATGTACGTCTACGATTTGGTTACGGGCGGGTCGGCGCGCTCGGTGGGGCACGGCAAAGTGCTCAACGACTTTCTTAAAGGACCCGC
>CADCWP010000205.1:388-18407 GCA_902806425.1 uncultured Truepera sp.
AAGGCTTTATCATCTCGGGCCATCACTTTCAGCTGGTGCTCTAGGAACGGATATAGGCCCCACGAGGCTTGCCAAGCAGCTTATTGAGGAGTTTTGACATGGTCCGAGCTATCTCCGTAGTGGTGCCTCTACGACTACGGAGGCGTGTGCAGAACATCGCCGCGGCGCCCCTCAAGCTACCAACCCATAAAAGAGCCTCCCTCGAGCTTTCAGGCTGAGGGAGGTTGGGGTGTTGGGGCTTAAAGCGGGTCTTGTGGGTCGCTGCGGTTTTGGCGAATGAGCGTAAGGCGCTGGCGCTTGGTTACGATAGTGTGAGTTAACAGCGCGGCGAGCGCGGCAAGGTGAACCATCACAACGACCAACGGTACGTCTGGGAGGAGCGTCATGGCGCTACTTTAGACGTGCCCCGCAGCTAAAGATGTGAAAATTCTGAACCATAAAGCGTAAAAAAACCACACTAACCTACGATGTGAAGTTTACAACTTGGGACGCTTATCTTAAGCTCAAAACCTCGCGGAGCATGAGCTTGTCCACGGAGCGTCAGCCGTTCGCGCCGGGAATGATCCGCCGGGCGTTCTCAAAGTAAACCCGCTGCAACACCTCGTCCGGCAAAAAAAGTCCGTAAGCGTGCCAGCGCCCCTGCGCCGGGGTATCGCTCAAACCGTAGTTGAAGTACTCGTCGTCGGTCTCCAAAAAGCGGTAGTAGAGCCTGTAGGTCTCTAAACCCATGTCGGCGTCCGTGCCGAACAAGATGCGGTCCGGGTACTTTAGAAAAAAGCGCCGGGCGCTGTAGGGTTGCCGCCCCAGCTCCCCCAAACGGGCGCTGATATCGACGTAAAGGTTGGGGCAGGCGTCGAGCAGTGCGGCCACCCAACCAAGGTTTTCGGCGTAGCAGCCCACATGCGCGCCGATAAAGGTCGTCTGCGGATGTCGCCGTACAAGCCGTGCGAAGGCGTCCATGAGGGCCATAAAAGGTGGAAATGGCGGGCTCGGGAATCTCCACTCGGGGTGCGCGTTCAGCTCCTCCCAGCGCTCGTTGCGGGCGTCCAGGGGATCGAAGAAGGCGACCGGATCGGCGACGTGAATCACCACAGGAACGTTCAGCTCAGCGACCGTCTCCCAGAGCGGAACGAGGCGTTCGTCATCGATGGCGACGAGCTTGCCGTGTTGGTCACGAACGTGCAGCCCGAAAGGTTTCCAAACTTTAAGCCCGCCCGCGCCGCGCGCGACCTGTGCCCGGAAGCGCGCGGCGGCCCATTCACCGAAGCGGTCCCCGTGCGCCGTCCACCGCGACCAGTCGACGCCACCAAAATGAACGAACCGCTCGGGTGCTCTCTCTTTAAAGTGCTTGAGGTGAGCGTCCAGAATGTCTTCGCCCCAACCACCGTCTAGGTCGACGGCGGCGACGACGCCCGCGGCGTCCATAGCGTCCAGAGCGCGCTCGACCGGCCCAGCGCGCCAGTTCCCCCCGAAGGGCGGCGAGAGATGCAGGTGCGCGTCGATGACCGGAAAACGAGGTCCGTCGGGGCGGGTCTCCTTGACGACCAGTTTGGTGGTCGGCCTAAAGTCGGTTAAGGTAAGATCGTTCAAGGTCGCCTCCAGTTCGACCGCTGCTCGGTCTACGAAGCTGTCCCACGACGGTTCTAGAGTGCGCTTAGTTCCCTAGTCAGCGCCCGTAAAGACCTGTAGCGTATCAGGATGAACCACAAAACACTCGAGTTTAACAGCTCCTTTAAGGTAGCTTTAAGCACCGCCAAGGCGCAGGCCGCCGTGATGACGCTTCTACCCGGCCAAACGATGGGCGGCGACGACAACGTGCACGCTGAGAGCGACCAGTGGCTGTTCGTCGTGTCGGGGAGCGGGGAAGCTGTCGTAGCCGGGGAGAGCATGGCGCTCGCAAAGCACAGCCTCATCGTTATCGAGGCGGGCGAACCGCATGAGATCAAAAATACCGGGAACGTACCGCTCGAAACGCTGAACGTCTACACCCCACCGGAGTACTGACGTGCTAAACTAGTCGGGCCGAACCTTTCGGCCTCTATGCGCGACTGACCTTTTCCACCTAAACGACGTTCACGTCTGCTCGAGCAGGCACCGTTTTTCATGGGAAAGGTTTTTTATGTCGCTCATCCTTCAGGCGTCCGGCCTCGGCTACCGCTACCCTGCACACGCCGACCCTCTTTTTGAACACCTAGACTTGACACTCTACGCGGGCGACCACGTAGCCCTGTTGGGTGCGAACGGCACCGGCAAAACCACGCTGCTGAGGATTTTGGCTGGAACCTTGCCCGTGCAGAGCGGGCAGCTCACCACGCACATCGAACCGTTCTACTTGCGTCAGGAAGATGCGCTGACGGGTGAGGCGAGCGTTGTGGACGCGGTTTTGGAGACCTACCCCGACCTTGGGCCGTTGCGCGCCGAGCTGTCGCGGCTCGAGGCGGCGGGTGTACCCGACCCGCTGCGTTACGCCGACCTACTAGCGGAGTTCGCCGAAGGTGGCGGGTTCGTGGTAGAGGTCGCCCTGCAAGCTGAACTAGCTGCGCTCGGCTACGCACCCGACGAGTTGTTGGCGCGTCCCCTGACCGACCTCTCCGGCGGTGAGCGGCGGCTCCTTCGGCTCGTTGCGGCGTTCGCCCGCCCACAGGCGCTGTATCTGCTCGACGAACCGACGAACTACCTCGACGAACGCGCCACGGCGTACCTGACGCGCAAACTGCGGGAGACGGACGCGGCGTGCCTGATCGTCTCGCACGACCGGCACTTTTTGGACGAGACCGTAGACGGTGTGCTCGAGTTGGAGCGTGGGGGGTTACGGCGTTACAGCGGCACCTACTCGAGCTTCTGGGAGCAGAAGGAGACCGAGTACCGAGACAGGGCGCGACGCGCGGGCAAGCTCAAACGCGAGATCACCCAACTTAGGGAGCAGGAGCGCACCTACAAGGTTTGGGGTGCGCGGAAGGAGAAGGAGAAGTCCGGGGCAGCCGACCGAGGCTTTATCGGGGCGCGGGCGGCGCGGCTCATGCGGCGCGGGATTCAGGCCAAAGAGCGGCTCCAGGGGCGCATCACCGATCTAGAAGAGGCAAAACCGTGGGTGGAGAAGCGTTACGAGGTCGCCTTTGAGGCGGTCGCAATCCCCCCCGGCGCCTGCCTCAACGCGCGGGACGTATGCGTTTTGGGCCGCAAGGTGTCGCTGACCTTGGAGTACGGCGAGCGTCTGGCGGTAGCGGGAGCCAACGGTGCGGGCAAGACGACGCTGCTGCGGGCGCTGCTCAGCCTAACCGTGAACGCCGGTGAGGTGAGTTGGGATAAGCGCGCGGCTGTCGGCTACCTGCCCCAACGCTGGGACGACCTGCACGACGCCGAAGCTGTCGCGGCGCGTTTTGCCAGGGATGAGCATCCTCACGCCCGCACCCTGCTCGGGGCGCTCGGCGTCTCCGGCGAGGCGTTCGCGCGTCCGCTAGCAAACTTGAGCGAGGGGCAAAAGCGGAAAGTTCGTTTGGTCGAGCTGATCGTACAAAAGCCCAACGTACTGATTTTGGACGAACCGACGACGCATCTCGATTACGTCAGCGTGGAAATGCTTGAGGCCGCCCTGCTGGACTTTCCGGGAACGCTGATCTTGGTCTCCCACGACCGCTACCTGTTAGAGCGGACGACGACCAGGAGGCTCGGGCTGTGAGCTGACCTGTTTGGGCCGACTTTACCCACGTGGTGGCGCGTCCAGAGGTGCTTTTGCTCTTATACTCACCTAGTATAGAAGCTTACAGTCGCCCGGACGAGGTCACTATGTTTCCAGCTACTACCTTTAGAGGCTAAATGCACCTTCCCTTTCGACCCGCCTTCTGGATGTCCGCCGCCTATTTCGCTTACTACGCGGGCATCGCCTGCTGGGGTCCCTACATCGTCTTGTACTATCAGCGCTTGGGCCTGAGCGGTACGCAGATCGGCGTCCTAAACGCCATTTTGCCGCTCGGGATGGCCCTTCTCGCCCCTGTCTGGGGGTCTTTGGCAGACGCTTGGAACGCCCACCGCCTGCTTCTGCGCGTCGCGCTGCTGAGCGCAGCGACCGTAGGACTTTTTCTTACCGGTGCCTCCAGCTTCCCGCAGGTTGTCCTGCTGATCTCTGTTTTCGCCCTTCTCGGTACCACCGCCGCCCCCCTGCTCGACAGCTACGGCGTCACCCTCGGCGCGGAGGAGAGGACAAGTTTCGGCAGGCTGCGCGTCTGGGGTTCGGTCGGGTACACCCTGGTCGTCTGGCTGGTCGGCGCGGCGATGGGGAGGGGGGTCTCATCCCTTTTTTTGTTCGCTTACGCCGCCGCCCTCACGGCGGCCTGCGCCGCCACGCTGGGGCTGCCCGCGCGGCGGGGGGCGCACCGCCATGGGCGCCGCCAAGGTGCCGCGCAGCTGTGGCGTCGCCCCGACCTTCAGCTCCTCCTGTTCGTCACCTTTCTTCTTTTTACGAGCAACACGCCCGTGTTCACCCTTTTTGGGCTTTACGTCCAAGAGCTGGGGGCGACCTCGGCGTTTCTCGGGGTAGCGAGCGCGGTCGCGGCGATAAGCGAGTTCCCGGTGCTTTTTTGGGGAGGCCGACTCGTCGAACGTTTGGGGAGTGGGCGGCTCTACAGGGTGGCGCTCGGCGTTTTTGCGGTGCGCCTACTTCTCTATACGGTCGCCCCCTCGACCACGTGGGTCTTGGGTGTGCAGCTGCTGCACGGCCTCTCGTTCGGCTTTTACCTGATCGCCGCAATGGCGCTTCTCCACGAGCGCGTCGGTTCGGAGCAGCTGGCGACCGCGCAGGGGCTGCTCGCCTCGGCGATGGCGTGCGGTCAGATCGTCGGCGCGCTGCTCAGCGGGGCTGTGCTCGAGTGGTTCGGTATCTTCACTGTCTACGGGGTGTCGGCGGCCATCATGGCCCTCGCGTTCGCCGTATTTGTGGTGGGAGGGCGGAGGAGCGTCTCCGAGGTGCCGCTGCCTCACGTCAGGGAGCGACCGGGGGAGCTGTAGAGTACTCAGGTATGGTAGTCGGCGTTGATACGCACGTACTCCGCCGAGAGGTCGCAGCCCCAGGCGCGCCCCGAGCCCGTACCGACGGCCAGGTCCACACGGACCTCGAGCGTTTCGGCGACCATCTTCGCTGAGACCTCCGCTGCGCTGAACCGCCCCGGCGCACCCCGGTAGACCTCGACGCCCTGCACGCGGATGCTCACAGCGTCCAAGGAGAGCGCCACACGGGACGCCCCGACGCTGCTCAGGATGCGCCCCCAGTTCGGGTCGTTGCCGTGCGCTGCGGACTTTACAAGCGGGCTCAACACAACCGCCCGCGCCGCCCGCCGGGCCTCGGCGTCGGTTTCAGCCCCCGTGACCTGAACGTCCAGAAGTTTCGTCGCGCCCTCGCCGTCACGGGCAATTTTCTTCGCCAAGTCCTGTGCGACCTGCGTCAGACCCCAAGCGAACTCGCCCTCGTCGACCGCGACCTGTGGGTTGGCGAGCAAAAACGCCATGTCGTTGGGCGAGGTGTCGCCGTCGACGGTGACCTGATTAAAGCTTTTGCTCACGACGTCCCCCCAGAGCGCTCGCAGCGCCCCTTGGGGCAGGTCGGCGTTGGTCAGGACAAACCCGAACATCGTCGCCATGTTCGGGTGGATCATCCCCGAGCCCTTGGCGACGCCGACGATGCGCGCGCCGCTCTCCAGGGTCACCTCGGCGGTCTTTTCGACCAGGTCGGTTGTCAGGATGGCCCGCGCCAGGGTCGCCGCGTCGTCGCTCAGGTGGGCGGCCACGATGGGGAGGACGCGCTCCAGCTTCTCTACCGGCAAGGGCTCTCCGATGATGCCGGTGCTCGCCGTCAAAACGTCGTCGGATGGTACGCCGAGCGCGGCGGCGGCGGTGGTGGCGAAGAGGTCATTGTCGCGCACCCCACGCGCCCCCGTGGCGCAGTTCGCGTTGCCGCTGTTGATGACGACCGCGCGCACCGGCCCCTCGCTTTTTAAGCGCCCTCGGTTGCGGGTGACGCAGGCGGCCTCGAGCGTGTTGGTCGTCGCCGCCAGCGCCCACCGCAGCGGCGCGTCGGCGACGATCAAGGCGCAGTCCGGCTTGCCCGAGACTTTGAGCCCCGCCGTTCCGGCAGCGGTCCTAAAACCCTGCGGCAACCTCACGGCCACACCCCTTGTGTAAAGAGCCCCGCTGTCTCGTCCAACCCCAGCGCCACATTAAAGGCCTGCACCGCTCCTCCCGCTGCGCCCTTGCCGAGATTGTCGAGTGCCGCGAACGCCGTGATCTGCCCGCTGCGCCCATCCAGACGCACACTGACCAGCGTCCGGTCGCCCCCGCAGACGGCTTTGGTCTGGGGCAGGTCACCCTGTACCGTGACGAGCGGTTCGCCGTCGTAAAACCCCCGGTACAGGGCAAGCAGCTTCTCGTCGCTCAGTCCGTCCGTATCCGGATGTGTTGTACAGGTCGCCAGAATGCCCCGCGTCATTGGGACGAGGTGCGGCGTAAAACTCACCGTGGGCTTGGCGAAGTCTCCACGCGTCCTGACCTGCCGCCCGTACGCCCGCACGCGCCCGAGCGTGTCCTCGATCTCGGCGGTGTGGCGGTGCGTCCCGGCCGCTTTGTAGGGTTTGGCGTTCTCGTTGACTTCGGGAAAGTGAAACCCTAGCGACGCGCTCCGCCCCGCGCCCGATACGCCGGTGATGACGGTGACGGTGATGTCGGGACCCAAAAGGCCGTGAGCGGCCAGCGGTGCCAGCGCCAGGTTTGCCGCAGTGCAGTTGCAACCGGGAACGGCCACCAGCTCAGCGCCGCTGAGCTCGTCACGGTGGAGTTCGGTGAGGCCGTAGACAGCGCGGTCGCAGAGTTCGGGGTACGGATGCGGCCCGTACCACAGCTCATAATCCTCCGGCGACAGCCTGAAGTCGGCGGAGAGGTCGATCACCCTCTTGCCCGCGTCTAAAGCTTTTTTGGCGAGTGGCGCGGTCTCGGCGTGCGGCGTGGCGCAGAACACCACGTCGCACCCGCCGATCACGGCGTCCGTGTTGTCGAACTCAAGCGTGCTGACACCAACCAACTGTGGCCAACAGGCACTTACCGGCTGCCCTAAAAACTGACGGCTGGCGACGCCTGAGACCGTGACGAACGGGTGTGTAAGCAGACGGCGCAACAGCTCCGCGCCGCCGTAGCCGCTCGCCCCGAGGATGCCGACCCTGACGCGTTCGGATGCCATCAGTCGCGCAGAAGTTGAAAGAGAATGGCTTTGTGGGCGTGGAGGCGGTTCTCGGCCTGGTCGAAGACGCGGCTTCGGGGGCTGTAGACGACCTCCTCGGTGACCTCCTCGCCGTAGTGCGCGGGCAGGTCATGCATAAAGACGCCGCGTGGGGAGAGGGCCTCCAGCCACGCCGAGGTCACCGTGTACCCGGAGAACGCCTCGCGGCGGCGCGCGGTGTCCTCCTCTTGCCCCATAGAGATCCACACGTCGGTGTAGAGCACGTCGGCGCCCTCAGCGGCTTCGCGCGGGTCGTGGACGAGGGTGATGTCCGCGCCCTTGGCTCTCGCCGTTTCCAGCACGCCCGCGTCCGGTTCAAACCCCTCCGGGCAGGCGACGGTCAGGCTCACGTCCGTCAGGGCCGCCGCGTTCAGGTGCGAGTTGCAGACGTTGTTGCCGTCTCCGACAAAGGCGACCTTCACGCCACCCAACTCCCCGAACGCCTCTTTAAGCGTTAGATAGTCGGCGGTCAGCTGACACGGGTGTAAAAGGTCCGACAAACCGTTGATAACGGGCACGCTCGCGTGCTCAGCCAGCTCCAAAAGCGTGCCGTGACCGTAGGTGCGTGCCATGATGCCCTCGACCCAGCGCCCCAGGTTGTACGCCACGTCTTTGATCGTCTCGCGCACACCCCAGCCGATGTAGTTCTGGCTTAAAAGGACCGAGTGCCCACCGAGCTGGTACATGGCGATGTCGAAGGTCGAGCGCGTCCGCAGGGACTGCTTCTCGAAGATCATGGCGAGCGTTTTGTGGTCCAAAAGTCTCGGGCGGTCGCCGCGCTTCCACCCCTTCTTGAGGGTGAGCGCGCTCTCCAACAGCCCACTGAACTCGTCCCGACTGAGGTCGCCGAGCGAGAGCAGATCACGCCCCTGCAAGCTGTCTACGATAACGGGTGACACGGTCTCTAAAGCCATAAACACGTCCTACCACGAGACTGGGGCATAAAAGCCCGGAAACGCGACTATATATGCATCTTCATGCGTAAAGCAACCCTTGTCGTGGGCGGCGTGGTCGGCTCGAGCCTCGCCGGTGCAAGGGCTTCGGGACTGACTGCCCCTGCAACAGCTTCCACGTCATAGCTCTGGCTTCCGCTGCACTTGTCCGCTTCAGGGCGTTCTAAAATCCGAGCAACCCCAGATACCAACCGACGAGCGGCCCACCGTAAAAGAGCGCCGCTAGAGCGCCTGACACCAGATACGGCCCGAACGGCACGACGTGCCCGCCACCTAACGCCTTGCCGATAAGTCCACCCACCGCGCCGAAAACGAACGCCAGAGAAAGCGCCACTAGCAGATTTTGCGCGCCGAGCAGCGCGCCGAGTACCCCGGCCAGCTTCACGTCGCCGAAACCCATCGCCACCGGTTCATCTTCCTCTTCCGCTATCTCGTCGGTAGGCCTGCCCAAGTCGTGGAGCCACCAGTAGAGCGCCCCCACCAGCGCCGTCCCGCCCGCCGCGACCAGTGAGCCGGAAACAGCCGAGAGCGGGTTTGGCCGCAGCAGCGTCAGCCCCGTTACCGCAATGAGCCACAGCGCGTAGAGGGGCAGTTCCGGCAGCCGCAGCGTGCGGCGCGTGAGAGCGTTTAGAGCCAGGGACAGCGCGGCACCCACAAATCCGAAGGGCCAGCCGAGCGTTCCTAAGGGTGCTGCGACGTTCACCTGATCCATCCCGATGGGCCAGAGCCGCTCTCTAGTATCCCGAAAGCGCCTCAGCACGAGCGCGCCCAGACGGTTGAGCAGTGCCAGCACTCCAGCGCCCAGACACGCTCCGTAGAGCGCGTCCGTCATTGTAGGCAGACCGCTCCCCGGCGCGTACAGCAGTGTACCTAAGAGTGCAACGCCCAAGGCCGGAAGGGTCAGCGCGTCGGGTAGGAGATGGGTATCCAAGTCGATGGCGAAGAGGATGACGAGCAGCGCGAAAAGAGCCAGAAGTGGAAAGACGGTGAGCCCGTAGACCTCCACCGGATAACGGAGCGCCAGCGCCGCGAAGCCGAGCGCCATAAGCGTCTCGACGAGTGGGTAGCGCGCCGAGATACCAGCTTTGCAGACGCGGCAGCGCCCGCCGAGCGCGGCCCACGACGCGACCGGGACGAGCTCGAGCGCCCCTAACGCGCGACCACAGTGTGGGCAGTGCGAACCCGGAAACACCACCGACTCGCCCCGCGGCAGCCGGTAGATGACCACGTTGGCAAACGAACCTATAAGCGCGCCCAAAAGCGCCAGCGTAAGGACGGTCAGCACCGCGTCAGTATAGGTTTGGCCGAAACATCAGGCCGTGCGATTTTGGGCATCTGCTGAGTTCGGTTTACGCCACCAAGCCTGCGTGGTTTGCCTCCGCTTAACCCAGGCGCGCCGCGCCACCTTCTCATTTAACCCTTGGTAGACTCGGCGCTATGAGAAAAGCCCTTTTAGCTACCCTTACCCTTCTAGCTCTGTTCTCACTTGCCAGTGCCCAAGAGGGCGCGCTCAGCATCGCCTTTGTGCGAAGCGGAGCGGTGCTCGCCGCGCACCCCGCCGGTCAGGAAGCTGCGCAGCTCACCGAACAGGCCAGAACCGAACTCCAACAGATTGCCACCGACTTGCAACCCTTGCAAGCTAGAGCCAACGCGGGCGAGGAACTGAGCGCCGAAGAGCAGAACACTTTAGAGCTTTCGCAACGCACCCTGCAAGAGACGCAGGAGCGTTACCAGAGAGAAGTCGAAGCCGCCGCCGCTCCCGCCGAAGAGGAGATCAATACGATTATTCAGGGGCTCGCTCAGGAAAACGGCTACACACTTGTTCTGAACTACGACGTCGCTCAAGCCTCGAGGCTCGTCATCTACGCGGAAGACGGCAGCGTGCCGGACATTACTGAGGAGGTCATTGCGGCGATTCAGGCCGCCAACCCCGGCGCGGGGGGCGAGGGCGGCAACTGAGCGCCTAAACACGCAACCTAGGCGGCTCTACAGGGCCGCTTTTTTTTGCTCGAGAAAACGCACGTCTTGTTCGGTCAGCGCAGCCTTGTCTAGCAGCTCCGGACGACGCTTCAATGTCCTCAGCAGGGCCTGTTCTCGCCGCCAAAGGGTCACGTTAGCGTGGTGGCCGCTCAACAGGGTGTCGGGGACTTGAAGACCGTCGAACTCCAGGGGCCTCGTGTATTCCGGGTAATCCAGCAGCCCGGTCGTAAACGAGTCCTGGGCGTGACTTTCGGCGTCGCCCAGAACGCCCGGCAAAAGCCGCGCCGTCGCCTCGATGAGCGCGAGCGCGGCCACCTCGCCGCCCATCATCACGAAGTCACCGACCGAGACCTCACGCGTGACGAGCGCCTCGGTGCGGGCGTCGAAGCCCTCATAACGGCCCGAGAGCAGGCAGAGGTGCGACTTGGTCGCCAGCTGCTCGACCAGAGGCTGCGTCAGCGGTTCCCCGGCGGGTGTGAGCAGGATCGTCTCGTCGGGCTCTCTAATGTCGGCGAGTGCTCTAGCGGCCACGTCTACCCGGATAACCATCCCGGCCCCACCCCCGTACGGCGTGTCGTCGACGCGGCGGTGCCGGTTGCCGGAGTAGTCGCGCAGGTCGCGCAGGTCGAACGAGATCAGTCCGGCTTTAGCCGCGCGGCCCAGCAACGCCTCCTCGGTCCAGGGACGGATGAGGTGCGGAAAAAGCGTTAGAACGGTGTAGTTCATAAGCTAGTCGGCGTTAAGCTCCAAGAGTCCTTCCGGCGGTTCGGTGAGCGTCACCCCAGCCTCGGTGATCGTCACATAGTCCGCCTGCAAGGGGATCAAAACCTCGCGCCCACCGGCCTCGACGACGAGTACGTCCTGTCCGATGTCGCTGCCCGCCGGGATGACCTCGACAACCTCACCGAACGGCTCCCCGTCGACGATAACAGGCAGGTCTAAGAGTAAGTCCAGGTAGTGTGCGGGTGTTTCGGGTAGGGCGTCCTTGGCGGCGTAGACGTCCGCGTTGACCAGAGGTTGCGCCTGCTGCGGGGTGCTCGAGCCGACGAAGTAGACGATGAGCTGCGACCCGACCGGGCGCACACGGGCGACGGCGCGCTCGCCGAAATTTTCGATGAACACGCGCCCTAGCTCTTTGATGGCTGCGGCTTCGGCGTCCCCAAGGGCGTAAAAGCGCAGGCCCCCTTCAAGCTGAAACGTCCTGCCCAGCGTGCCGAGCAGGACGTGGTTTTCAGGTAACGTCACGAATTTAAGGGTTTGAGAGCTGCACCTCGACGCGCTCCTGCCCTTCAGAGGCGGCCCGCGCGAGCGTGCGGATACTGTTGATGGTGCGCCCACCTCGTCCGATGATGCGCCCCGCGTCTTCAGGTGCACAGCGAATCTCGATAAAAAGACCCTGCGCGCCCTCCCGCGTGGTGATCTCGAGCCGTTCGGGTTCAGAAACCAGGTTCTGCACCACGAACGCGACGAGTTCGGTCACCATAGGCTACTTAGGCGCTCCGCGCAGCCGCTTCGGTGCGCGCCGTGTAGGCGCGGCCTTGTTTGACCTTGACGCTACCGGCCTGCACACCGGCGCGCTCGAGAAGCCTCAGCGCGGTATCGGTCGGCTGCGCGCCCTGCGAAAGCCAGTGCTGCGCCCGCTCGGTGTTAATCTTTAGAGGCGTCTCGACCGTTTCGCGTGGGTCGTAGTAGCCGAGCAGCTCGATATAGTCGCTGCTACGGCGCTTGCGAACGTCAACGACGACGACGCGGTAGTGCGGGTTTTTCTTCGCGCCTAAGCGCATCAGGCGAATCTTAACCATACTTCCTCCGTAAATAAAGGGTGCGTACAGCCCGGTGTGTCCAGGCAACCTTGCCAGCTTAGCAGATTTTAGGTCTCGAGGTTGGGTGCTACCGACTTGCCTCTTCCGACCGGCGGGCTCACCATTTTGGAGCCGGTAGCCCGTGACCTGTAGGTTTTAGCCCACTTGTCCGTTCAGTGACGCAGCAGTAGCTGGCCCAAGTCACACAGTACGGCGCGACCCTAACGGCCCAATCCCCGCCCCCCCGGCAGATTGCGCGGCGGACGGCGGCCAAACTGCTTCATCAGTTTTTTCATCTGCTCGTAGTTTTTCATAAGTCGGTTCACGTCCTGTACGCTCGTCCCCGAACCGGCGGCGATGCGTTTGCGGCGGCTCGCGTTCAGCAGTTTCGGCTGACGGCGCTCCTTATCGGTCATGCTCGAGATGATCGCCTCGATGCGGCCGATTTCGCCCTCGTCGATCTCGGTTCCCGGCGGCATCATTTTGCTCGCGCCCGGCACCATCTTGAGGATGTCGGTAAACGAGCCCATCCGCTTGATCTTGCGCATCTGCGTGAGCATGTCCTGGAGCGTAAAGTCCTTGAGGCTGGCGGGACCGTCCTCATCGTCACCCTCTAAGACCTTGGCCTTTTCGATCAGGGTCAGCACGTCGCCCATACCGAGGATGCGGCCCGCGACGCGGTCGGGGTGGAAGGGCTCCAAACCGTCGATCTTCTCGCTCATCCCGGCGAAATAGATGGGTTTGCCGGTGACGTGCTTGGCGGACAGCGCCGCCCCACCGCGCGCGTCCCCGTCGAGCTTGGTCATGATCAGGCCCGAGATACCGACGCGCGCGTCGAACGCCTGCGCCACCGGCAACGACTGCTGCCCGGTCATGGCGTCGATCACCAGCATCGTCTCGTTCGGCCCCAGCGCCTCTTTAAGGTCGGCGACCGCGTCCATCAGCGCTTCGTCGATCTGTAAACGTCCGGCGGTGTCGACGATGACCAGGTCGCGGTAGTTCGCCCGCAGATACTCCCCCAGCCGCGCTTTGGTGCGCTCGGGGGTCTCGCCGTCCTCGACTTCTAAAACCGGCACGCCGATCTGCCTCCCCAGAACCCGGAGCTGCTCTCTAGCGGCGGGGCGCTGCGTGTCGGCGGCGATCAGCAGGGGCCGTCGTCCCTGCGACTTATATTTGTAGGCAAGTTTGCCCGCGGTGGTCGTTTTGCCCGCGCCCTGAAGGCCCAAGAGCATCCAGACGTTCGCCTCGTTTTTGAGGTTGGGCTGCGCGGCCTTGCCGCCCAAAAGCTCTACAAGCTCGTCGTGAACAATGGCGATCACGCGCTGATCGGGTTGTAGCGACATCAGGGTGTCGGAGCCGATGGCCTTTTCCTGAACGCGCTTGGTAAAGTCGCGCGCGACCTCTAAGTTGACGTCCGCCTCTAGAAGCGCGACCCGCACCTCGCGCAGGGCCGCCTTGACCTCGACTTCGGTCAGCCGCCCACGCCCGCGCAGGGAGTCGAAAACGCCCTGTAATCTATCGCCCAAACTCTCGAACATACCGTCCAGTGTAGCAGCACCCGGCGCAAGCTGCGTTAACCCGGCGCTAAGCAGCGCGCGCTACACTGACCCTATGGAGAGGGCCTTATGAACGGGCGGACGGTTTTTCTGCTGACGCTGTTGGCGGGCACGGCTTTACTAGCCACAGGTTTCTCAGGTACCGTGCTGGCCCAGATCACCGTGACGCCGACGCAGCCCCCGGTAGAGACCGGTGAGGGCGCGGCGGCCGACGCGGCTTCGCTTTTGGCCCAGGCGCAGGTGGCGGCTTTAGAGGCGCGCTCGAGCGGCCTCCTCCCTACCCCGGACAACCCCGGCTGGCGCGACGCGATTGACTTTGGCGAGGAGGCGCGCGACCTCGCCCCGCAGGACCTGGAGGTGCTGCGCTTTTTAGCCGAAACCTACAGCGCTCTGTCGTGGGATTCGCGCGCTTGGGAGGTGTGGAGCGCGTATCTGGACGCGGGCGGCACCCTGGACGCCGCCGCCTTGGCCGCGCTCAGCGAGGCGGGCCGCGAACTCGGGTACGCGCGCTACAGCGCCGGTGACCTGAAGGGTGCTGGGTCGGTCTTCAGGCGCGTTTTGGAACTCAATCCAAGGAACGTGGAGGCGGTGACCTGGCTTGGACGCATCGCTCTAGAGCAGGGCCAATCAAGGGTGGCTCAGCGGTACTGGCGGCGCGTCCTCGAGTTAAAGCCGGGCGACCCCACGGCGCGCTACTACGTGCAGAGGAGTCGGCAGCAGCTCACCTTCGGCGCGGCCTCGACGGGCGCCTTTAACGACGGGCTGGCTGCCTATAACGCAGGGCAGAAGGTCGTGGCGCTGGAGGCGTTTACCCGCGCCGCTAACGTCAACCCCGACTTCGAGGAGGCGTTTTCGTGGGCGGGACGCGTGGCGCTCGAGCTGGGTCGTCCGAAGCTCGCCGAACGCTTCTGGCGCGCCCTACTCGCGCGCAATCCGGAGGACCCGCAGACTGCCTACTATCTGACGCTCGCCGAAGCTCAGGGGCGGTGGGGCACGCCGGCGGGACGCGCTTTTTACGCGGGTCAGGAGCTTTACAACCGGGGCCAGGTCGGGGAGGCGGCCGAGCGCTTTGTGGAGGCGAGCGACGCCAACCCACAGTACCCGGAGGCGGCGAGCTGGGCCGCGCGCAGCTTGCAGGAGTCCGGGCAGGTCGGGCGGGCGGTGCGCCTCTGGGAGCGGGTCGTCGCGCTCGACCCGGATGACGAGAGCGCGCAGTATTTTCTCGAGGTCGCCAGAGCCCAACAGGGCCTTGGGCCGGAAGCGGTAGCGGCGTTCAACGAGGGTGTGCGGGCGTATGGAGCGGCCGACCTGGAGGCGGCGCAAGCTGCTTTTGAGACGGCGACCGAAGGAGACCCCACCTACGCCGACGCTTGGGGTTGGCTGGGGCGGCTGGCGTTCGAGGGGCAGCGCTACGGGGAGGCCGAAGAAGCGTACGCGCGGGCGCTGGACCTCGAGCCCGCTAACGCCACCTACCGTTTTTTTCAAGCTGAGGCGGAGCGTTTAGGCGCACAGTGAGGCGTAGGGAAGCATCCGGCTAGGAGCAGGGCAGAGGTCGCCTGCGCTGCGCGGTTGAGACGTGCTTAGCGGGCCAAAAACCGCAATCTTTTTCACCATGCTTTGAAACTGCTAAACGCACTGTGAAATGCAAACCCCGTGCAAGATGTTCTGCACGGGGCTAAATTTAAGTTGCTACCCAAGCTGATCTAGCCACACTTGCTGTACCCGCAGGTGTAGCACTTGACGCAGCCTTCTTCACGAACGAGCTGACCGCCGCACCCCTCCGGGCAGTTGGCGCTTACGAGCGTAGGACTCTCAACCCCGGCGGTCTCGAGCGCCACCGCGATGAGGTCGGCTTTGGACGCGACCATCCGGCCCTGATACGAGCCGTACATGCCGCCGTTAATGCCGCGCAGCGTCTTGACGATAGCCTCCGCCGGGACGCCGTATTGGAGCGCGATGGAGATAACGCGTCCGAGCGCCTCGGAGTCGGCCATGATCTCCTCGCCGCCCTTACCCGACTGGATAAAGACCTCGGTGGGCAGGTCGTCTTGCTTGTTGACGGTGAGGTAGAAGCTGCGGCGTTCCCCGCTCGAGGTCGTCAGCTTGACGGAATCGGTAAAGCCGACCAACCGTCCGGGCCGGTCGAAGAGCGGTTCGCCGGGGAGCCGGGGTTGCGGCGCGGGAGCCGGAGCCGGGGTCTGGACCGGGGCGGGTCTAGCCTGCGCGTCGGCTTTTTTCTCGGCTTTGCTGTCGCTCTTTTTGGTTGAGAGCACCTGAAACTGCCGAGACCCGTCGCGGTAGACGGTGATGCCCTTGCAGCCCGTGTCGAACGCTTGGCTGTAGGCGTCGTACACGTCGTTGACGCTTGCGTGGTTCGGCATGTTGATGGTCTTGGAGATGCTGTTGGCGACCTGCTGCCCGCCCGCGTCAAAGGCGCTCTGCACGGTCCCTTGCATCAGCACATGCGCGCCCGGCGCGATGTCGTGAGCGCAGACCAGGGTGCGCTGCACGGCTTCGGGGATGAAGGGGATGCCCTGCACGCTGCCGTGATTGTTCTGCACCGCCTCGACGACCCGGTCCCAGTCCCAGGCACCGTTTTTGGTGCAGTCGGGGTGAGGCGGATGCTGCTCCAACATCTCCCGGAACAGCGGCGACACCAGCGCCGCGTACGAATCACCGATCTTGCGGTAGATAAAGGGCGCGAAGATCGGTTCGACGCCCGAAGAAACGCCCATGAGCATACTTGTCGTGCCGGTCGGGGCAACGGTCAAAAGAGCGACGTTGCGGCGCGGGGTCTCCAAGTCGGAGTCGTCAAACATTGGAAACGCCCCCCGCGTTTCGGCCAGCTCCTGACTCGCCCGCGTCGCGCTCTCCCGCAGTTCGGTGATGATGGCTAGGGCCGCCGCCCGGCCTTCCGGCGCGTCGTAGCGGAGGCCCATCTTGATAAGTGCGTCGGCCAGTCCCATGATGCCCAGCCCCAACCGCCGAAGTTTCATGCTCATGCTGCGGTTGTCATCCAAGGCGAAGCGGTTGACGCCTAGAACGTTGTCCAGGAAGCGGATGCAGGTCTCGGTGTCCTCACGGAAGCTTGCCCAGTCAAAGCCGTCCAGACCTCGGTCTTGCGTCTCGACGTACTGCGCCAGGTTGATCGCGCCTAGGTCGCAGGGTTCGCCGGGGAATAGGGGTATCTCCCCGCAAGGATTGGTGGCCTTGATGTCGCCGAGCGCCCCGCGCATGGGGTTATAGGCGTTGATCCGGTCGATGAAGATCAGGCCCGGTTCACCGGTCCCCCAGGCGTGCTCAGCGACGTCTTGCAACACACCTGCCGAGCGCGTTTTGGCCTCCTCCATAAACGCGTCCGAGACCAGCACCGAGATATTAAAGGTGCTGATATCACCCTCTTGCTCCTCGCGCGCCAAGTCTTTACAGGTAATGAAATCTTGAATGTCGGGGTGCGTGACCGACATCGTCGCCATGCCCGCGCCACGCCGCGTCCCGCCCTGCCGGATAACCCGCAGCGTCGGGGCGAATACGTAGCGCAGCGTGGCGACCGGCCCCGCATGAGCCGCCCCACCCAGCGACGCCCAGAGCGCGAAGTTGTCAAAGACCTCGACTGCGAACGACGACGGCCCGCTGCTTGTGCCGCCTGAGCCCTTGACCGGCGTGCCCTCGGCGCGGAGCCCTGAGAGGTCGAGGAGGATGTCGTCTCCCTAAGAATAGCGCCGACCGCGCCCTCCGCACCCCCCCAGATGTCCTCGACAGCGTCGCCGACCATCACAGTGGGCAGTGCGTCGGGCACCTCGTCTTGCTCTACAAATGACGCGTAACGGTAGCCCTTGCTCACGTATTTGCCGTGGACCAGGTCCATGTAGGTGCCGGATTTGACCTTCGCGTAGTCTGGGTGCGCGGCGGAGATGGTGAGGTAGAGACGCCCGGCGCGCGCACTGTAGGGGCGTTTGGCGGGCAGCGTGTCGAGGCAGAGGCCGTTACCGCCGCCAACTTTAGTTACGAGCGCCAGCTTGGTCGCCAGGTGCATCACCCAGGCGTCGGTGCCGACGGTTTCGGGCGAACCGTCCTGCACAAAGCAGTTGAGCACGTTGCCGTGACCCGTCGCTGCGCCTGCGAGCACGCGCCCGCCGGGGCAAAAGCGTTTGGAGGCCATCAGGTTAAAAAACTTCTCCTCGAAGTGGGCCCGCTCGCCCCCCTCCGGTGTCGCAACCCAAGCCGCAACACGCCTGAAAAGTCCCGCCAAATCGTCGTCCCCTGGCTGAAAATACTGCCGCTTGGCAATAGTGACTGCGTGGTCGTCAAAATCACTGAGCGCTACGGCTGTCTGTGGCTCGTTCACCGGAACCTCCTGAAAGGGCGTCTACCAAATGTTGTACTATATGAAGCCAATTACACACCTTGCTGTACGTGCGTACGTTACTTTAAGCACTCAGGGGGGTGCGCGTCAAGCTCTTACGG